>JBIMKD010000031.1:0-12900 GCA_043673815.1 Chromatiales bacterium
CCGCACCACGCGCCCCATGCTGTCGAGAAGCAGCACATCGCGCGGCGGGGACTCGGAAGGACGTTCATCGGCTGCCAAGGCCGCCGCAGCCGCGGTCGTCATGACCGCCGCAATCCCCGCTTGCAGACGCCGTTTGATGGCTTCTTCTCGTGATGCTCCGCGATGCGCGTGATCGCTGGGCGGCAATTCAATCTGTAAGCGGTTCGGCATTAATACCCGCGCCGGGCCTTTCGCGGGCCGCGCGCTTCGCAGAAGTCCCGGCCGGGAGAAGAGCCTCGAGCTTGGCGCGCGCCCGCGAAGCCTGATCGTCACACGGCTGCACGCCGGTCCGTGCCAACGTATCGGCGAGGACGGAGCTCAGGCGCAGCGCGTCCTGAAAGCTGGTCTTCTGGGACAGCTCGATGAAGCGCCCCCCCGAGGGCAGGTGCCACACCTCGACAACGAAGCGCCGGCCTGGGCTGCGGTAGGAAACGGTCCGGACCGGCCCAAGCCGCTGCAGGCCGCTCGCCAGCGGCCATGCGTGGACAACCTCGCGTAGATAAGCTATCTGCGTGGGGCTCAGCGCCTGGGTCAATGCATGGCGTCCCGCCAGCAACTCTTGCACCTGCTCGTCGGTGAGCGATCGGCTCAGGGAGACAGCGCCCTTGAGACTTGTTCCGTGCAGGTCGTACTCGCACTTGCCCTCACCGCGGGGGATCGACGAGGGTGGCACGCGCGTGCAATCCTGATCCGCCGCCTTTAAAGTCAGCTCGGATTCACCGGCTTTCCTCCGCAGGCGGACGACGAGCCCCTGCCCGGACAGATCCAGGCCGGCGTTATCGAAGTACCAGGCTTCCGTCGGCCCGCCAGCCGCCGGCTCGAGGGCGAGCGCCTGGATGATTTCGCCCGGCTCGGAACAAAGGTTGATCTGGACTTCTGCTCGGCGGCCCGCGCCGTCGTCGCCGGCGGCGCGCGCAACGACGCCGGGACCCAGTAGTCCGAGTAACGTTCCCACCACAGCAGCCCTCACAAGCCTGGAGCCGCTGTGCCTTGAAATTCGCCAATCACCTCGCATTGACAGCTTCACTCTCCCCGCATGCTCAGAGCTTGCGAATTAATCTACTGCGCATCCCGATCGCTGCGTCGCGTGCTCGCTCGCTCCTCGCCTATCTACCTGATATGTCTCGTCGCTCGCTCCGTGGCTCCTTGCACTCGGACTTGCTCGATACGATTTATTCACAAGCTCTCAGCGCTTCTTGCCTTTGGGTTTCTTGGCTTTGTCCAGGTCGAGCGCCAGGAGCTCCGCGGCCTCGGCTGCTTCGCTGTCGAGATCCGCGAGCAGCCCCTCGTCGCTGAGATCGAGCGGATGCGAATGGCTCCAGTCGTGGTGGGCAACGCTGTGCAGCCGCTTCACCAGATGCCCGTCGTCCACCTCGATGGCCAGCTCCCGCCGGCTGTCGAAGCTCCCGGGCGCGAGATTGATTGAGCCGATGACTGCGCGCTCGGCGTCGGCCAGTATCATCTTGGCGTGCAGCTTCAAGCCCTTGAGCTTGTGCACCTTGGCGCCCACGTCCTGGAGCAGCCGCAGCCCCTCCACTCCCTCGACCAGTTTGCCCTTCTTGAGGGTGTGGGCCGGGCGCGCCAGCACATGCAACTTGACCCCGCGTTGCGCGGCCCGCACCAGGCGCTCGATGATGACCTCGTCCTGATAGCGCTCGTTCTCCAGGAACAGCGACTCCTTCGCTCGGTCGATGAAGCGGGCGAGGCGGTTGCGGCCGTTGAGGTTGCACCAGATCAGATGCGCGCTCTCGCCGGGGTCGAAGGGCTTGCGATGCCAGTCGGCCTCGAAACATTCGAGGATCTCGCCCACCTCGTGACGGTGGGCCGTGACCACGGCGTAGTCGCGCGTCTCGGTAAGGTTCCTGAACTCCCAGTTGGCCGAGTGGACGAACGCCGTAACCTCGTCGATCATCATCGACTTCTCGTGCGTGACCTCGAAGGCGGGATTGGTGTCGATCACCTCCACACCCGCATGCGCGAGCTTCTTGTGGGTTGCTTCGTTCTCGGCCTCGCCGCTGCGCCGGGCCGGGTTGAGCATCACACGGACCTTGACGCTACGCTGGTGCGCAGCTATGACGGCGGCGAGCAGTCCCGCGTCGGAAAACGAGAACATCTTGACGCGCAACGACTGCTTGGCGCCGGCGATAGCGTCGAGAAGCGGCTGGGCGGTATCGTCGGGCAGGATAATCAGGGAGCGGGACATACGGGCTCCGTGCGTGTTAGGGGAATCACGCTTTCGCGGGTGCAGGCTCGACCTGGGCGCGATGCAACTCGGCATACACGCCGTTCAGGGTCAGCAGCTCGTCGTGGGTGCCTTGCTCGGCGACCAGACCGTCCTTTAGAACGATGATCTTGTTGGCGCGCCGGATGGTGCTCAACCGGTGCGCGATCGTGATCACCGTGCGGCCCTTCATCAGCCGCTCCAGGGCATCGATCACCAGATTCTCCGACTCGGTGTCCAGCGCGGCCGTGGGCTCGTCGAGGATCAGGATCGGCGTCCTGCGGATGATGACGCGAGCGATGCCGATGCGCTGGCGCTGCCCCCCCGACAACGTGAGGCCGCGCTCGCCTACCAGGCTGTCGTAGCCGTTGGGCATGCGCGCAATGAACTCGTCCGCGTTGGCGGCCTTCGCCGCCTCGATGATCTCTTCCTGCGTCGCCGACGGCCGCCCGTAGGCAATGTTCTCGCGCACCGTGCCCTTGAACAGCACCGTGTCCTGCAGCACGAAGCCGATGCAGCCGCGCAGCCCCTGCAGCGTGTAGTCGCGAATGTCGACCCCGTCGATCTTCACGCTGCCGGCACTGGGATCGTAGAAACGAGGAATCAGGCTCACGACCGTGGATTTTCCGCCGCCGGTGGTGCCCACCACGCCCACCAGCTGGCCGGGCGCGATGCGCAAGCTCACGTCCTTGAGCACCGGTTCCTTGGGATCGTAGGCGAAGGCCACGTGCTCGAACACGATCTCGCCCTTGAGCGCGCCGGGCTCGCGCGCGCCGGGACGCTCGGGGACGATCATGTCGGTATTCAGGATCGTCTGGATGCGCTCGATCGCCACCGCCGTCTGGGCGATGGTGTTGCTCATCTTGGCGAGGTCTTGGACCGGCTTGAAGAACTTGCTCAAGTAGGCGAGGAACACCGTCAGCTCGCCTAAAGTCATGGCGTCGGCGAGGATCAGCGCCGTGCCGCGATAGAGCACGAACCCCGTGCACAGGGCCACTGCGATGGAGACCGCGGGCGAGAGAAGCGACTTCACGCGCCGCGCTGCGAGCGCCGCATCCACCGTTGCGCGGCCGACCTCCTTGAGGTGTGCCTCCTCGGTGGCCTGGGCGCCGAACGCTTTCACCACCCGGGCGGATTCCAGGCCCTGCTGCACCACGGCCATGATGTCGCTTTGGTGCCGGCGCACCTCGTGGGTCGCCCGCTTCACCACGCGGTTCAACCGCGCCACGAACAGCAGCAGGAACGGGGTGGCCGCCACCGCGATGAGGGCGAAGTCCCAGTTGAGCCAGAACATGATGCCCAACATGCCGACGATGGTAAGCAGGTCCACCAGGATAGCCAGCGTTCCCGACGACGCAAACGCCTGGATCGTCTTGACGTCGTCGATGATGGTGGACAGGATCGTGCCGAGCTGGTGACTGTCGTAGTAGGCAAGCGACAGGCGCTGGAGGTGGTCGTACATGCGGTTGCGCAGGTCGTACGCCATCCATTGGGCCACGCTCTCAGTGTAGTAGTTCTCGATGTAGCTTGCCACCGCGCCCAGCGCGGCAATCAGCACGATCCCGATGCCCGCCACAGCCGCCAGCTCCATCTTGCTGCCTCTGAGGACGGAGATGTGCAAAGCCGCCAGCCATTCTGGCACCTTGTGGCTGCCGACGACATTGTCGATGACGATCTTCAGGGGCCACGGCGCCGCCAGGCTCATCACCGTCTGTACCAGCATGGCGGCAAAGATGATCAGCAGCCAGCCCCCGTAGGGGCGCAGCAGCTCGCGCACCAGGCGCACCTTGCTGGCGCTCGCCGGGTCGGCGGGCCGAGGCGAGGGAAAAGCCGAAGCCGCTCCACCCGTCGCGGGTGGCAAAGCACTCTGGTCGCTGCTGACGTCCCCCGCGGACACGAGGCTATCCCCTTGGCGAGATGCAGTCTAACGTGCTCGCGAGAATAAGAATTTTAAACACCCTTTTTCCTCAGAGCTTGTGAAAAAATCTACTGCGCTCGGGATCTCGCGTTCCGGTGGTGCTCGGAATCCTCATGTATTTCAACATACACTCCAGTTGCTCGTCCCATCCTTGTGCCAAGACGCCATGATACCGATGGCGGTGGCGCCGCGGGGGCGGGATGAGGACGGCCACCCTATCCAGCCACTCCAGCGGGGTGAAGCTGAGGGTGGTCTGCCCGTCCGGCCTGGGTTTAGGGAGATGATAGATAAGACGCTCGCCTGGTTTCGCCCATTCCAGGCGCTCTCCGGCATAGATGGGGCCGGCACAATAACGGAGCAGGCGTTGCGTCCTCGGCGCGCCCAGCAGGGCCATCCTTGGCCCTGGCTTTCCAGTCCCTTCCTGTCCGTGGCCTCGATGCGGACCGCGGCATTGAGAGAGAAGCCACCCCCGTGCTCCCATTGCCGCATCTTGGCCGTCGCGCCTGGGGCGGGATGATTCCGCGCCGCGCGACCGCTTCGGGGAGCGTGAACTGCTCCCCCGAGGCCAGGGCGACGAAGCGCCCGCCGCGCAGCTCCCCGCGCGCCTCGCGGCGGCGGTAGACCGCGACCAGCTCGCGCCATGGACCTCGCCCCCCGGGCTTCGGCTTCGCCGACGGCGCGGGGCTCGCTTCGGGTGCGGCCTGACGCTTCGCTTTCGCCTTGCGGCGTGAATCCCGTTTCTTGCTCAATTCATGAACCAGCCGTGACTGACGACGACCGACTGGCCGGTCAGCGCGTTCGACCCGAAGGAAGCGAGGAAGAGGGCCGTCTCGGCTACATCCTGAACCGTGGTGAATTCGCCGTCCACGGTCTCTTTCAACATGACTTTCTTGATGACGTCCGCTTCCGAAATGCCGAGTTCCTTAGCCTGCTCCGGGATCTGTTTCTCCACCAGCGGGGTGCGAACGAAGCCGGGGCAGATCACGTTCGCGCGGACGCCGTGCGCGGCGCCCTCCTTGGCGACGACTTTCGCCAGACCGATCAGACCGTGCTTGGCCGTGACATAGGGCGCCTTGAGCACCGAGGCTTCCTTCGAGTGCACCGAGCCCATGTAGATGATGCTGCCGCTCCCCTGCTTGTACATCTGGCGGAGTGCGGCGCGCGTGGTGAGGAAGGCGCCGTCGAGATGGATCGCCAGCAGCTTCTTCCATTTGGCGAACTCGAAGTCGACCACCGGCGCGACGATCTGGATCCCGGCATTGCTGACCAGGACGTCCAGCGCGCCGAACGTTGCGATCACCTTGGCCGTGCCGGCGTCGACCTGCTCCTCGTCGGCGACGTCCATCGCCACACCGATCGCGCGCTTGCCGGACGGATCCAGCTCGCGGGCGGTGGCTTCCGCTGCCTTCGGATCAAGGTCGGCGATGGCGATCTTCGCGCCTTCGCGGGCGAAGGTGATGGCGATCTCCTTGCCGATTCCGCTGGCGGCACCGGTGACGATGGCGACTTTGTCTTGTATGCGCATTGGGGTACCCCTTTCAGGTGATCTGGCCTCAAGCCAGGTAGTCGTGCACGACCTTGCCGAGGCCGAGCGTGAGATCGGCGACGATGTGCGTTGCAGAGACGACTTCCAGCACCGGCAGCTCGGCGAGCGGCGCCAGGGCGTGCGAGGACAGCGCAAGTGCGGCCGGTCCGGTCCAAGCGCCTTTCAGGTCGACATCCTCCAGGCGGTATTCGACCAGCTCGCAGATGCGCGCCGTGCCGTCGACGTGCGGGATGATCTTGAGCAGGAAATTCGGCGCCAGCAGCGAGGCCTTGACCGCGGCGGGATCGGCCGCCGCGTGCTTGTAGCCCATCGTGCCGGTGGCGACGCGCACCGGGCCATAGTCCAGCGTGCCGACCAGCGTGTCGATCTCCGCCCTGAGCGTGGGCTTGGCGAGCTTCTTGGGAAAGCCCCAGAGCTCACGTCCGCCGGCGATCGGAGGATGGTCATCGAGGAACATGCAGTGCGTATAGCCGCCCTTGCGTCCCTGGAACGAAACGGGAACGACCTGCCCGCTCTCGGTGTAGTCCCCGAACCCGGTCGAGTCCGGCATGCGGATGAACTCGAACTTGACCAGCGGGTCTTCCACCTGGAGCGGTTCCGGCACGAGCTCCCGCAGCTTCTGCGGATCGGTGCGGTAGGTGATGATCAGGAATTCGCGATGATAGAAGCGGTACGGGCCGACCGGGTAGGCCGGGCTCGTCAGCGGCATTGCGTACGCCCTGTTTCGGACTTCACTTTCCTTCATCGTGGGTCACCTGTTCGCATTGTTGGTCGATCGACATCGATCATCCCGCCCGTTCTACTCCCGCCCGTCCTTGACCAGGTCGAAGGTGCGCACGCCTCCGGGTTGTCGGGGCGCTGCAGCACCTCCGGATGGCGGAGCGTGCCGATGGCGTCGTCGTACCCGGACTGCCAGTGCTCCTCCATAGCCCGGCGGGAGAAGTCGTAGTCCTTGGAGGTGCCTTCGTAATTCCGGGAGCGATAGATCAGGTGAATGATGTTGTAGACCTTCCGGTCAGCCTCCTGCTCGAGCGCGCGCACCTCCTCCTGCTGCCGCAGACCATCCGGAAGCTGCTCGATGAGGTGCGCGACCGCCCGTCGGAGCCGCTGCTTGGTTCGGAACTGATCGGTCGCCGCCCGGGTCCGGCTGGAGAACTGGATCTCCTTCTGGCGCACCGCGGCCTCGTTCAAGTCGCGCGGGAACTCCCCGCGGGCGTTCCAGAGGTCGACCTGAAAAGCGCGCTGTCCGACGCGATGCGGTTCGTGCCCGGCAGGGTGGGGAGGGTTCGTCACGGAGTTCCTTCGTTGCGGCGCCCTCAGCCGCCTTGATGTTGTTCTCATTGAGCACTTTGGCACGCTGCGCCTGGAACTCTTCCACCTTCACCCGTTCCTAAGGATAGGAGATTCAACGCCGGCTTGCAATGGAGAATGCTTGGTCGGACGGGCTGGGCGGTGATTTTGCGGTCTGAAGGGGGTCCGGCGCCGGGGGAAGCGCTCAGTCGGGGCGGCCCCGGGGTTGGCGGGGGCTCAAGGGTCCGTTTTGGGGGTGGTTGTCCGGTGCCTGAACGCGAGTGCGCCTGTGCGAGTCGAGCAGGACCGGGAGGGAAAGCGCCTACCAGCTCACCCGCTGATCGAACTCATACTCGGGTAGGGGCTCGCTGAGGTCGGTGCCTCGGCGGGGTTCGAAGTCCTCCTCCCAGGGAGCACCGCAACGGCCGACGCGAGCAGCAGCTACTCGGGCGACGGAGCCGGATTCTCAGTTGTTCGCTGCGGAGGCTCCCCGGGGCTCAGACCAGAACGAGCCGCTCGACCGCGTTGGCGAAGCCCTCGTCCTCGTTGGACGTCGTCACGTGGCGGGCGGCCCGCTGCACCTCGTGGTATCGTCGTTGACGCCGACGATCTTCGGGATGTCGTCCGTCATGCCGTCGTAGCTCGAGACGACCTTCGGATCGAACTTGACGGTCCATGCCTCGCGCTCGACGTGCGGGGCCTCAAGGTCGCGGACGTACCAGTCGGCACCCGCGGTAGAGCCAGACGTCGAGCCCGTGGGACTCTATCCGCTCGATCGTGGGCGCGACCACGTCGCTGGGGATGACCTTCTGCTCGATTACCGACATCTCCCGGTCGACCACGAGCCCACCGTTGAACGCGGCCAGCGGGGTCGAAAGGTCGAGGGGCTCGATCAGCATCGACATGCCGCGGGGCGGACGGCCGCTCGTGACCGCGAACATGATGCCCGCGTCGCCCAGCTTGCGGACGGCCGCAGCGGCGCGGTCGGTGAGGATCTTGTCCTGCGTCACCATCGTCCCGTCGACGTCTGCCAGGAGCAGACGGATCGATGGCGTCACGTCGTCCCCTTGGCCGGTGGTTTTGCGGCTGTCGGGATCTCTCGTGTCGGCGGCGGGTCGGTCCCGAGGGTGAGCGCTCGCTCGGTCCGCCCTCGACCGACGAAGGAGAGTCCCCAGCTGATCAGGGTCCTGAACCGGTTCTTGAAGCCTGTCATGAAGGTGACGTGGACGACCAGCCACATGAGCCAGGCGAGGTACCCGGAGATCCGCAGGCCGTGGAAGTCGACGATGGCGCGGCGCCGCGAGATGGCGGCCATGCTGCCCAGGTTGCGGTATTTGAACGGCTGCGGCTCCTTGCCCTTGAGGCGCCGCTTGATCGTCCTCGCGGCATGGATACCCGACTGCATGGCGACCTCGGCGACGCCCGGAAGATCGTTGTAGTTCATCATGTCGCCGACGGCGAACACCTCCGGGTGGCCGGGAAGCGAGCAGTCCGGTTGCACCTTGATGCGTCCGGGGCGGTCGCAGTCGGCGCCGGTTGCTTCGGCCAGCATCTTCGCCAGCGGAGACGCGGCCACACCCGCGGCCCAGATCTTCGTCTTCGCCTCGTAGCGCTGGACGGAGCCGTCGGGCCCCTTCACCTCGACGCCCTCGACATCGACGTGAGTGACGATCGACTCGACGTGGATCTCGACCCCGGTCCGCTCGAGCGCCTTGGTTCCCTTCTCGGAGAGCTTGTCGCCGAACGTGGCCAGGATCTCCTTGCCGCCCTCGAACAGGATCACTCGCACGCTCGCCGGGTCAAACCGCCGGAAGTTGCCCTTCAACGCCCGGCGCCCGAGCTCGGCGATCTGCCCGGAGATCTCGACGCCCGTCGGCCCGCCGCCGACCACGACGAAGGTCAGCCACGCCTGGCGCGCATCGGCATCGTGCTCGAGCTCGGCCATCTCGAACGCTCCGAAGATCCGCTGCCGCTGCTCGAGCGCATCGTGGAGCGTCTTCATCCCCGGCGCCCACTCCTCGTACTCGTCGTGTCCGAAGTAGGACCCTCCGACTCCGGCTCCGACGATCAGGCTGTCGTAGGGGAGCGTCACCTCCCGCCCGCCCGGCTGGACGACATCGACCTGCCTCGTCTCGAGGTCGAACCCGGTCACCTCGCCCATCTCGACGGTGACGTTCTCGTGCTTTCTCAGCACGTCGCGCGTCGCCGGAGCGATCTCTCCCTCGGAGAGGATGCCCGTGGCCACCTGGTAGAGGAGCGGCTGGAAGAGATGGTGGTTGACGCGATCGACGAGCGTCACCTCGACCGCCGCCCGCCGCAGGAATTTGGCGGCGAAGAGCCCGCCGAAGCCGGCGCCCACGATGACCACGCGGTGCTTGCCGTTCGTCACCATCAGAGTCCCGGGAACGGCGCCGCCATCGACGGCAGCACGTAGTCGGCTCCGGCCTTCCGGAGCTGATTCGCCACACCGCTCGCGCTCACTTCGGCATCCAGGGGTCGTGCCAGCTGCCGCGGTGCCCGAGCAGACGATCAGCCGACGCGGGGCCCACGACCCTTTCTCGTAGGCCTCGACCGGCGGCGGCGCGTCGGGCAGAGGCTGCATCACGCGCCATGCCTCCTCGACGGCGTCCTGGCGCGCGAAGTGGCTCGAGTCGCCGCGCATCGCGGGAATACCGCGTAGACCGCCGGGAAGGCCGCAAAGAGGCTCGCTGCGATCACCACCCGCCAAGTCTCGTTGCCGTCCCAGATGAAGCTGCCGAGCCTCGGCACCTCGATCGCGAAGAGATTCCGCTCGTTCGCCTCATCGGGAATTGCACGCCCCAGTTGGTGCCGAACTGGAACGCCATCACGACGCCCGTCACCACTCCCATGCCGAACGAGACCGCGAAGACTTTCAGCCAGGAGTCGAGCACGCGCCGATAGAGCGCGTTGCCGGTGAATAGCCGCGCGCCCTCGCGTCGCCAGCCACGCCGCCAACCCGATCGTGAACGCCGGGAAGATGATGTGGAAGCTGATGACGAACGCGAACTGGACGCGCGACCGGATGACGGGATCGAGGTCCATCGATCGACAGCCGCTAGATCCGGACCTCGATTTCTCCGTTCGTCTCCCGGACCTCGTAGGTCGCGAGCCCCGCTCTTCCCGCGAATACCATGGCGCACCGCATCTTGTGAAGCCACCTCCATGCCGTTTGATAACTCCCTAAACCCAGCACGCGTTGCATCCCCAGCGCGCTGGCCCCGTGCTTCTGACTCGTCACAAACCAAATGGCCAGAAACCACGCTCGCAATGCCTTGCGTGTCCCGGCACACTATAGTCAAACGTTGTGTACGAGGCAAGGTCAGGCGGCGATTCCAGGCCGAGGACTCGCATGCTTGACAACTCACTGGTTCATCAGTACAAAGCGCGTTCAGTCTTCTCGAGCAAGCTTTCTCGGCGTGCCCGCGACAGGGGCGGCGCGCCAGCGCGTGTGGGGTATGGTCATCGACCGGCTCGGCTGGTTTGGATAGGCGCCTTTAGATGGAGTTAGAATGGGACAGGGAGGAAGCGGCGGCCAATCTCCGAAAACACCGTGTCAGTTTCGAAGAGGCTGCTTCTGTGTTCGGCGACCCGCTCGCGATCACCTTTCACGACCCCGATCACTCTGTCGGTGAAGTCCGCTGGCTGACGTTCGGGGTGTCACGGAGCGGTGTGTTGTTAGTGGTGTCGCATACGCAACGCGGCAAGCATGTTCGGCTATAAGTGCTCGTCGCGCGATCCGAGCAGAAAGGAAAATTTATGAAGAAGGCTAAATCCGCGGTTAGCGATGATCTCCGGCCAGAGTACTGCCGCGAGGACCTAGGAAGGGGGGTTCGCGGTAAGTATTTTTCTTCCTACCAGAAGGGCTCGAACCTGGTTCTCTTGAACCCCGACGTCGCAAAAGCATTTCCAACCTCTGCTGCTGTCAATGAGGCGCTTCGCGGGCTGCTACAACTCACGGAGCAAACCAAGAAGCTAACCCGTCGTTCAACTCGGACGCGTGCAAAAGCGGCGCGCGCCGGTTAACTCTGTCGGTTGGGCGGCGTGACCGAGAGCGAGCCTGAACCGATCAAAAACGCAGGTAAGTCTGGAGGACAGGTAAGTGAGCAGATCAAGACACGCACTTTGTAAGGGCGCTCTGTGCAGCGCCGTCGTCGTGGCACTCTTAGCCGGCTGCGGCAAGAAGGACGACCCGATCGCGCAGGCCGAAAAGAAAGACGCGGCCAAAGGCATTGTCGCGCCCGGCATCGCAGAAACCAAGGCGATCGCGGAGGAAGGCTTCATCTACGGTCTGCCGATCGTGATGAACTACGCGGTGATGTACGAGTATGCGGTGGATCGCAACTCGGGCCAGTTCAAGGCGCCGTTCAACGAGATCAAAAACGAGCCTCGTGTCTTCACCTACAAGGACACGGCGATCGTCACGCCTAACAGCGATACACCCTATTCGTTCCTTTGGATGGACCTGCGGGCCGAACCGATGGTGCTATCGGTCCCGGCCGTGGAGAAATCGCGCTATTACGCGGTGCAGCTCGAAGACGGCAACACCTTCAATTTCGGCTACATCGGCAGCCGCGCCACCGGCAACGAGGCCGGCGACTACATGGTGGTCGGCCCCGATTGGAAAGGCGAAACACCGGTTAGCATGAAGAAGGTGTTTCGTTCCACCACGCAATTTGCACTGGCGGGCTACCGCACCCAACTCTTCAATCCGGCCGACATGCCGAACGTAGTCAAGGTGCAGACAGGTTACAAGGCGCAGCCACTCTCCGCGTATCTGAAGCAACCGGCCCCACCGGCAGCGCCGGCGGTCAATTTCCCGAAGATCGACAAGGAACTGGTCAAGACGAACTTCTTCGACTATCTGGACTTCGCCTTGCCGTTCGCTCCGGCCGGTCCCGAGGAGAGAGCGATCCGTGCGAAGTTGGCCAGCATCGGCATCGGCGCTGGCAAGACCTTCGATTTCAAGGACCTCTCTCTGGCGCACAAGGCCGAGGTGGCCCTGGGCATGAAGGACGGCGAAGCAAAGATCGACAAGTATCTCGAGTCCGGAGAAAAAATCATCAACGGCTGGAAGATCGGCTCGTACTTCGGCGACCGCGCCTTCTTCAACGGCAACTGGTTGCTGCGCGCGGCCGGTGCGAAAGGCGGGATCTACGGCAACGACGCTATCGAGGCCACGTATCCCATCACCAAAACACTGGCAAATGGCGAAGCGCTCGACGGCAGCAAGCACGACTACACGATCACGTTTCCCGCCGGGCAGCTCCCGCCGGTGAATGCCTTCTGGTCGGTGACGATGTACGATGGCAAGACGCAGTTCCTGATCGAGAACCCGATCAATCGCTATCTCATCAATTCGCCGATGCTGCCGAACCTGAAGAAGAACAAGGACGGCTCGCTGACGATCGACATTCAGAACAAGTCGCCGGGCAAGGACAAGGAATCCAACTGACTGCCCGCGCCCAACGGACCGATCTACCTGGCGATGCGTCTGTACTGGCCGAAGGAAAAGCCGCCTTCGATCCTGCCGCCGGGCGAAGGGACGTGGCAGCCGCCAGCTATCGTGGTAGCGAAGTGATTTTCTTCGCTGTCTGGGGTTGAATGCCAGACCCCGTATCAGCTCCACCGGTGATCCAGTTCGTCGAACACTTTCTCGGCGCGTTCGCGGCCATCTTCCCGATGGTCAATCCGTTCAGCACCATGCCGCTGTTCCTGAGCCTCACCTCCGGCATGTCCGCTCCCAAACAACGGGATCAGGCGCTCAAGGCATCGATAATCGCCGCCGTCATCATGCTGGTCGTGCTGTACATCGGTGCGGTGATCCTGCATTTCTTCGGGATTTCGATTGGGGCGTTGCGTGTCGCC
>JBIMKD010000032.1:0-5752 GCA_043673815.1 Chromatiales bacterium
TGCAGAAAACCCTCCAGCGCGCTTTGCACTATCTATCTCTCAACGCACGGCGCGCCCATCCCAAGAGAGACCAGCGCTCAGGACGCCTTAAACTCGGTTTGCAGCACGTTTACGGTGCTTCTTAAGAACTAACGTATGTATTGCTCATAGCGGGTGTCGTTCCCGGAATCATCGCGATTGTGCACTTTTCTTCGGAGCTGGGGGACGTAGGTGTCCTCTTCGATCCCCTCCCGGCCATGCCAGAAGTTCTCGTGGGAGATCAACCGCGGTTCCCATTCGTTGTAGATGACGTCGACTAAGGCGCTTGACACGCCCACGCAACTGTCGGTCGAGCAGCCATCCCATGTTTCTTGCTTGAAAAGGAGGCCGGTCGCCCACAGGATGCCGCCCGACAGCCCACCGGTATAGGAGTACCCATAGTGGTAGTAAACCTGCTTGCCGCCCGGCATTCTCACGGTGGTCTTGTCGAGTCCGGAAGTCCAGTTGCCCTTGTCGGTAAAAAATAACTCCGGTGAATGGGGCTCGAACTCGAAGCTCCAGGCGCCAGTGGGTAAGGACGAGCCGGAGCCCACCGAGATCCCGGGTGGATCGCCAGAAACCTCCTTGGTGGCGACAGCGGTGGTTCGATCGAGCGACAGGTCGGTAGGGGTAAAATCGATATGCTGATAGGTGTAGGTAATGCTGGCCCCGTACGGATAGGTGACGGTCTTGAGAGCGTAGTTGCCGGCCGTGTCTAGCGAGGTATAAGGATAGTAGCTATATCTCCACACCAAGCCATCGGGACGAGTTCACTGAACCAATACAGGTAGGTATAGTAGTCCTCTTCGCCAAAGAAGCATGGCTCGCGGTTGTGGCCGCGCTGCTCGATGTGCCGGGGTATTCCATCGAAGCGAACACGCAGGCGGCGGGGCATGTGTTGAGTATATCGCAAATATATTGAGGCTGGCCCCTTTAACCACCATCAGAGGCGCGCGTAACCCAAGCCAGCAAAGCACGCCGGCGTTGTACTGCGCGTCTTCTGGATGGTCTTGTTAGCCGGCATACTTGGGAGCGGGCCCTCTATTCAGAACGAGTATCTTGTTCTTGGTGATCGCGTTTCGTACGTGAGCGAAGTCCTCGATCGTCACTGTTATCGGCCACACGTCAGCCACGCACCAGCCCACTTGCTCGGACAGCGCGGCCAGATGTTCCGTCGTTCGGATTGTGAGCTCCTCGCCGTTTCCCAGCTGCGTCGTGCTGTCCCCCAGGACGAGGAAAGCCTTCCCACGCGGCCGTACGACGGCATGTAGCTTATCCATTACCGTGCGCATGTCTCGGAAGTACTGGTAAAGTAGCGCTGGCACGTTGCGGCGGCGGAAGCCCACAGGATGACGCCGATTCTGGCTGATGACCTTTCGTATCTGGCCCGCGACCGCGGCGGGGAAGGTTCCAATCCCACGCTCTCCCTCGATTTCTTCCTCAAGTGCGCGACGCTCACGGTCTTGGATTTCTCGGTTGCCGATAATTTCCTTTTGAAGCTGGTTCCTCTCTCGGGCAGAGAGCAGCCCAAGCACCAGAAGAGAGAGTCGGTCTGTGTCGATGTACGGTAGTGCATTCGCATACGGTGGACTGGTTACCACCGCATCGACACGACGACGGTAGAGGATGGGATGTGCATCACGATCAAGGGTCCGTGCGTCTCGCAGCTCCGCGCTGGCCACGCCGACCTTCACGGGTGCCCCAAGAACCGCCATCCCAGCCTTCAGCTTATCCATCTCCTTCACAAGCTTCTCTGATAACAGCGACAAAAGAGGGGCGTCCTCGATCTCCTGTGCGCGCCGACGAATTCGGAGGTCCCGCGGCTCCTGCTGAGAAACACTGCGAATTTGGTCCGACAAGCAGACTTGGGTTAACCTGCGAAACACCGGCATCTCGATGCGGCGTGTCGCTCGGAGAATCGCTACTAGTTTTTGGCACACCGCGGCCGGAAACCACCGCTGTATCTCGGCGCCGGCTTGTGGGAGCCCGCACTCCTTGGCAAGGACCGACGCTGGAAAGCCTCGATCACCCTCCGGCTCGGACCACCACGGACCAACCCAGGCGAGACCGACATCCTGACACTCCTCAGCCAACGCCGCTTCGAAGCGCCTCAGCGCCGCAGCGAGGTTCTCGGTGCGCGCCTGCAGAAGGTCTACCTTGGTCGCGGCGATGAGATTCGCAAGTGGATTGAGGTCGAAACCAATCGAGTCTATCCGAGAAATAGCGCACTCAACGAGTGTGGTACCACTGCCGACAAATGGATCGAGCACTAGGTCTCCGGGACTAATCGAGGCAATATTGATCAGAGACCGGCAAAGCTGGGGGTAAAACTTCCCTTTGTACCTGTGCAACCCATGAGTGAGATAGGTGGACTCCTTTCGCGAAGACCCGTCATCGCTTAATGACCGTGCGCCGTTTCCATTGCGCAGATGAAGAGCGGACTGTTCGAGAAGATGCGCTTGAGTCGGGATGGACCCTGACGGCGCTTCGACGCACGATGTGAAGGCGAGGCGGCGAAGTAGATCGGCAGCAAGCGGCTTCCTGACTGAGAGCGTGAGCGCCTCACCCCTCCAGTCGGCCTCGCTACCTGTCAGGGCCTCGAGTTCGTGCTCGGCCAGCCTCCTCTCGTAAGGAAAGGGACGATACGTCGGACCCCTGAATATGTACTCCATCATTGCCTCACCAGAAGGACGATCTTTTCGACACGGGCGCGCCGTGCAGGCTTGATCATCGAGCGCTTGACCGGGTGAATTCGACGCTCGACGATGGTCAAGCACCTGAAACCAAGCCCGCTTGACACGCTCACAATGACTCCTGCGTTGTCCACGACTTTTCCAAAAAAAACCGAATCACCCACGACAAAGGCGCAAGCTCCGCCGGGCTTGAGCACCATCGCGATCGACTTGAGGCAGAGCTGCATGTCGCTCCGGTAGGTCTCGATGCCATTACCGCGTCGCTGGTAGTTCAGATGTGATCCGATCTCTTGCCTGCGGAGCTCGCCCGGGTCGTAGCCAAGCCAATACATTCGGTGGCGGTGATACAGGTGATAGTCAAAGGCGTTCGCGTACGGCGGCGACGTGACGACGGCATCGACCCGACCCACCACGTCAGCTGGCAGATAACGCGCATCAGCGAGAAGCACGCGAGCCTCCCGCGGTGCACTGACCTCGCGAAAGGCGATCAGAACATCGCTTACCTCGCGTAGTTTCCGCAGGAAGCAGGCAAGCACATCGCCGGCAGCAAGCGCCTTGGGCCGAGCCGTGTACCGAGTCTCAGAGTCTTGATTCGAGACCGCCACCAGAATCGAGGATAGCGCTGATCGCGCCACTCTTCGGGCGAGATCGCTCTGGAGGCTTTCGATCCGAGCGAGCACCAAGCCGATTTCCTTGATGGCGACAGGCTCAAACCAGCGTTCAAGGTTGGGAATGGAGGGAGGACCAACCGGCGTCCGCTCTACCGCGGGCTCAGAGAACAGGAGCGGCTGGCCACGCTCGCGCGCCGCATCGGAGTCGACGGCTTGCTCCAACTCGTCCAGAACGCGTTCCGCGACCACGTCGAGCCGCGCTGTCTTGGCCTCGGTAACAAGCACTGCAACGGGGTTGATATCGCTGCCAACTGCCGCTCGGTCGAGACGGACCGCTTCCACCAGGGTCGTGCCGCTTCCGCAGAAAGGATCCAGCACGACATCCCCTGGCTGCGTCAGAATCTCAATGAGCCGTGCCGGGATCTGTGGCGGAAACTTCGCTGGGTAAGGGTGGATCCCGTGTGTGAGCGATGTGGTGAACTCGTCGTGGAAGGACCAGTCCTGGCTCTCGAGCGCCACCTTCCAACCACTTTCATGCGGTCCAGCCGGTTTCGTGACCGCGTAGTCCGCCGCAGATTCGTGCACAGCCATCACGCCACGCTGCTCGTCAAGCCACTCGCGCAGATCCTCGACGGCGTAGCGGACTTTGCTCCCTATCTTATAGAAGGGAAGAGTCCCAGATCTTCTTAGGCGCCAGAGAGTTGTTCTTGACACCTCGAGGAAACCCTCTGCTTGTTCCTCGCTCAGAAGTTCTTGTCGGGTCTTGGTTTTCATAGTCTGGGTGAAACAATATGAACCATACACAACCAAGACCCGGCGCGTCAAGTCAAATTTAGTAGAAGAGAATCCTTGAGATTCGGAACGTTGGGCCTGGGCTAGATCCAGCCCATTCGCCGCGGGTGCGCCCTGCCGCCGCCCGGCAGGGTGACATTCAGCACCGGCTCCCACTTCTTCTGCCCTGGTGAGCCAGGCACAAAGGCATCGATCACATAGTCAAGCCCGGTGGGTAACGGCGAGGAGCCTCCCCACATCACCATTACCGAATACTCGGGCATCGCCTTGGCGAGCGAGGGAGTCACGGTGATGCGGATCTCGCTCTTCTTCTCGTAGAGCACCGTGTTCAAGGCAAACTGGGATCGGCGCATCAGCTTCCCCTTCTTGTCGTACAGCCGCCACTCGACGAGTGGATCAGGGCCACGCATTGGATAGCCAGGATTCCCGGCCACCTTCGGCGCGGTCCTGCCGGGAAAGGGCATGCCGAAGAAGGCAGGAAAAGCATCCGCTGCTTTCTTACTCAGGAAAATCTCACCGTTGTGGTGAGGAATGATCTCGATGACAAGCGCGCGCGGCAAGCCCTCGATGATGTTCCGTTGCTCACCAGCCACTGGCTTGGCGGGCTTCTTCTTGGCGACACTGGGCAGCCGCAGCCCTGGCACAAAGTCTTTAGGAAGAGGTGAAGGAGGTGCTGGCGCGATCGCCGGAAAGATGTCTGGAGCAAAGATCGCAGGGCCCTGTTCTTTCGAACCAGCTGCGCGAGAGGCCCGTGCAATGCGGACCTCGGGGAGCAAAAGGCCGGCCTTGATCAAGCCATCGAGAAGCGCGACGTCTAGCCTGCGCGTGCTGGGATTCACCTTAGGCAGTAGCTGGTCCCAAGCATCCCGGAACGACTTCCATTGAGCATCATCGTCAGGAAGCCGCAGATCCACGATGACGCCACCCTCGAAGTTCGTCTCGAGACCGCCCGACGTCAGGTTGTGGCTACCCACGATAGCGCGCGCACGATGGCCCCCTTCGAAGAGGTAGAACTTCGGATGGAAAGTGCAAGATTCATCAGGTGTGCGGGTGACGAAGACCGCATTGAGCTCGTCGAGTAACACTTGAAGCGCCTCTCGCGAAGTGCCAAAACGGTCTATCCCGACAATCGCCTCTATGGCGTTTCCACGGGCTCGCCAAGCTCTGATCTGTGGAAGAAGCCGCACAACACCACTGAGCCGAGCAAAAGCCACGATGATGCGGCAGGTGCTGTACGCAGGTGCAGAGAGTGAGTTCTGCAAGACGGGAAGAAGCCGCTGAATGCCAGGAGGCGCTTCGGCCGGCGTCAAGACATGGATCTTCACGGAGTCTTGTTGATCCGTCGAGACTGCGTTTTCTCGTGTGCCGACCAACGATTAGTTAAGCGACTCGCCCCCCGAGCGCAAGAACATACTCCGGTGGTTGCGATTGTACAAGGCTGGGCGGAGCTTTGGGGGCGTGATCGGGCTTCCCCTCCCCATGGGCGTAGAACCGATAGGGTGTAGGTCTCAAACTGATCATCAGTGTGCCCTGGTGCCAGGGAATGCAACGACGTTATCCGGAGCCGCGACGTGGGCACGGTAGGTTTGCGCGAGCAACCGCCAGCCGTGATCGAAGCGCTGGCTCTGCGCGAGCGCA
>JBIMKD010000033.1:0-2639 GCA_043673815.1 Chromatiales bacterium
ATAGCACTGAGGACGAGGATCTCGGCCAACTCAAGGCCACGGTGGCCCAATTCTTCCGTATCAACGGCAGCAGTACGCAACACCGCGGTGTGGTACCGGATATTGTTTTCCCGGCGGTATTAAACAGCACCGATCTGGGCGAACGGACGTTCGACAACGCCTTGCCCTGGGATCGGATCGGAGCGGCGAAGTACGCCCCATTGAGCGCTCCGATGCACACGCTTCAGGAAGCCCGATGGCGCCACAAATCCCGCGTAAGCCAGGCGCCTATCTTTTCGCTGTTGATTCATGAAGCGCAACGCCAGCGGCAGGAAGAGGTGCGCAATCGCGTCAGTCTCCTCGAGCGTAAGCGCCGGGCACGGCAGGAGGAGGCTGAGCGCTGGCAACGCGAGTTGGAAAAGCGTTATCGCGAAGTTTTTAAGGCAACGCCGACGCCTTACCAGAAAGCAAGCGATTCAAGCGCCGCTAATGGCGATAAACCCATCGACATCGGCCAGGTGACGCTGTACGAGACCGCCTATGTGCTCCACGACATGATTGAGTTAGCGCGGAGCGGGGCGGCACGCGAAGCGAGCGCGGGCAACGAGTGGAGGCCGGGATTGGCGAAGTAGTAGTCTTCGCCTTCGCTCAAGCCGCTTACACGGCCCGCTTGAAATGCGTGCCGTGATCGTAGAACAAATACACTAACTCGTTCAGGTAGCGGAGACCGAGCGCTGTGGGTTGGATATGCCCAGCGCTGTAATCGACGAGGCCCCGTTGGGCGGCGTCGATCAAGGAAGGCTCGATGAGCTCGATGGGCAAGCCCGTGTGCTGGTTGAAAAGTGTCGAGGGGAATCCGCCTCGAAGCCGCAGCGCGTTGATCATGAATTCGACGATAATTTCGTCCGCACCGAGGCGGTGTTCGTCTTGGATGACGGCCGCGGTCCCGGCCTCGTGCATGAAGATCTTGGGGTTGCGGCGCTTGGCCGTGCGTACGATCCGCTGTTCGATCGGATCGCTGATTTTTCCGTGAGCACCGGCGCCGATGCCTAAGTAATCGCCGAAACGCCAGTAGTTGAGGTTATGCCGGCAGTGGTGCTCCCCGCGTACATAGGCCGATACCTCGTACTGGACATAGCCGTGCGCGGCGAGCACGGCTTGGCCGTCCTGGTAGATCTCCCAGAGCGCGTCGTCATCGGGAAGCGGTGGCGGGTGGCGGAAAAACGCGGTGTTGGGTTCGATGGTCAACTGGTACCACGACAGGTGTTCAGGCCCGAGGGCGATGGCTTGCGACAAATCGAAAAGGGCGCCAGCGCAAGTATCTTCCGGGAGCCCGAACATCAAGTCCAGGTTGATGTTGTCGAATCCGGCCTCGCGCGCGGCCTGGAACGCACGCCGGGCCTCTTCCCCGCTGTGGATGCGGCCGAGCGACGCCAATTGCGGATCGCGCAGGCTTTGGACGCCGATCGACAAGCGGTTGACCCCGGCGTGCTTGTAGTCCCGGAGGCGCTCGGCGGTTAGCGTGCCGGGATTGGATTCCAAGGTGATCTCACTCTGCGCGCCGAGCGGCAGCCGCCCGCGGATCCCATCCAGCAGAGCGCTCAGCGCCTCTCCGGACAATAGGCTCGGTGTTCCACCCCCGATAAACACGCTCAGCACCTCGCGCTTCGGCACGCGCGCCCGTTCGCAGGCGAGATCCCGGAGCAAGGCTCGTAAGTAGTCTTGCTCGGGCAGTTCGCCGCGGATCTCGTGCGAGTTGAAGTCACAGTACGGACATTTGCGCACGCACCACGGAACGTGGACATAGAGCGAAAGCGGTGGCGGCTCCCGCAGCTTCATGGGCTACGGCAGGCGATAGTGCGCGCATAGCAGCGCGTAGAGTTGTCGCACCGCTTGACCGCGGTGGCTCAAGCGGTTCTTGGTTTCCAGATCCAGATCGGCGGCCGAGCACGCATGGTCCGGTAGGAAAAAGATCGGGTCATAACCGAACCCATTGCGGCCCTGGGGGGCGCGCAGCAGACGGCCTTCCCAAACGCCCTGGGCGATGAGCGGGGCGGGATCTGCGGCCTGCTTGAGATAAACCATGGTGCAGTGAAATCGGGCCTGGCGGCGGTCGTCCGGGACCCGCGCCGCTTCGCGCAATATCTTGTCTACATTTGCTTGATCGCTAGCCTCCGGCCCGGCATAGCGCGCCGAATAGATCCCGGGGGCGCCGCCGAGGGCGTCGACCTCGAGACCGGAATCATCGGCGATGGCGGGAAGACTCGTCCGGGCCGCGGCCCACCGTGCCTTAATAATAGCATTTTCAACGAACGTGAGCCCGGTTTCCGCGGCCTCCCCGAGGTAGAATTCGGACTGCGCGAGAACCTCGATTCCCACGCCGCCGAGGATCGCGGCGATCTCTTGAAGCTTGCCGCGATTGGCGCTCGCGACGAGCACCCGGCGCGGAAGACGCTCGTTTGCCGCGATCGTCACGTGGCTAATATTTGGCGTTGCAGCGCGATAAGCTTGGCGGTTCCTTCACGGGCGAGGTCGAGCATCTTGTGCAGCTCATCCATGCGAAAGGCGTGACCTTCGGCGGTTCCTTGCAGTTCGACAAAGTTACCCATATCGTTCATCACCACATTCATGTCGGTTTCCGCCTCGCTGTCCTCGCTGTA
>JBIMKD010000034.1:0-10498 GCA_043673815.1 Chromatiales bacterium
GACCTTCCGCCGTTTGAATGCCATGCACTTATTGAAAGATGTTTACCAAAGAGCGAAATACGTCGATGGAGTACGAATGCAAGAGGAATTGTTGAGGGATGCCGCCTGAACTTATTTACACACCAGTTGACAGAAGCTCCATTGCAAGACTTGACCCCTCAACTCCTGAGTGCCTTTAGTCAAGAGTGCCCATTCTTTCTGAGGACATTCTCAATGATCTCTTTGTCCCTCAATGGCAATTATGCTAGGGAGGTTCCCCCTCGAGGCCCCTGCCCCTGAGGATGATCGAATGTGGGCTCCCGGCAGCGTTACTAGTAAACGTCAGCGTCGCTTGAGTAACTCCTGGGCCCCCTGGTGTGAATTCTACGACTAAGTCCCTCGCGCCACCGCAGTCTAATACGCCATTGAAAGCACCCCACTCAAAAATTCCCGGCCGAGACGCTGGAAGCGAGATAGTTGCAGGGACGTGTGAGGTGTTCCTAATCGTCAGCGTCCGTGTCTTGCTATCTCCGACCGCCACGGAACCGAAACTGATGCTGTCTGGAAAACCGAGTCTCGGGGTTGACTCCAGGTACGGACCGCCACCCTCGCTGAACACTACTGCCATTTTTCTGCCCGGCTGTGCAGTCGGAGCCGTACCAATGCCCAAAGTTAGGAGGCTGCCGAATGTAAACGACGATGGACCGGTGCACAGGTCCGGGGCTGCAACCTGGGTGCCCACATTGGCGCCAACAAATAGCCCTGTGTCATAAGCCAACACGAGCTGACACCGAGCAAAGGCCGCACCGGGTATTCCGGCATTCATATCGACCGCAGGGCCAGCATCCGTGACAGTTTGCCAGGAAACGCCATCAGATGACTTGAATACAGCGATTCTGGAGCCGATGATGTTCGAGTCCGTCTCCGGGAAGCGACTATTCCGCTTACCTGTGGCATAAAAGGCTCCGTCAGTAAAACTGAGGGACACACCACTTGGGTAAATAATGCCCTCCGGCTCTTCGAGCCTGGTAAACGGAAAGATCGTTTCCGGCGCGCTCCAGCAGAGTCCATCCATAGAGGTTCGAGCGACCAGATTCCGATTCGTATCCACAAACGCAAGCACAAATCGGCCTGCCCCGAAAGCCAGGGCCGGGTCGGTACCCGCGAACCCCAGGGGCACGTCGGTCTCTGTCGCCGGTCTCGGGAATACCGAAGGAACCATTCTGAGCATACCGGTGCCGTCCTGAAATACAGCCACAAAACTCCCATTGCCGAACGCAACAGCTGGCGTTCCCCTGGCTGAAGTTGTCGTAGGCAATCGGGTCGCTGAGCCGGCAAACCACGTGATGCCCGTAGCCGGGGTGGTGGGCATTCCGCCTATGCCGGTGACGAAGTTGAGGCTGCCACCGGAGTTCCACATCACCATCCAGGTGCGGGTGCCGTCATAGGCAACCGCTGCTCCGTCTGTGCTGATGGGTGCGGGCGTGAACCGGAGCCGCATCCAGGTAGCGCCGTCCGTACTCTCTAAGGTATTGATACGACTTAAAGGAATGACGCCGGTGTCCGTTCCGGTCCAGGCCATCACAAAGTACGGAGGCTGGATCGGAATCGGGGTGCCTCCCAGGAGTGGGACGACAGGGGGCTGACCCCTTGCTGTAGCTACCCAGCTAAGGGTTACCGCTAATGTAGCAATGGCAGTCACTTTCCAGAATGTTAGATATCGCATGTGTATACGGACCTCCTTAAGTTAAAGCCCTAGCCAACGTAACTATCTCCTTTAGCTCAATTAACTAAGGGACAATTTGATCAGCCTGAAGGAGTGTACAGTGAAGTAACAATTTCGTAGGGTCCATCGCAGCCCGACGTGTCAATCCGAGCCGGTGTGCCACTAAAATGAATGGAAAGGGCCAAGGCTTTTATTGCTTCGTTAGCTGTAGGTTGAATTTTGACCCAACCAAAATTATCTCCACCTCCACTACAGGCAGGACTTGGTCTTGGCGACCCAGCCCATTTTATGAAGACAGTACCATCTGAATTCATGGAGATATGCGTTAACCTTGCCGTAGTATATGGTGGTTGGCCATGAACGATTGAGGATAAAGAAATCATGCCAAGTAAGGTAAGAACCGCAATTGCTGTTTTATAAAACTTTTTCATTTTAGCCTCCTGTTCGCGAAACTTTGTGGTTTATACGGATAGTAGTCATGCGCCTTCTAACGCTTTTCCCTGACACGCCTTCACGTTCTTCAGTTCCTGGATACACCTTTTGGCGGTGCTCACCTCCTCTCTCACATGACCAAATTATCGGGCCAGCCTAACGGAGCGCGAGTTGAGCGGCGCCCCTTGACGCGGGAGGAAAGCGAAGCTTTCCGAGCGAGTCATAGGGGCGAAGCCGCAAGCGCAGCGCCGCGGTGCCGCTCGAACGAGAGTTGGACGGCGCGTAGCGCCGGACAACTTGAGGTGAGACAACTCGCGCTCCGTTGGTGGGCGCGCGCTTAGCGCCGTCGCGATCGCAATTATCAAAGCCTGTGATCCTATCCATGCTCATCTCCCCTTCTAAAGGCCGTGGCCCCGGCGCTGCGCGCCGACCAACTTGAAGTAGACCTCCTAAAAGACGCCTTAGCATTGCGTCAAAAATGAGATCTAGTTTGCTCCCCTCGGCGCCGGTGCTCAAGATCCAGTAGGTTCGGTCGATAATAGGCCCCAGTTTGGCCAGTCGAATTAGATTTCACTCCGATGCCTACCCCACCGCGCTTACTGGATCAGGTCCGAGCGAAGCTTCGTTTGAAGCATTATAGCATCCGCACCGAGCAGACGTACCTCGATTGGATCAAGCGCTTTATCCTTTTCCACGGGAAGAAGCACCCGGCCGCGATGGCGGCTCCCGAGGTCGAGGCGTTTCTGACCCACCTCGCCGTGGACCGAAAAGTGTCAGCCTCTACACAGAATCAGGCAATGAGCGCGATCTTGTTCCTCTACAAAGAAGTGCTCGGGCACGAGCTTGAGTGGCTACAGAATGTCGAACGCGCCAAGCGACCCGCGCGCATGCCGGTCGTGCTGACTGGGAACGAGGCCCGGGCGATATTGGCCCGCCTGGAGGGACGCCACTGGTTCATGGCGAGCTTACTCTACGGCGCCGGGCTGCGTTTGATGGAGTGTGTGCGCTTACGGGTGAAGGATGTGGATTTTGAATACGCTCAGATCATGGTCCGCGACGGGAAGGGGGAGAAGGACAGGGTCACGATGCTCCCCGGCGCGTTGGCGATACCCATCAACGAATATCTGCAAAGGTGAAGGCGGTCCATGAGCAGGATCTCCGCGATGGCTTCGGGGACGTGTATTTGCCCTATGCACTCGCCCGCAAGTATATCCCAAGGCCGGCCGGGAGTGGGGGTGGCAGTATGTGTTTCCGGCGTCCAAACGCTCGATCGATCCACGCTCGCGGGTGGAGCGGCGCCACCATATCGACGAGCAAGCCCTCCAGCGTGAGGTAAAGAAGGCCGTACGGGAAGCCGGTATTACTAAACCTGCGAGCTGTCATAGCCTGCGTCACAGCTTCGCGACTCATCTTCTGCAGTCCGGATACGATATCCGCACCGTGCAAGAGCTACTCGGCCATGCGGATGTCTCCACGACAATGATCTATACTCACGTGCTCAACCGAGGCGGGCGCGGGGTGGTCAGTCCTCTGGATGCCTCGGTTTGATCCCGCGAGTACCTACATCCGCGCCCGCCGCCGGTCGTACTGCTTCGCCCACCTGCGGCGAACGCGCGGGTCGCGTCGCGGCGGTGGGCGTTCGTCGCGCAGCCAGCCATACACGATTTGACCATCAGAACCTCGCGAGCCGGATCGACCGCTAAACCCTGGGGGTCCGGCCACCTCAATGCTTTTCCGCAACGTAGCGTTCAGTGAGCGCGGCCAGAGTGCGGCGGCCCGATCGCTGCGCGAGGCGCAGGAGCTTCAGGAACACCTGGGCGGTGAGGAAGGCGTCGCCGCCCGCGGTGTGGCGGTCATGGGGTATGACGCCGAAACGTTGGCAGAGCGCATCGAGGGAGAAGCTCTTGATTTCGGCGCCGCCGGCGAAGGCACCGTCGCGCTCGAGGTGGAGCGCGAGATCCATGGTGTCGATCCAGCGGTTGCGCAGTGCGAAGCCGAAGTGACGTCCGCAGGCCGAATTAAGGATAGCGATGTCGTGTCCGATGTGGTGGCCGACGATGACGCCGTCCTTAAGATAGGCAATAAATTGCTCGAGCGCCTCGGGTTCGCCGAGACCGTCGCGGGCCTGGTCGCGCGTGATGCCGTGCACGGTGACCGCGGCGCTATTGTAAGCGACGCTGAGCAGCGTCTCAAAGGCATCGGCCAGGTGAATTTCCCTTTGCAAGACGGCGACGGCGCCGAGGCTGATGAGCCGGTCGTGCCGGGGGTCGAGGCCGGTGGTTTCCGAATCCAGAACGACGAAGCGCACGCGCTCCGCCGGCGTGTCCTCGGCCCAGGTGTGGTCGAAACTAGCGCAGTAGTCGAGAGCGAAACCGGGCGTCATAGGCGCGCGATGGAGTCCTGGTGCGTCCAGGTAAATTCCAATAACTGGTGGATGGAGCGGAACGCGCTTTTGAGGAGCTGCCGGTCGACGCGGCTCAGCATGACGGGGTGGATGTTGACGCCGTCGCTCGCTTCGCGGAGCCCGGTGCGGCCCTGCTGATAGAGAGCGATACGAAAGGCTTCGGCGGCATCAAGGAACAGCGCTTGGTGGCGCGGGAGAGACTCGCCGGCGCGCGCGAGGCGCTCGAGCGTGGCGGTCACGGAAATCTCATTGCGAGCGAGACCGAAGACGCGGCCGACATCGACCAGCGGGTCGAGGGCGGTGCGCGCGAGATCGAGGGTCTGCGTGCGGGCCCCGTCGAGCTCGACCACGAGATCCTGAAAGAAGGTCAGCGGCGGGAGATTGACCATCGAGTCGTTGGCGAGCACGGCGGTGAGCACCGGGTGGCGCTCGATCTCGGCGCTGATGTGGCCTAAGAGATCCGCGGCGAGCGACGGGTTGCCGCAGGCGGCAAGGAGGTCGAAGCGGCAGCGCGAGTCATAGCCCGAATTCACGATCGGATCGGTGATGACCTCAGAATAAAACTCCTTCCAGGCGGCGAGCGGCAAGACGGCCGGGACGGGGCGCGCGCGAAATCCGCAGGTTTTCAGTCCGGCGGCGACTTCGCTCGCGAGGGCGAGGAAGGCCTCGGGCGGGCCATGCCCATAGACGAGGCCGCACTCGGGGGCGGTAGGCGTCAAGATCTCTTTGCGCGCGGCGCCGCCGAAAAAAAGCCAGCAACAATCCGGATGATCCCCTCGGGTGAGCATCACGAGGCGAGCGAAGAGGGCGCGCAGGAACTCGCTCGCATACTCGGCGAACCAGCCTACGGTCGGCGGGCCGGTGAGCCCTTCGGCGATGAGCGATGCGGCACGGGCACGCAGGCGCGCGAGATCGGCGAGCGAGTCTGCATGCCGCACCTCTTCGAGGAGCAGCGCGGGGTGATTACCGCAGAACAGGGCGAGATCCGAGGCGGTGAGGAGACCGGCAAGCTCGGAATCGCTGCTGCCGTCGCGGGTGATGGCGAGGCAGGGCGCGCCGGTGCGCACCATTTCGAGCATCGAGGCGCCGAGGCTGATGTCTGCGCGGGCACTGACCACGGGCTGCATCAGGGCGTCGCAGCGGGCGTCGATGGGGAGATCCCCGGTGGCGATCCGATCGCTGAGCTGCCGGATGGTGATGAGGCCGAGCGGTTTGCCGCCCGCGCCGATGACGGCAATCGCGTCGGCATGATGACGGGATAGGATGCGCGCCGCTTCGCGGATGGGCGTCTCCGGCGGGCAGGCAAGCAGGTGCGCTGGCGGGCTGGCTTGGTCGATCCAAGAGGTTTTCTCCTCTCTGAAAGGGGCGCTCAACGAGAAGTGTGCGCCCAGGTAGGCCGATGCCTGCGGGTATTCGTGGACCATGCGCTCGAAAATTATGGCATCGAGGGCATAGAGGATCACGTCGCTCGCGGTACGGGCGGAGTGGCGATGAGCGGGGTGGCCGAGGAACCGGCCGAGACCGAGGAGATCGCCGGCGCCGAGGAGATCGACAAGATGCGGGCCCAACAGCTCGACCTGGCCTTGTTGGATGACCCAAATGAACGGCCTGCGCGCCTGGCCCTCGCGGAAGATGAATTCGCCGCTTTCGTGGAAGCTGACCCGCCCACTTCCGGCAAGGGCGAGGAGGTTGGGTGCCTCCATGTAGCAACAGGGCGGATACTGCTTGAGGAAGTCAGCGACGCGGTGCTGGATGAGCGAGGTTTTCATCGACCGAAACGCAATTTACAACCCAACTATTTTTCGAGTTGCTGGTAGACCTGCCGGGTGCCAAAGAAGATGCCCTGCACCAGTAGCACACAGCCGATCAAATCGAGCGCGAGGCAAAACGCAATCGTCCACGTGGTGATCGGTGAGAGCATCGCCACGACCATCTTCGTGGTAAACGTAAGCCAGGCCATCGTGGTCCTTATGCCGTGGCGCGCCGCGAGTCTGATGTCAATGCCGACGACCGACGGCTCGAGGTACTCTAGAAGTCCGGTCACAATGACCACCACACCGATGAAGACACCAATAGCGGTCGCACCGAGGGCCAGCGGCCACCACGGCTCGACGCCGACGTACAGCGCCGCTAGATCCAGTGCGGGCGTGACGAGCCAAAATGTGATTGGGAAGTGCACCAGAAGGGGATGCAAAGGGACTCCGAACGCAAGCCTTGGCAGCTTCATCTTACCCGAGTCCTGAAAAAATCTGTCTCCGTTAGTTGCGCCGTCGCGCCATCTTTCCGTTTGATGAACGTGTCAGGCGGCGACCATGAGGGACGACGCCATCGACCCGGCGGACAGGCAAGTGCCCCTTTGGCCAGGATAACGACCGGCTGTTGCGCGAGATGCGAGGGTATTATAGACTCCAAAAAAAGTACGTCTACAGGCAAACTTCTCAAGGCTCGCGCGAGTGATCCGTTTCGGCGGACAAGCCCCAAGCAGTCATCAATTTCCTGCTGGCTGACACCTCCGAAGGCCACAATGGCAACACATGGGACGATAGACATAACAGAATAACGTAGGAGGCTCCGGTCATGTCCGACGCAACCGTTGTTCCCTATGGCCGTAAAACCCAACGGCCGCCTGCACTAAAAGAAGTTCACATCCTCTGGATCACCGGGGGGCTCGGCTGTGACGGCGATTCGGTTTCTATCACCGCCGCCAGCCAACCCAGCATAGAAGACGTTGCGCTCGGGGCTATCCCCGGACTCCCCAAGGTCCACTTGCACAACCCGGTGCTCGCCTATGAAAACGGCGATGAATTCATGAAGCCTTTTCACCAAGCGGCAAATGGCGAGCTCGACAACTTCGTGCTGGTGATGGAAGGCTCGATCCCCAACGAGAAGATCAGCGGCGAGGGCTACTGGGCCGGCTTTGGCGCTGATCCCAAGACCCAGCAGCCCATCACCATCCCGCAGTGGCTCGATCGGCTCGCGCCCAAAGCGCTGGGTGTGGTAGCAGCCGGAACGTGTGCAACCTACGGCGGCATCCACGCCATGCAAGGCAATCCGACCGGTTGCATGGGAGTTGCGGATTATCTCGGCTGGAATTGGAAATCAAAGGCCGGGTTGCCTATTGTCAACGTGCCTGGCTGTCCGGTGCAGCCTGACAACTTCATGGAGACCTTGCTTTATCTCCTCTATCAACTCGCTGGCCTCGCGCCCATGATCCCCCTGGACGATGCCTTGCGGCCTCAGTGGCTGTTTGGGCGCACCGTGCATGACGGCTGCGACCGGGCGGGTTACTTCGAACAGGGTGACTTCGCGACCGAGTACGGTTCTCCCAAGTGCATCGTCAAGCTGGGCTGCTGGGGTCCTGTGGTGCAATGCAATGTACCCAAGCGGGGCTGGATGGCCGGCATGGGAGGCTGTCCGAACGTCGGCGGCATCTGTATCGGTTGCACCATGCCGGGATTTCCGGACAAGTTCATGCCTTTCATGGACCAGCCGCCCGGAAGCATTCTTTCCACGGGCATGGTGACGCCCTACGGTATGATGGTCCGCGCGTTGCGCAAGCTGACCAACTCGACCCTCAACAAAGAGCCGAAATGGCGCCATAATCGGCCGCAACTGACCACCGGGCACCGCCCGAATTAGCCGAGTCGCTAACGAAGGAGGAAAAAGATCATGTCTAGCGTCATGCCCGATACCAGAACTACCCAAAAAGCCGCGGCAGGCAAGCTCGTGGAAATGAACTGGGACCCCATCACCCGCATCGTGGGGAGTCTCGGCATCTACACGAAGATAGATTTCGAAAATCGCCGTGTCGCTGAATGCCATAGCACCTCGTCAATTTTCCGCGGCTACAGCATTTTCATGAAAGGCAAAGATCCGCGCGATTCGCACTTCATCACCAGCCGCATCTGCGGGATCTGTGGGGATAATCATGCCACTTGCTCGGTATACGCGCAGAACATGGCTTACGGCGTGAAGCCGCCCGCCATCGCCGAGTGCATCGTGAACCTGGGTGAGGCGGCCGAGTACATGTTCGACCACAACATTTTCCAGGATAACTTGGTCGGTGTGGACTTTTGCGAGCAGATGGTCAAGGAGACCAATCCCGGCGTATGGGAAAGGGCGAAAACAACCGAAGCCCCGCATGCGAACGATCATGGTTATCGCACCATCGCCGAGATCATGACCGCGCTGAACCCCTTTAGCGGAGAGTTCTACCGCGAGACACTGCAGGTGAGCCGCTACACGCGCGAGATGTTCTGTCTGATGGAGGGACGCCACGTCCATCCCTCGACGCTTTATCCGGGCGGCGTGGGTACCGTGCCGACCGTTCAGTTGTTCACGGATTACATCACCCGGCTCATGCGTTATGTGGCGTTCATGAAGAAGGTCGTGCCGCTGCACGATGATCTGTTCGATTTCTTCTACCAGGCCTTGCCGGGTTACGAGATGGTCGGGTACCGGCGCACGCTGCTCGGTTGCTGGGGATCGTTCCAGGATCCGAGCGTTTGCGACTACGACTACAAGACCATGACCCAATGGGGCCGGGCGATGTATGTCACGCCTGGAGTGGTGGTGGACGGTAAGCTCGTCACCACCGACCTCGTGGACATTAACCTCAACATTCGCATTCTGCTGGGAAGCTCGTATTACGACGGTTGGGAGAACCAGGAGACTTTTGTGAAGAACGATCCGCTCGGCAATCCGGTGGATCAGAATCATCCGTGGAACCAGACCACCGTGCCCAAGCCGCAGAAGCGCGATTTCGGCGGCAAGTACACGTGGGTGATGTCGCCGCGCTGGTATCACGCGGGCGAACCAGGTGACAAGAAACATCTGGCGCTGGACACCGGCGGCGGTCCTATCGCCCGTTTATGGGCCACGGCGCTCGCCGGCCTTGTGGACATCGGCTACATCAAGGCCACCGGGAGCAGTGTAAAGATGTATTTGCCAAAGACCGCGCTGAAACCTGAGGTCGAGTTGGAGTGGAAGATCCCCAAATGGAGCAACGCCATCGAGCGCGACCGCGCCCGGACTTACTTCCAAGCGTACGCGGCATGCGCGGCGCTGCACTTCGCCGAGCAGGCCCTGAAAGAACTGCACGCGGGCCGCACCTCGACTTTCACCCCGTTCAAGGTGCCAGACGAGGCGATAGGCTGCGGCTTCCACGAAGCGGTCCGCGGAGTGCTGTCACATCATCTCGTCATCCGCGGCGGCAAGATCGCGAACTATCATCCCTATCCGCCTACTCCCTGGAACGCCAATCCGCGCGACATCTACGGCACCCCGGGGCCTTACGAAGATGCGGTGCAAAACACGCCGATCTTCGAAGAAAACGGTCCGGACAAATTCAAGGGAATAGATATCATGCGCGCCGTTCGCAGCTTCGATCCTTGCCTGCCGTGCGGTGTGCACATGTACCTTGGCAACGGCAAAGTACTCGAGACCGTGCATACACCGACATTCGGTGTAGCTCACAGCCGGAAGTAGGCGGGAGTTATGAACGACGCCGATGCGCGAACGCTGGAAAGCGATCCAGGCCGGATTGAAGAATTAATTCGCGCGCTCGAGGCCCTGAGCGATACGAAGGCGCGAGAGCAGGCGAAGGAGTTGGTTCAAGTCGTGCTGGATCTGCACGGGGCGGGGCTAGCCCGGGTGATCGAGCTCACAACCACCGCCGGAGCCGCCGGCCAGACACTCCTCGAGGCGTTCGCGGACGACGATCGGGTGGGTGGCATGTTGCTGCTGCACGGGCTGCACCCGCGGGATCTGGAATCGCGGGTTGAGCAGGCCGTCGAGAAACTGCACCCCTTCCTCGGAACGCATGGACTGCGATTGGAGCTATTGCAATCAGGCGGGGAGCTCGTGCGGCTCAAGCTGCACGGAAACTGGCAAGACAAGAAACTATCGGCCAAGACGCTCAAGCGCGACATCGAAACCGCGATCCTTGACGCCGCCCC
>JBIMKD010000035.1:0-2577 GCA_043673815.1 Chromatiales bacterium
CCAGGCCAACGGAACCAAGACGCGCCTCTATGACAGTATCGGGGCTGCGCTACAGATGTGCGGCATGGCGGCCCAAGGGTCGGACGTCGCGCCCGGCCCGTCCAATTACATCGTGTCCTGCTCCATCGTGGTGTTCTCCGACGGCTTCGATGAGGGCAGCGCCCTCTCGCGGGAAGAACTGAACGCGCGGATCACCAGGCTGGATATCCCGATCCCGGTGTATTCCCTAGCATACTCTCATATCCCGAAGTACAAAGATTATTTCAAGAACCTCGAGTCCATCTCCAAGAATTCCTTTGGGATTTACTACCTGCTTGGCGATACCGTGGATCGGATGCAGCAGATCGTGGAGGAGATTTTGAACATCATACTGAGCGACTACGTGGCGACGTTTCGTTCCTATCTTGAGGTCGACGGTGAGGACCACAACTTTAAGCTGGGCGTCGAGTACCCTTCGGGGAGCGGCAAATACACCTATGAGAGCTCGCGCTTCGAGGCCATCGAGGTTCCCCCGGCCCCGGCCTTGCAAGCGATCATGGCGCAACTCGGCCAGTCCATTCCGGCGCTGCCGGCGGGCCAACTCCCTTACTTCGACAAGCCGGCCGCGGCCGGTCCGCCCGCGGGCGCTATGGCCGAGTGACAGACCGATTGCAAACATAAACGACTGCAAAGGAGCTTATTATGTTGTCAGCACCGAATCTGAGAGTCGCGGGTCTGGCGTTGTGTTGCGGGCTTATGACCGGCTGCGCTACTACCGAGGGTAATCAACAACTTTTTGGGGCCGGGATCGGAACGGCCTTGGGCTGCGGGATCGGCTATGCCATCGGCGGGGCCCAAGGGTGCGCGATCGGTAGCGCGCTGGGCGCCGCGGCCGGCTGGGGCGTCGTCGCCCAGTATCAGGCCACGCAGGTCCGTTCCGTGGCACAAGACCAACAGATCTATGGCTTGACTGAGCCCGTCAGCAGCACCCAAGTCCAGATCCGCAAGGGGACCTCCGCCCCCAACACGGTCAGACCCGGCGATACCGTGAAGGTGGCGACGGACTACTCGCTGATGATGCCGCCGTCCCTGGCCGCTCAAGGCGCCGATGTGGAAGAGAGTTGGGTGCTGAAGAAAGACGGCAAGGTGCTCGCCAATCTACCGCCGCAGAAAAATCACCGCGCCGGAGGCGGTTGGGCGGCAAATGCCAGCATTCCCATCCCGAAGAATGCGCAAGCGGGCACCTATGTCGTCGAGCACAAGGTTCAGGCGGGTCCTAGTTACGACACAGACGAGTCGGTCTTCATCGTCGAGTCTTGACGCACGCCAGGCAGGGAGGATCTTGAGCGGTGCCGTGCGTGCTGAGACCATTGTTTGCGATTGCGCTCTTTCTCGGCGGGATGGCGAGTCGCGCGGACGGTTTCTGCGCAGGTGAGCGCGAGCGGGCGCAGGCAACGGTGCAACGCATCGAGCGCGAATGGCCCTTGCGGGCCAGCGGCGACACGATCTCGGCTTATATACAGACCCTGGTTGAACAGCTGGCGCGGCGCTCCAATCACAATGGTGTTCCCTGGCGCGTCAACGTGGTCCGAAACCGCGCCGCCAACGCCTTCGCCATCGGCGGCGGCCATATCTACGTCACGGACGGCGCCCTAGCCTTCGTTGAAAACGAATCGGAACTCGCCGCAATCCTGGCGCACGAGATGGGTCATCAACTATCCGGCCACTTTTGCCGCCAGGGTCCGCCACCCAGCCTTTGGAACGCCCTCTTGGGCGGTGCCGGTGGCAAACCAGCGGCACGGACGCACGGGGTGGGTTCGCTCTCTCTCGTTGTCGATCTCGCCAAGGAACAGGAAGCCGACCGGCGCGCCCTTGATCTCCTCAAGGCCGGAGGCTACAACCCGCAGGCGATGCTGGCAGTGGCCAAACGCCTGCCATCGGGTGGTTCTTCGGCCCACTTGCAAGACCCCCGTCGAACCCATGCGCTGGAGAATTCGATGGCCGGGCGATCCGCCATACGCACCGCAAGCTCCGAAGAATTCCATACCACTAAACGCAAGCTGGAGAAGGAGTTGGCGGATTGGTAGGAAGCTGTCCAAACGCTGCCTGTGCTGCTGCGTTTTTGTATAGCGTCCCTCGGCCTCTCAGAGCTTGTGAAGAAATCGTAGCGAGCACGCCTGCCTGCCAGGCGCACGGCGCGCAGGACCGTTTCGCCGGGAGCGAAACGGCGCATCTGCCCTGAAGGGGCGAGCCTCAAGGACGAGGCGAGCAACCGCAGTGTATGTGGAAATACATGAGGATTCCGAGCACCGCGCAACGATGCGGGCGGGCTGCGCAGTAGATTTATTCACAAGCTCTGACTCAATGCAGGATAGGTGGCACTAAACCCATGAAACCGATTCTTTTTACCCTTGTGGCGATGGCCCTGCTCGGGCTCTTGGCGTACACCAACCCGACGCTTGATAATCGGGATAGGGGGAAGCCTCACGGCTTCGCCCCTCCCACACCACCAGGCATACGGGTCCGTACCATGGCGGTTCGGTACAGTTAAATAGAATAACGAGGGTCTAAACGTGGAAGACCCATGGCGTCGAAGTA
>JBIMKD010000036.1:0-2407 GCA_043673815.1 Chromatiales bacterium
CACTCGTTACTTCGACGCCATGGGTCTTCCACGTTTAGACCCTCGTTATTCTATTTAACTGTACCGAACCGCCATGGTACGGACCCGTATGCCTGGTGGTGTGGGAGGGGCGAAGCCGTGAGGCTTCCCCCTATCCCGATTATGCCATATGTCGCTGACTCGCGTCACCCTACCTAGATCGGGGTCAGGGATCCGTTGAGAAACGGCATTGGATTTCTTATCCTCCGCGAGTGCTTGCGGGGTTCGGCGGCTTCGGGCCCGACTGTTCGAGGTATTTAATCCCGGGCGGAGCATTTGTAGTCGATGGCACCTCTTTGTATCGGAGAGCACGTGGGACGGGGGAGTCGGGAGAGCTTACAAAACCCTGCCCACAAAGTTATACTTTAGTGTAATGTAAGAAATCGAGAGGTCTCATCATGCCGATTGCAACCCTTCGCAGTGTGGGCGGTTCGGTTGTCGTGGCCATCCCCAAGCGCATATTGGATTTGGTGCATTTGCAATCTGGTTCGCAAGTCCACATTGATGTCCAGGACGGGAAACTGGTGGTTGAGCCGAAGAAAAGACCACGTTATACCCTCGCCGAACTGATGGCGCAGTGCGACCTGTCGCAGCCTATCAGCACGGAAGAAAGAGAATGGCTTGACACACCCGATGTCGGCGCAGAGGAACCCTGATGCGCATCCCCGGCCGGAGCGAGATTTGGCACGTTAATCTGAACCCAGTCGCGGGCAAGGAACAGCAAGGATTAAGGCCGGTTCTGGTGGTGTCCGACAAAGAATTTAACCGGTCTGGACTGGTGTTTGTCTGTCCGGTCACGCAGGGCGGCAATCAGGCGCGGTTTGCCGGGTTCGCCGTGTCATTGATGAACACAGGCACGGAAACGCAGGGAGTTGTGATGTGCAACCAGCCGAGAACCATCGACTATGCCGCGCGCGCGGCAAGGTTTGTAGAGGATGTGCCGGCTAACGTAACTGATGATGTCCTGGCCCGGCTGCAAACCCTTCTGGAGTAACCGAGATCATAAATTTACGGGTCACCGGACTCGCCATGGCTGGGGATTTCAAACGCGACGTTTTCCTCTACGACACCAAGTACAAGCCGGCAGTGCGTGAATTGAAGCGGCTGCTGTAGGGCTCATGGCGCTCCTCACCCTCCTCGACGCAGAGCTCGCTTACGGACTGCATCCTCTGCTCGATCGCGCCGGCCTCACGGTGCTGGAAGGCGAGCGCATCGGACTCATCGGCCGCAATGGTACCGGAAAGTCGTCGCTCCTGAAGGTAATCGCCGGACTTGCGGCGCTGGATGACGGCGAGCTCAAGCGCCAGAACGGCCTGCGCGTGGCGCTCGTCGAGCAGGAGCCTGAACTGCCGCTCGCCTCGTCCCTGCGCGAAAGCCTTGCCATCCGCGGCGAGATCAACCGCATCCACGATGAGCGCGAGCGTTGGCGCCTGGAGGCCCGGCTGGTGGCGTATCTGCATCGCTTTGGCCTCGATCCGGCGCAAGCGCCCGACACCGCTTCGGGCGGCGAATCTAAGCGGGCGGCGCTTGCGCTCGCACTTGCGCGCCAACCCGATCTGCTGCTGCTCGATGAGCCGACCAATCATCTCGATATCGACGGCATCACCTTGCTCGAAGACCTGGTGCTGAAGGGTCCGGCCACCATCGTCATCACGCACGACCGCGCGTTTCTCGATCGTGTGGTCAATCGCATCGTTGAGCTCGACCGCGGGCTGCTGCGCTCCTACCCCGGCAACTTTGCGGCGTATGAGAGCCGCAAGGCCGCCGAGCTCACAACCGAAAGCGTCGCCCATCGCAAGTTCGACAAGTTCTGGGCGCAAGAAGAGGCGTGGATCCGCAGAGGCATCAAGGCACGCCGTACCCGCAACGAAGGCCGCGTGCGCCGGCTCGAACAACTGCGGCGCGAGCGCGCGGCCCGGCGCGAGCGTCTCGGCACCGTCAAACTCACGCTCGCTGCGGGCAAGCGCTCGGGCAAGCTGGTGGCGGAACTGGCCGGCGTCAGCAAACGCTTCGGCGAGAGAACGATCGTTCAGGACCTGTCGCTGCATATCCAGCGAGATCGAGGCGCTCGAGCGGGAGCAGCACGAGCTTACTGCGGGTATGAGTCGTGCGGATTACCACAAGCGAGGCGGCGAACAGATCAAGGCCGATCATAAGCGGACCGAAGAGATCGAACGGCAACTGGCGGAAAGCGTCGAGCGGTGGACGAAGCTCGACGAGAAGGCCGCAAAGCACCGGTAGAACCCCTTCGCCATGAATCCCTTTGTCGGACGCCATCAAGAGAGAATCGCCGCGGTGCTGGGTTGCGTTGACCGCATCGTGATCACTGGCACGCTTGCGGAGATCGCCCATGCCGAGGCCATGGCCCGGTAGCTGAGTGCTCGGGGTA
>JBIMKD010000037.1:0-9377 GCA_043673815.1 Chromatiales bacterium
CGCCATGCGCTTGGTGAGCGTCGTCACCAGCACCCGTTCGTTGATCCGAACGCGCGCGTTGATCTCGGAGAGTAGATCATCGACCTGGGTCGCTTGCGCCCGGATCTCTACCTCCGGATCGACCAGGCCCGTGGGCCGCACTACCTGTTCGACGATTTGAGCCGAATGCTCCAGCTCATAGGGGCCGGGCGTTGCCGAGACGAAGACCGTTTGCGGCGAGAGCCCCACGAACTCCTCGAATTTCAATGGGCGATTATCGAGCGCCGAGGGCAACCGGAACCCGTAGTCCACCAAGTTTTCCTTGCGCGACCGATCGCCGCGATACATGCCGCCGAGCTGCGGGATCGTGACATGGCTTTCATCGACGACCAGCAAGGCATCGGCGGGCAGATAGTCGAAGAGCGTCGGCGGCGGCTGCCCCGGGCGGCGGCCCGAGAGATAACGCGAGTAGTTCTCGATCCCGGCGCAATAGCCGATCTCCAGCATCATCTCGAGATCGAAGCGCGTGCGGCTCTCGAGCCGTTGCGCCTCCAGCAGCTTGTTGGCGGCGCGCAGTTCCTGCAATCGATCCCTGAGATCGATCTTGATCGCCTCGACGGCTTCGAGCAGCGTTTGCCGTGCGGTGACATAGTGTGTCTTGGGATACACCGTGAGGCGCGGGACGCGGCGCAGGATCTCGCCCGTGAGCGGGTCGAAAAAGCACAAACTCTCGATGCTGTCGTCGCAGAGCTCGACCCGCACCGCCTCGCGCTCGGATTCGGCCGGAAAGATGTCGATCACATCGCCGCGCACCCGGTAGGCCGCGCGACGCAGGTCCAGATCGTTGCGGGTGTACTGAAGCTCGGCCAAGCGTCTCAGGATCTGGCGTTGGTCCACCGTGCCCCCACGCACCAGATGCAGCACCATGCCGTGGTAGGCGGACGGATCGCCGAGACCGTAGATCGCCGATACCGTGGCCACGATAATGCTGTCGTGACGCTCGAGCAGGGCTTTCGTCGCCGAGAGGCGCATCTGCTCGATGTGCTCGTTAATCGTCGCGTCTTTCTCGATGTACGTATCCGACGCCGGCATGTAGGCTTCAGGCTGGTAGTAGTCGTAATAGGAGACGAAATATTCGACCGCGTTGTCGGGAAAAAAACCACGCATCTCGGCATAGAGCTGGGCCGCCAAGGTCTTGTTGGGCGCCAGGATCAAGGCCGGCCGCTGGACATGCTCGATCACGTTGGCGATCGTAAAGGTCTTGCCGGAACCCGTGACACCGAGCAAGGTTTGGTAGGCGAGGCCATCCTGGAGCCCGGTGGTGAGCCCGCGAATAGCCTGGGGCTGATCTCCGGCCGGGCCGAAGTCGCATTTTAGAACGAAGCTCTTTCCCATGGGGATTCTGTTGCGGCGCAAACTCAAGTATATTACACGCCGTTTTGGCTGCCATCGTCATAGCGGCCGAATCCGGCAGCCGGAAATCGTAAACCCGTAAAAAAGGATGGACTTCGGCGTTCGCCGCGGCGACGACGCCGGGAACGCTTGATCGTAAAGCTTTCAAATAGAGGATTTTGCTTGTCCGTGAGACTTTCCTATCGCGCCCTTTCGATCAAACCCTCCGCGACCCTCACCGTCGCGGCCCGGGCTACCGCCCTCAAGCAGGCCGGAAAAGACATCATCAGCTTGGCCGCGGGCGAGCCCGACTTCGATACGCCGGAGCACATCAAGGCCGCGGCTATCCAGGCGATGCGGGAGGGGTTTACGAAGTATACCGCCGTTGAAGGCACGCCGGCATTAAGGAAGGCTGTCAGCGATAAATTTAAACGCGAGAACGCGCTCGACTATCCGCCCAGCCAGATACTCGTGTCATGTGGATGTAAGCACAGCATTTACAATCTCATGATGGCCGTGCTCAATCCGGGAGATGAAGTGATCCTGCCGGCCCCCTATTGGACCTCCTACCCGGATATGGCGAAGATTGCGGGCGCCGAGACGGTGATCATCAAAACCGGCCTCGACGAACGGTTTAAGATCAATCCCCAAAAGCTGCGGGCCGCGATCTCATCGAAAACGAGGCTTTTGATCCTCAATAGCCCCTCCAACCCGACCGGGGAATGCTATTCACGCGGCGAGTTACGGGCGCTCGCAGAGGTGTTGTTGAACCATCCGGAGATCATCATCGCCTCGGACGACATTTACGAACACATTCTCTGGCAAGCGGAGCCGTTCGCGAATATTCTGAACGCTTGCCCGGAGCTGAGCGATCGTACGGTGGTCTTGAATGGAGTCGCCAAGGCCTACGCGATGACGGGATGGCGCATCGGGTATGCCGCCGGACCCAAAGCGGTGATCCAAGCCATGGCCATCCTGCAATCGCAAAGCACCTCGAATCCGACCTCCATTGCCCAGGTCGCGGCGCAAGCCGCGCTCGAAGGCGAGCAAGCAATCGTGCGCGAACGCTGCACCAAATTCAAGGAACGCCATGATCTGGTACTCGGGCGGATCAACAAAATTCGCGGCATCGAGTGCGTCGCGGCCCAAGGCACTTTTTATGTCTTTCCGAACGTGCAAGGAGCGATCGGGCGGATGGCCGGGGTCAACAACGATGTCGCGCTCGCCGAGCAGTTACTCGAGCACACGGGTGTCGCCGTCGTTCCGGGAGTTGCTTTCGGCGCGCCGGGCTACCTGCGTTTATCCTTTGCTACCAGCACGGAGAATCTAATGCAAGCCCTCGATCGTATCGAGGGGTTTTTGGGCGCCAAGTGATGCGAGGAAACCGCGCGCGATGACGACGGAATTGAAGCCCAGCGCGGCCTTAGCTTCGGATCACGCCTATCAAACGCACATTCTGCAAGGCGTATCCAGGACCTTCGCCTTAACGATCCCGGCCCTTCCACCGGCGCTTTGCGGGGTCGTCGGCAACGCCTATCTGCTGTGCCGCATCGCCGATGTGGTCGAAGATGATAACCAGCTACAACCCGCGCAACAACGCTACTTCGCGAACAAGTTCGTGAGCGTCGTCGAAGGCGCCGAGACCGCGGAGCGTTTTGCATCCGAGCTTTATCCGTGGTTATCGGCCGCCACGCCGGAAGCCGAGCGCGATCTCATCCGAAACACGGTTAGCGTCATCCGCGTTACCCACGGTTTTAACCCCCGTCAACGCCAGGCGCTTACTCGCTGTGTGCGCATCATGGCCCAAGGAATGGCCGACTATCAACAACGCGAATCGCTCGATGGCCTTCCTGATATTCCGGCCCTAGATGACTACTGCTACTACGTTGCGGGCGTGGTCGGCGAGATGCTGACCGAGTTGTTTTGCGATTACTCGCCGGAGATCAACGCGCAGCGCGAGGAGCTCATGCCGCTTGCGGTATCCTTCGGTCAAGGGCTCCAGATGACCAATATTCTTAAAGACATTTGGGAGGACGGCAAACGCGGCGCCTGCTGGCTTCCGCGTGATGTCTTCTTGGCACACGGCGTTACACTGCGCCATAAATCCCCGGGCGCATGCGACGCCGGATTCGGCGCTGGGCTCGCGCAACTCATCGGCATCACCAAGGCGCACCTCGATAATGCCCTGAATTACACCCTTATTATTCCGTGCCATGAACCGGGGATCCGGAAGTTTTGTCTCTGGGCGATGGGCATGGCGGTCTTAAGCTTGCGAAAGCTAAACAAGCACCGCGACTTTAACGCGGGGTCGCAAGTTAAGATTTCCCGCCGCAGCGTTAAGCTGACGGTAAGGATATCGAATCTCCTGGTGAGTCAAGACAGGGTTCTAAGAGTGCTCATGAATATTCTCACAAGGGCTTTACCAGTCAATAACATTCATGAGAAACTTGATAAATTAAATTACAGCGCGGGTTCTCATACCTCGTAACACTGTGGCACTGAGCGCACGATCAAGGCCGGTAACGGTCCCGCATCAACGGGGTCACGAACACTCGAAGGCGCGCAAGGGGGCATGACATGATGAAACGATCCCTAGTCACCGAGGCCGAAGCTCGCCCCGACGCAGGGCGCGGCTCGCTAGAGCACGCCGTCGACAGGGCCCGCGCAGGACTCGAACCCCTCCAGAAGGAAGACGGCCATTGGGTGTTCGAGCTTGAAGCCGACTGCACCATCCCGGCCGAGTTTGTCCTCATGATGCATTTCATGGATGAAATCGATAGCGTGTTGGAGCAACGAATTGCTGTGTTTTTACGCAGTCATCAGGCCGAGCATGGTGGCTGGCCGCTGTACCCGGGCGGCGACTTCGATATCAGTTGCTCCGTGAAGGTCTATTTCGCGCTGAAGCTCATCGGCGACTCCCCGGAGACCGCACACATGCTGCGAGCCCGTGAGGCCATCCTCGCCCACGGCGGCGCCGCCGCAAGCAATGTGTTCACACGCATCACGCTAGCTTTATTCGGCCAAGTGCCCTGGCGGGCCGTGCCCTTCATACCGGTCGAGATCATGTTGCTGCCGCGCTGGTTCCCGTTTCATGTCTCGAAGGTTTCCTATTGGTCTCGCACCGTCATGGTGCCCTTATTCATTCTCTGCAGCCTCAAGCCCAAGGCGAAGAACCCGCGCGCTGTCGACATCCGCGATCTCTTTGTCACGCCCCCGGAAGAGGAGCAAGAGTACTTCCGCATAAAAACGCGGTTGGGGCGAGTGTTTCTTGTGCTCGACCGGCTGGGTCGGGCGCTCGAGCCCGTGATTCCGAGGGCGGTACGCCGCTATGCGATTCAGCGCGCCGAGCGCTGGTTCACGGAGCGGCTTAACGGAACCGATGGCCTCGGGGGGATCTTCCCCGCGATGGTGAATGCCTACGAGTCCCTGGTTCTCCTCGGTTATCCCAAAGATCACCCCTACTGCACTGAGACCAAAGAGGCTTTGAAAAAACTTCTGGTCACCGGAGAGGACTCGATTTATTGCCAGCCTTGCGTCTCGCCCGTGTGGGATACGGCCATCGCGGCCCATGCCGTCTTCGAGGCGAACGGCAAGCGCGCGAGCGCCTCGATCCGCCGCGCCTTAAACTGGCTGCAAGAACGGCAACTCGGCGACGAGCCCGGGGATTGGCGCGAGACTCGCCCGGATCTCAAAGGCGGTGGCTGGGCCTTCCAGTATGCCAATCCTCATTATCCGGATCTGGACGATACCTCGATGGTCGGCTGGGCCATGTGCTTGATCGATCCACAACGTTACAAGTGGTCGATCCATGCCGCGGCCGAATGGATTCACGGGATGCGATCAAAAAACGGCGGCTATGGCTCCTTCGACGCCGACAACACCTGTTATTATTTGAACCACATTCCCTTCGCGGATCACGGCGCGCTCCTCGACCCGCCGACCAGCGACGTCACGGCCCGCTGCATCGCGCTGCTCGTGCTCGCGGGCGAACCGCGCTATAAAACCGCCATTGCCGCTGCGATCGAATTCCTAAGAAAGGAGCAGGAACGAGATGGCTCTTGGTTCGGCCGCTGGGGAACCAACTATATCTATGGCACCTGGTCGGCGCTCAGCGCCTTGCGGATCGCCGGTGAAGATCCCTCGCAACCCTATCTTCGACGGGCGGTCGAATGGCTCAAGTCGATGCAGCAATCCGACGGCGGCTGGGGGGAGAGCAACGGCAGCTACTTCCCGGCCCAACGCGGCGAATACCATCCGAGCACGAGCTTTCAGACGGCCTGGGCCCTCCTGGGCTTGATGGCGGCAGGCGAGGTAGGCTCCGAAGCAGTGCGCCGGGGGATTGATTACCTCCTCACGCGCCAAGGCGCAGATGGTCTTTGGCACGATGAAAGCTTCACGGCGCCCGGTTTTCCGCGCGTGTTCTATTTGAAATACCATGGCTACACCAAGTACTTCCCGCTGTGGGCGATGGCCCAATACCGCAATCTAACGCCAGCTACTCGCGACTGAAGACCGCCCCGCTCGGGATCGTCACCGCGCTATCGGCCGAGGCGCGCTGCATCGCGAAGGCGGGCGCCGTTCCCGGACTGATGCGTATCGGCGATACCTTGCTCTATGTCTCGGGGATCGGTCAGGCGCGCGCGCGCCAGGCCGCTGAGGCGCTCGTCGCGCAGGGGGCGCGGGCCTTGCTAAGTTGGGGCACGGCCGGTGCGTTGGCGAGCGCGTTGCGGCCCGGCGATGTTATCCTTCCCGACACCATCCTGGTGTCAGACATTCCGTTTCCGGTCGACGCGGCATGGCGCACCCGTTTGGCTGCGCGCCTCGCACAGCACCTCACGGTACATACCGGCGCCCTGTTGCATACCACCGAGGTGATCCGCACCGCGGATAAAAAACGCATGTTGTTCGAGCGTACTGGCGCGCTCGCCGTCGATATGGAGAGCGCCGCCGTCGCCCAGGTGGCCCGCCGCGCGAAGATCCCCTTCGCCGTCCTACGCGCCATCGTGGACCCGCAAACGATGGCGATCCCGGCCGCGGCGTTGACCGCCATCGATGAGCTCGGACGCCCGAGGATAGCGGGCCTGCTCGCGGCCCTGGCACGCGAGCCGCGCGATCTCCTCGCATTAGTACGGCTATCGGCGTGCTTCCGCGCCGCGCTCGCCTCGCTCAAACGCGCCGCCGGAATTGCCGGTACCGATCTGTGCGCTTCGCTTTCCCCGAAGGATGCATAAGACTTCTAAACGCTTCATTTCTTCCGCTCGGGCGGGTCTTTCTCTTCGTCGTCGAGGTGAAAATTCGGCGGGTCTTTCTCTTCGTCGTCGGGCGCTTCTCGCTTAGGCTCGGACATCGGTACTTCAACCGCGGGTTTGCCCTTAGCAGGGTTCTCGGCGTTTGGCTTGGCGGCATAGGCTGCGGAATGAAGCAGGGCCGTGAGCAAACATAGCATCCAGATTCGCGTCATTGTCGTCACCATCCAAAAGTGTTATTTGAGGAGCCTTTCGATCTTCGCCATTCCGGGGTGAAAGATCCGATTTTCCCTAAGCTTCCAGAAGTCGTCCGAGACTGTTTGTCGGAAGCTACTTGCGTCCTTTGATCTGAGGCCTTGATAGATCTTCTGGGCCTCTTGGAACTGATCGTTCAAGAGATACGCATGTGCGGCTATGGCATTGGTCCGGTCATGCTCGGGGTCGAGATCCAATCCCCGCTTAGCGGCTTGGACCGCCTGTTGCCGCGAGCCGCTGCTCAATAGTGTAATCCAAGCGATCTTGGCGTACATATCCGCCAGCCTCCCCCGGTCTTCCTGACAGTTTTCTTGACATTTGTCCGAGAGTTCTTCACGAAGGACGCGTGCCTGTTCTGCGGCAGCGAGCGCGGCGCAAAAGTTGTTCAGTGCGATGTTTACCTCGGCGATTTTCCCGCTGTTAAACGCCAGATCGCGTTGCCGGTCACGCCACTCGTCGTCCTTGCGTCCCTCCTCGGCGAGCCGCTTACGGATATTGAGGCCCTTCTGATAGTTCTCGAGCGCTTTAGTGAACAGATCTTGTTCGTATAGCGCTCTGCCAATCTTGTTATAGCTTACCGACAGGTCACGTCGCAACTGTGGATCCTTTGGGTCTAGGTCGACCAACCGCTTGTCGATTTCGAGACCATTCCGGTAAGCTTTTTCCGCTGCCACCGCATCGCTTTTTAGCCGTATGTCCCCAATGCCCGTCCAGGTTACCGACGTCGTACGCAATACCTCGGCAGTACCGCCCTTCTGTTCGGCGATCTTAGCCAGCAGTTGGACGTTTTCGTCCAGCATATCCATCAACTTCTTCGTGGTGCTAGTACTGAGCTGTTCCCTTCGTATAACATCTGTCAGTTTCCATATCGCAGTGAGCAGGTCGAGCTTATGTTCTTCAGCGCGAAGAGTCTGCTCGTCCGCGCGCTGCTTTTGCTGCTCCGCACTCTGCCATTGAACGTAACTATATACGGCGACCGTGACCGCCAATACGAACATAACACCCGCCCCAAACCACTCCCTTCGCCTGCGGCGCTCTTGGCTCGCCTGCTCCTTAGCCCAGTTTCTCGCGCTTTCGTCGAGGAAAGCGATGGCGCCCTCGAATGCCTCGGTTTCCTTACCCTTAGCCCCGTAGCGTTTGGCCCAGGCGTCGGTTGGCCTTTCGGTCTTACGCCATTCCAGCGCACCTTGCAGATCCAGCCCGCGGTAGGGATCGGCGTTCTTGGCTCGATAGAGCCTGGCGGTCTCTTCGAGACGCAGGTAGGTATCGGCCGACTTGGCCTCGTCGATCACCCAGTTTTTCAGCGTTTCCCATTGGCGTATTAGGCTCTCGTGGCTGATATCGATGATGGTATCGAGCGCGGGGGTCGGCGATGTTTCCAAATAGGGCGTCAGAAAACTCCGGCCCGGTTGACTGAACACGTTGATGACCCTGATCACCTCCTCGACGGGGGCCTCTGTGATGCCGACAAGCGCGCGTAGGGTCGTCGGATCGCGGGTGTCGCGCTCACCCTCCTCACGCTTGGTGAGGCGTTTAAAGATACGCTCGGCGACCTGCTTCTGGCGGTCGTCCTTCAACTCGGCCAGGGCTTCGTCGGCATGGCTGGATAGCGCCTGCAAGAATCCCCCGACGCTTCGATAATGTTCCAAGCTAAGAACGACGCGGCCGATGCCGTTCGCGCCAACGCCTTGCGCAGTTTGATCATCGCTATGGGCACCGCTCGCCAGTTCCCACATCCGCATCAATGCGTGCTGCATGAGCGGTAACTGGTCGGGATCGGCACCCATGTCGTTCAACATCTGGTTGACCAAGCCAGGCTCGACGTCGCCGCCAAAGACGCGCGCCGGTTCGGTGATCGCGGCCGCACGCTGGTCGCGCGTGAGACGCGGCGCTAGGAATTGGCTTTCATTGATGGTTTCGGGCAAATCAAAGAACACGGCGCAATCACCCAGGAAATCCGAACGCATGGTCAGGGCGATGTAGACATTGACCTCGCGCTGCTTGACGGAGGCTACCAGTAGCGCGACGAAGGCGTCGGCCTCTTGGCTATCGATATCGCGGCGGTAGCGGAAGATCTCCTCGAACTGATCGACCAGGACCAACAGATTCGCACGCTCCGGTAGCGGCGTCTCGCAGAGCGCCTCGACCAGACCCAGGGGGCCCCGTCTGAGCGTTGCATGCAGTAGGGCTAGGGATTCCGGCTCCGTCCCGCGCGTCGCTCCGAACGCTTGGCTAACTAGGAGTGAGGTCGCCAAGGCCCACACGGGTTGGTGGCCGGGACGCAGATCGGCCACGTACCAGTGCGCCCCGGCCTGCGCCAGGAAGCCGGCTTCGAGCGCCGGCAGCATGCCTGCCTTGACGAGCGAGGACTTGCCGCAGCCCGAGGTCCCGACGACCGCGAGAAAATGATGCTGACCGAGCTTCTCCAGCAATTGATCGACGTGCTGCTCGCGGCCGAAGAATATATCCGACTCTTCGCGCTTAAAGGGGCGTAGACCGGGATAC
>JBIMKD010000038.1:0-7939 GCA_043673815.1 Chromatiales bacterium
GAGGCGTCGTAATAGGCGTATTTGACCCCGACCAGGAAATTGTTGGCGATCGGCCTCTCCAGCAAGAGGTCCCATTCGGTGCCGTAATCGTAATCGGCGTCATTCGCCGACAAGTCGTGCCACATGGCCATGAAAGTGGCTCCCCAGACTTTCATCTGCAAGGTGACGTAGAGATCCTCGACGCCGTCGGCCGGGGTGATCAGGAACCGATCGGCCCAACCCTGGAAGGCGTGGTTGGTGCCGAGCGGGGTCTGGAAGGCCCGGGCAACGCGCCCGCTACAGCAGCCGGTCACGAGCTCCAGGCCATCGCCTTCCAACACCTCATAGCTGCCCTTTACGGTGATTGCCTCGAGCGGGCTGTCGATAAAGGTATGGGTCCCGCCGAGCTCCACCAGGTAATAATTGACGGCAATATCGGCGGGGTTGTCGGCGTAGTCCATCTGATGGGCGAATTCGCCGGTGTAGAGGATGGAAACGGGGTAGGTGATGAGGTCATAGGCGCCCTGGAAACGCAGGCCGAAGGTGGCTGTCGAGAACCCCTCTGAGGCATTGCTTTCGAAGTCCAGCAAATAGGTATACTGTTCGAATTTCCCGTATTGGAACCCGCTGTAGTCAATTTTCATGAAGTGACTGTCCATGCGAAAGTCACTGCGGTCGGGGAGCTCATTGTCCTCGCCGAAGATGCGGTTGGTATTCCACGCATAGGCATAGTCGATCACCGTCGCCGGCAGGTATTCGTTTATTGTTCGGACGGCATCGAAGCTCTGCCAATTCTGCCGCCACAGGATGTTGCCGATATAGCGGTGCAACGGCGGCGGGCGATGCTCGATCTCCTGACGCCCGACCTTGAGTGTGGTGTATGGCACACCTACGTAACGCAGATAGGCCTGGTGGATCTCGGTGCCCTCGGGGTCCACGACCGTGGCCTGGTCGAATACCCCGTTCGAGCCGCCGTCGTTGTAGGCATCGTTGTCGGCCACGCGCACGTCCTCGAACTGGAGGTAGGCCCCGAAGTCATAGAAGAGCCCAGTGCCGTACCCGAGCGCGGTGCGGAGTGTATTGGCGTAGCCGCATCGACCGGCCCGTTGAGCGTGGCTGGCGTGCCGGGGATAACGCGCGGCTGATCGTCGTCCACGAATTCAAAGCGATAGCGCAGGTACAGGTCTACCTTCCCTCCCTTCAACGCATCGATAAGGTTGTCCTCGGCGTAGAGTGGTCCGGCCACGCCCGTGCCCAAAAGGCCCACGAACGCGGCGGTATAATGTCGTGATCGAACGGCGCGAGTCGTAGGCGTCTATCCTTTTGACTAAAAGCCAGTGCTGAATCGGGACAGGCGTCTTTGCCCTGGCGTTCGACCGCGCCGTTACGGTCCAACCACCCGATCCGTTCGCCCTTGGCACCAGGCCCGGCGCGACGGGTCTGTGCGGGTTTACGGCAATCCCAGGGCCATGTTGGTAACGCGTTGATTTGAGGATTTATATTCTAGGAAGGCCGCACTTGGACGCATTTGCAGGCGGCTCAGCCGCACCATGATCGTGAGCGCGTAAGCGTCGATGTCCCATCGTAGTGCATGCGGTCCGGCGGCAGCACCCATGTGGCGGAGGGGCTTTCACGCTAATGGAATCGACTCCACCCCCGTTTACGGCATAGCGAGGGCCGCGTCCGAGCGCTCGCGGCCGGCGTCAAACGCCACGGTGGCGATAACGGCCGTAGGTCTCGACCACCCAGCCGAAGAAAGGATCGGCCTCATGCTCGGCGCGAAACGCGGCTACAGCCTTTGGGAGGTCCCGCGCATAGGCTGCGTTGGGGAGACACAAAGGCGCGAGTAAGGCACAGGCGGTGAGATCAGCCCTAGAAAAGCCCCCAAGGCCCGCCAGGTAGCGGCGCCTGCCCAAGGCCTCGTTCAGGTGCTCCAAGGCCGTACGGAGTTGCGACTCGGAGCGCGCGGCGTTCTCGGCGTCGATGCGCATGAACGAGCGCATGGCTCGCCGCACGACCGGGAAGATGAGGGCATAGAGCGGAGCCCCATACCACGGCGCGCCCTGCAAGAGAAAGCGCGTCGCGAGCTTGCGCTCGGGGAGGGCGTGGAAATAGAACCAGCAGCGGATCGCAACCCCGATCTCGCGGTCGAGGTAGCGCTCCCATTCGTGCGCCTCTTGTGCCGCGCTCGCCCCGACCGGGGTCAAGCGGGCGCGTAGATAGCGCTTGTCGAGGTAGTCGATGATTTCGGAGGAGCCCTGAACAACCCGCTCCCCATCGACGAGGATCGGGACATGGCTGCGCGGGGCCAAGCGCTCGGTGACCAGCCGGTGGGGGCCCGGGATCAGGTTACGCGTGCGGTAGTCGAGCCCTTTGTAGTCGAGCGCCCAACGGGCCTTTTCGCAGTAGTGAGAGCATTCAAACTGATACAGCGTGAGCATCGGATCTTCCGCCGCTATGGGAGGTTGGATGGCGCGGAAGTGGAGGTCTGTTTTCTTCACGACACAAAGTTGAGTATAGGTGGCCTCCCTTCGAGTCGTCAACGACCTGTAAAGGGATCGAAGAACGGAGGAGGTGAAGGCAGGGCCTAAACCAGTCGACGAAAGACCTATCACACAGCCGGACTAGGAATGCTCCCAGTTTCGGCCGGCGCCTGCAAGGACAGGCCGTTTCGTGGTAGCCTCAGGGCGCAAGCCATGGCTAGCTCAACGACCGGAGACGCTGACGACACTTCATGCACGCGCCGCGCGTTCCTGACCGGGGCGCTCGCCTGCGCGGTCGCGCTCGCGAGCCCGATCGTCCGCGCCGGGCCGCGCTTTGCAAGCTATCCCTTCGCGCTCGGCGTCGCCTCCGGCTATCCCACGGAGGACGGCGTGGTGCTCTGGACGCGCCTCGCACCGGACCCAGTGAACGATGGCGGGATGGGCGCTCTGCCCATCGAGGTGGCGTGGGAGGTGGCCCATGACGAATGCTTTCGGCGCATCGCCCGGCGCGGCGTCACCTTGGCGAGACCGGAGGATGCCCATTCCGTGCACCTCGAGATCAGGGGATTGGCGCCCGGGCGCTGGTACTGGTATCGATTCAAGGCAGGTCTGGAGCTGAGCCCGGTCGGACGGACGCGCACCACACCGGCCCGCGGTGCCGCAATATCGGATCTGCGCTTTGCCTTCGCCTCGTGCCAGCACTACGAGCACGGCTATTACACGGCCTATCGGCACATGGCCCGCGATGTGCTCGACCTCGTGGTGCACCTGGGCGATTACATCTACGAGGGCTCTTGGGGCAAGCACCCGGTCCGCGCACACACGGGTGCGGAGCCCGTAAGTCTCGGCGATTACCGGAACCGCTATGCGCTGTACCGATCCGATTCCGATCTGCAAGCGGCCCACGCCGCCTTTCCCTGGGTCGTGATATGGGATGACCACGAGGTCGATAACGACTATGCCAATGACCGCTCCCAGGACCTCACGCCGCGCGAGCGATTCCTGGCTCGCCGGGCGGCGGCCTACCGGGCCTATTACGAGCACATGCCCCTGCCGGCGAGCGCGCGCCCAACGGGACCCGATATGCGGCTCTATTCGCGGGTCGGCTTCGGAGGACTCTGCGTATTCCATCTGCTCGATGGCCGCCAGTATCGCGACTATCAAGCCTGCCCCAAACCGGGACGGGGCGGTTCCGACACCGTCGAGGCGTGTGCGGAGCGCAGCGATCCGAACCGCAGTGTCCTCGGATCCGGGCAGGAACGCTGGCTCAACGAGGGGCTCGCCCGCTCGAGGGCCCGCTGGAACATCATCGCCCAGCAGACGCTCATGGCCCGGCTCGATCCAACGCCCGGGCCAGGGCAGTCGTTCTGGACCGACGGCTGGGACGGCTACCCCGCGGCCCGCTTGCGCCTCTTGCGCTCGCTCGCCCCGCGGCCCGTCTCGAACCCGATCGTGCTGGGCGGCGACGTCCACGCCTTCTATGCCGCCGATCTCAAGCTCGACTTCGACAATCCCGGGTCCCCGGTCGTGGCCACGGAGTTCGTGACCACCTCCATCAGTTCCGACGGCAGGCCGCCGGAGCGCATCGCTGCGGACCTGCCCGAAAACCCGCACATCAAGCTCGCCGACGGCACGCGGCGCGGCTATACGCGCGTCACTCTGTCGCGCGATCGCGCGGTTGTCGAAATGCAGGCCGTGGACACCGTGAAGACGCCGGGGGCGCCGATCTCAACCCTGGCGACGTTCGTCGTCGAGGACGGCAAGGCGGGGGTGCTGCGGGGATGAGAATCAGCGGAATATTTCGTCACCGCTAGAAATAGCGCGTTAGGGATTGAGGATGCGCGAACTTGTAGTTTCGATACGAACGACAGAAGGGATACAGAACCGTAAGGACGATGGCCGCCGCACCATAGGCCCACGCGAGTCCACCCGCGCCGCCGATCCCGAGCACGCTCGCTGATAACGCTAGTATCGAGAAATGTAGGAAGTAGAAGCAGAGCGGTGTCTGGCCAAAGACGACCAGGAGATTGTTGCGGCTCGGCTTGATGTAGCGTTCTAGAACCATTAGCACCCCGCATATCAAGGCCATTAAACCAAGCTCGATCGTCATAAAGCTCAGGCTTGGTGGATACTTGCTGACATGTAGCCATTGCACCCAGCCTTCATCGTCGCGTAACAGCCCCATGTTGCCGTAGCCATTGGCTGCGCGGACCACGATAAATGTCCAAACTAGCACGACCCCCAGCAACGCTAGTGACCTCACAGGGTAGTCTTGTGGACTTGCTGCGCCCTTTTTCGACAGGTAACGCCCAAATAGCCATCCGCTCAGCATGATCGCGAGCCAAGGCAATACGGGATAGAGAATAACGAGATGCGAACTGTAGTAAACCGCCATGGGGACCGCGAGCCCGACGGGTGGGTCGCGTTGGCTCGGCTCCCAGTTCTGGGTGGCAAGCCATTCTCCGCCGAGAAACCACCCCAGCGCGAGAGCCAAGAGCCAAGCATCACCCACACGGCGTAGGGCGACCATAAGCACCATGCTCGCCCCGATGGCGAACATGACTTGCAACACCCACTTGCCTCCAATGAGGGGGGCGAACACGAGGTCGAAGGAAGCCACCACCGCGCCGCGGATCAACAGGTCCCGGTCGATATGTTGCGGCGGATCTCCGCGAGCCATGCGTTGATGGATACTCAGGGCGAGTACCGTGCCTGCAAGGAAAACGAACGTCGGCGCACACAGATGCGTTAGCCATCGGGTTAGAAACTGCTCGGGCGGTAGAGGTACACCCGCTGTATAGGTCGTTGCCGAGTCGAGCGCCAGCCGTCCTGGATTATAGAAGATCGAAGCGTGATCCAAGGCCATGAGCACCATGACCAACCCTCGCAGCCAATCGAGCGCAATCAGACGATTCAACGCTTTCCAGTCGGTCAAACAGCGTGCAACAGGTCTAGCGCTGGCACATGATGCAGAAATACGCCGAGCGCTGGCCGATCCGCTTATGCCTAATGGGCGCGCCGCAGCGGTGGCAGACAAGGCCGCCGCGAGCGTAAACCTCAAGGTTTTGAGCAAAGTACCCGGGCCGACCACGGCTGTCGACGAAGTCGCGCAGGGTCGTGCCGCCCGCATCGATGGCGTCATCCAACACGCGGCGGATGCTGCTGGCGAGGCGTGCATAACGTAGCCGCGAGACGCTACGCGCCGGCCGGGCCGGGTGAATACCGGCGGCGAACAGTGACTCGTTGGCGTAGATATTTCCCACCCCTACCACCGTTTTGCTGTTCATGATGAAGGATTTGACCGCTTGCCGCCGCCCTTGCGCCCGTTGATGGAGATAATCACCGTGGACATCCCAGGGCTCCGGTCCCAGATTTGCCAGCAGCGGATGGGTTGCCGGTTCGCGGGTCCAGAGTACGGCCCCGAAGCGGCGCGGATCGCGCAGCCGCAAACAAAGCGCGTTAATTAATACAAGATCGACGTGATCATGTTTCTCCGGTGGCGTATCGCTGGGGAGTATCCGCAAGCTACCCGACATGCCTAGGTGAAAGATGACATGTCCATGCTCAAAACTGATGAGAAGATACTTGCCGCGCCGCCGCACCCCGGCCACCGATCGGCCGGGCAGCTCACGCCTGAGCTCCGGCGCGACGGGCCAGCGCAAGCGCCCGTCCCGCACCCGCACGGCGGCCACGGTGTTGCCGAGAAGATACGGTGTGATCCCCCGCAACGTGATTTCGACTTCCGGGAGCTCGGGCATGGATTCAGCGCGAGGATTTCGTGTGGATTCTACGCTAATGCGCTAGCCCGCGCGTGGCCGACATGATGGCGTAAAGCAGGCTTCCCGTTCTGCACCGCGAACTCGAGGGGTTCCCTTGGTCTAGGTATAAGGATTGCTTTCGTATATTAAACGCATACCCCGCGGTCTTGCCGCGGGTGCCTGAGCGATGGGGTTTCCAAAGGGGAGAAGCGCAGCTCTCCCCTTTGGTCTAGGGCGGGGTTCATACCCCGCCCGCGAAGTATATTGATTAGAACTACGATATCGCAACGAGTTACACGGAACGGAGTCGAGTCCACGAACATCTTGGTTGCCATCGGTGCGCTGGTCAAGGGCTCCGCAACGCTCTGTAGGATAACACTATGATGCAGATGAACAGTTTGACGGGTATCGCGATCGCCGACCGCTGCAAATTCGACGAGGTGTTACCGATAGAATGGCAACGCGCCAAGCGTAGCGGAAGACCCGTCTCCTTGGTTTTAGTCGCTATTGACAGTTTTGAGGGCTTCAGCGTCGAATACGGATCCGCAGCCGGCGATGAGTGCCTGCGTCGTGTAGCCCAGACACTCTACACCGTGGGCAAGCGCGCCGGTGATCTAGTCGCACGTTTCGGGGCAACGGAGTTCGCGCTGATTCTTCCCGAGATCAACCAGATGGGTGCTATGAGCCTGGCGGAGTCGATCCGCGCCGCGATAGCGCAGCTCGACATACCCCATGCCCGTTCGACTGTCGCACTCCACGTGACCGTAAGCCTCGGCGTCGCGACTCGTGTCCCCGAGATAGATTCGAGCCCGAACGAATTGTTGCAGCTCGCGGAGCAGGCGCTTTCTCAGGCGAAGCGGGAAGGCCGCGATCGCATGGTGCTCGCCGATCATTTGGGTCAAGCGGCGGCTTAAGCGGATCCGGCGCCGCGCACGCACTGCGACACCGCTATCGCTGGGGGGTTATCGGCTTTTTGGGGGACGCGGGCATACGCTTCGCCGCCGCGGGTGGCTTGTTAGCCATTTTAGGTTCGAGCAGACGCTTACCCGTCTCGGCGGGCATTGCGTACTCCAACTCGAGATCGGAACGACCGAGTCAGTTTCATATCCGATTCGTGCTCAATTTCATTGCCGAGTACCTGGCCGCCTATTATCTGCTCGAGCGCAACGGAAGCTCCGAAACCCTGTGGCGAAAGTTCCTCGCGCAGGTCGACAGCAGACAAAATGCCTCAGCACAGGTAAAGCCCTTTCTTTCCGCGGTTCTGGACTGCTTGCTTACCGGTGAGATCCGCTATGAGGTTTCGGGATTCGTTCGCATGGAGCTAGCGAAACGGTTGGAGATCGATGTCACTTCCCCGGTCCCGGCCGACGTTGAAAAAGCTCCCGTGGCTAACGAAGCATCCCAGCGCACGCAACGTAGTCGAACCCAGAGGATCCGTGCCAGCGAGCGGCGCGCAGAACCATCCTATGCCCTGGCCGGCGACTATGGTTTTTGGAACGATGGGAGTGCAGGGGGTGCCTGCCTTGCGCAAAGCGCTACGCGATGCGTTAAGGGAAAAGCACGGGGAGGTGCGTTGTTTAGCCCGCATTTCTCACCAATGTGTCGATACATGGGCTAAAGGCATTGATGAGGACATCAGAAAAGAAGACCGCTTGAATTAGCCGCTGCGGTTGACACGCCAACGGGACCAAACGAGTAATTTATGGAGGTTTCTGTCGA
>JBIMKD010000039.1:0-4037 GCA_043673815.1 Chromatiales bacterium
CACCTGAAATACATTCTTTGCGATATCCAACCCAATCGTCGTAATATTCATCTCGGACTCCTCCTCTTCGTTTAAGTGGTTCTCCACTTTGGCACATCACGATGCCGTTTAGGAGAGGGTGGAGTCCATTCCATTAGCCTGTTCATCGAGGCTCGGGTCTAACCGGGTAACGCGGCGTTCAAAGAATGCCAGCACCGACGGCCAGCCACGGGGACAGATCGTCGATGGCGTATCTATCCGAGAGCGCCCGGCTAACGTTGCAGACCGAGCGATCCCGGGGCATTGGGAAGGCGATCTAATGACCGGTTCGAAGAACAGTCATATTGCCAACCTCGTGGAACGTCATTCTCGCTACACGACTGCGACCCCGATTATCCGATGCCGCTGCTCGGCCGTGTATTGTCCCAGTGGCCGTTATGTATGGTTATTCGCGTCCACCTTCCAAACGCTCGAGAGAGCGAGCGCGGCCGGAGGTAGCGATTCGTGCTGTCCTAGAAACCGCTTTTTCTTCAGCCCGCTTATATCGACCTACCTCAAGCAGCAATATGGTAACCAATGCGACTATGGCGCCCAGCACTATCGATAAGGCAATATTAATCTTCCAGTTGGGAAACGATGGGGTCACCGGCACTTGGGCTGGATTCAGGATCGTCACGTTCGTCTGGTTTAAGTGACTTTGCACAGTAGATTGATTGTATTGCGCAAGCGCATTTCGGTAATCGGACTGCGCACTTTCCACTTCCCTAGTCAGAGCAGGGACCTGGTCGCGCACCGTTTTTAATTCCATGACCTTAGTCTTCTGGCGATCTACAGCGTCCGTAAGCGAGTGCTCCAGGCTGCGCGTCTGTTCAACTCGATCCTTAATACCAGCCACGACTATTGCGGTCTCTCTCGCGAGTGCGGACCGTAGCGTCTGCACCTCCGCCGACAAGCTTTGGTATTGAGGATGCTGCTTACCAACATCAATCGACATCTGTTCAAGCTTTGCTTCCTTGTTCCCTAGTTCGGTCTTGAGGTGTTGCACAAAAGAGTTCGATAGGAGTTGAGGTAATGCATCTAGGGACCGACCGGTTGGTTGCAAGTCGTGGACCTGCCGAAGCTGGCTTTCCGACTCGCGGGTACTCTCCTGGAGGGCGACAAGTCTGCTGCTCAACTCGGTGAGTCGAGCAGTTTCGATATCAAGTTTCTCATCGACAGCGAAGATATTGTGGGTTCGCTGATGCTGACTTAAGTTGCTCTGGGCTTGGTCTAGTTTAGCACGTAGATCGACGAGAAGATTGCTCAATAGCTCGGCACTCTTGCGGGCTGGATTGACACTCAGCTCGAGATTTGTTTTGTCATACTCTGTAGCAAACGCGTTAGCTACCGCTGCCGCGAATTGACGACCTGCAGCCGTATAACTGACAGTTACCAGGCGACTCTTGTCGTCGGCTTCAACAGCCAGGTCGGCAAGCAGTCTGGCACCTAGCCAGTTACGAATGTCTCCTTGACCGTCGGTCGCCTCGATAAACTTCGCTCGCCGATCCGTATTGTCGGCTAACTTAAATTTATCTACGACACGAAGAGCAACGTGGTGGCTTTGAATGATCCCCACCTGTGTCGCCATGTAGTTCGGCTGCAGGAGAGGGGAAAGAAAGTCCTGGCTATCGACGTCCGCCGGTGGGTTAAAGTCAATTATCAAAGTCGCGGTTGCCGTATACTTTATCGGTAACAAATCAGTCACTACGATAGTCGTAGCAAGGGAAACGATCATCATTAAAAGAATAAGTCGCCAACGGCGCAATAATATCTGCGAAAACGGCGGCAGAGCAATCGAGGTATATTCCATAGCTTAAAAAGCCTAGAGCTAAAAAAGGCTCTCCATTACGAAAACGACGTCATCCCGCTGCACGAGGTCGTTATGTTTCACGTTCAGAGATTGAACGCCCTTATCTTTATGAACGGCGTTCTATTACGATAACCGCGCTCCGTACCGCGTTCGCCCAGACCCCGGCTACTGACAAAGCCTGCATGACTGCCAGATCTTTCTCCAAGGGATATGCATACGACATGCCGGGTCAATTTTCCTGGATCGTTCTTAGTTGCGATCACCATCATACCAAACTCCAGAATTCGTACCACCGGTTAAGTTAAGATATCGGAATGGTTTGAGGGGTTGAGTGACCACGAGTAGGCGTAAGTGGCGCAGCGGGGAGTTCAAGGCGAAGGTGGCCCCGAAGGGGCTCAAGACGGTGAACGAGCTGGGGCGGAGTGCGGGGTGCATTTGTTGATCTTTAGGTCTCTTCGAGCAAAGCCCGATATTGGGTAACCACACTTTGGGCAAGCTTGTCATAGGTACGGTTCGCTACTACCCATCCCGGTCCTCGGCGACCCATCTCTCGGGCTCGATCGGGATGCAGCAGTAAGTGAACGATGGCGTTGGCGAATGCCTCAACACTCCACGATACACAGATCCCCGCCCCGCTATCGGACAACACGCGACTTTGATCGGGGTGATCGTTCGCAACCACCGGCTTGCTGAAGGCCATGTATTCAATCAGTTTCGTCGGCGAACAGGAGCGCAAAATAAACGTGGGATAGAACGGTGAGACACAAACTTGAGCTTCTTGAATATACTGCCATGCCTGCTCCATCGGCACAAACCCAGTGAAGCGCACTGCGTTGTCTATCCCTAGCTTAACGGATAGATTCTCTAAGTCCTGTCGCTCGCTCGGTATTTCGCCTTCTCCTACTATTAGAAGTTTTGCATAAGGCATCCGCTCTTTTACCAAGACAAACGCCTCAAGCACGGTTTCTATACGCCGAGCTTGAGCTAGGGTACCAAGATAGACCACCAAACCGTCAATCGTACTGCGGGTTTCCAGTTGTCCGAACCGATCCATCGCATCGGGCGAAAAGCCCATCGGCACGGGCGTTATTTTGCCACCTGGCACCCCGTACGCCACTACATCTTCGCGCATCTGATCGCTTTGCACGAATACATGATCTGAGCGCATCATTAGGAAGCCGTAAACATACCATTTTGAGCAGTATCCTCGAAATCGATAGGCCATTGCTTTAATACCGCTGTACCGTTCAGCCTTTTCCAACCAGTTTTCGGGAAATGGAAATGACAACCAGTAGACAAACTTGGCGCCTAACATCCGTGCGGCTAGCCAAGTAAGAAACGCCATGAAATATCGGCGATCACGGGCCTGGAAAATTTCAAACTGCGGTTTCCAGATCCAGCCCAGGAACAAGCCGAGATCACACACGTGTTGAGCGAAAACGTTTAGAGCGCTGAGTATCAGATTGCGACGCCCAAACCCGAGCGGCAAACAGGCGGTTTGACCTTCCAACGCGAGGCTCTGACAGGGCCCGGGCTGTTCGCGGCGGAATGACCAGGTAGTTTGCACGCCTTTTCGCGCCAGTTGGCGCACAAAGAGCTCCACTAGATCTACCCGCCATGGTGGAAAATAATCCTCTACGGCGTAGAAGAGTTTTATATTTTGCATAAGAGTATCGAAATATAGCTGAGATCAAGATTCTTTAAAGCCGAGGCTACCTGCTTTTCGCAAAACGTGTTTGGAGACGCGTAGGAGCGAAAGTTATGTATGCTGAAGCCTAAGGAAGCTCTGAACAAGTAACCAAAAATGGTCGGGCAGTGCGCATACGAATCGATTTCAGACGGAAAAGCAGCCGCGAACTCTAGTTTGTCATCGTTCAGGGGGCCATTTTCGCCCCGTTTGCCATACTGCAGACACACTTCGCCCCCGAGAGTCGCCACAGCCGCCGGCGCATCAGGTACAGATTGGTCAGCGCACAGGTCACGAACAAACGGTGTGCGTTCTTCGCCAGCCCCTTGTAGGGGGTCTTCACGAAGCCGAAGATGCGCTTAAAGGGGTATGCACTTAATAATGGGCACTTCGATAAATTCGTTTCCAGTGGTAGCTAACCATTGAATAACCAAGGATGATTAAAGGCTGGTTAGTGGTGTTTTGTACACGGCTACCGCTTGCCTTATAGGATACCGTTTACCATCGCTGCTTTAGGTTGCG
>JBIMKD010000040.1:0-11683 GCA_043673815.1 Chromatiales bacterium
AAGGGTTATGATCAGATCGACAATGCGCCCGAGGAGAAGGCGAGGGGGATCACGATAGCGACGGCGCATGTCGAGTACCAGAGTGAGAAGCGGCACTATGCGCATGTGGACTGTCCGGGGCATGCGGATTATGTGAAGAACATGATCACGGGGGCGGCGCAGATGGATGGAGCGATCTTAGTGGTGAGTGCGGCGGATGGGCCGATGCCGCAGACGCGCGAGCACATTTTGTTGGCCCGTCAGGTAGGGGTGCCCTACATTGTGGTGTACATGAACAAGGCGGACATGGTGGATGATGCGGAGTTACTGGAATTAGTGGAGATGGAGGTCAGGGAGTTACTGGACAGTTACAAGTTTCCTGGGGAGAAGACGCCGGTGGTGGTGGGGAGTGCGTTGAAGGCGTTGGAGGGGGAGGGGAGTGAGCTTGGGGTGCAGTCGATCGAGAAGTTAGTGGCGGCGATGGATGAGTACATTCCGGTGCCCGAGCGGGCGGTGGATCAGCCGTTTTTGATGCCGATTGAGGATGTATTTTCGATCTCCGGGCGCGGGACGGTGGTAACGGGTCGAGTGGAGCGTGGGCGGGTCAAGGTAGGGGAGGAGGTAGCGATTGTGGGGATCCGGGAGACGCAGAAGACGATCTGCACGGGGGTGGAGATGTTTCGCAAGCTCCTCGATGAAGGCCAGGCGGGGGACAATGTTGGGGTGTTGCTGAGGGGGACCAAGCGCGAGGAGGTGGAGCGTGGACAGGTATTATGCAAGCCGGGGAGTGTGACGCCGCACACGCATTTTGAGGCGGAGGTGTATGTGTTATCGAAGGAAGAGGGAGGGAGGCACACGCCGTTTTTCAGCAATTACCGGCCGCAGTTTTATTTTCGGACCACCGATGTGACGGGGGCGGTGGAGTTACCCTCGGGGGTGGAGATGGTGATGCCGGGGGACAATGTGAAGATGGTGGTGAAGTTGATTGCGCCGATTGCGATGGAAGAGGGGGTGAGGTTTGCGATCCGCGAAGGGGGCCGCACCGTCGGGGCCGGCGTCGTCGCTAAGGTCATCGAGTAGCCAAACGGGACCCTATGCTTAAGACCGGACCCCAAGCTTTACCATCCATGAAGGACCAAATCATCCGTATTCGTCTCAAGGCCTTCGACCATCGACTGATCGACAGGTCGACGCGCGAGATTGTCGAGACTGCCCGGCGTACGGGCGCCCAGGTCAGGGGACCAATCCCTTTGCCCACAAAAATGGAACGCTTTACGATATTGATCTCACCGCACGCGGACAAGGATGCCCGCGATCAGTACGAGATCCGCACGCACAAACGTTTGCTTGACATCGTCAATCCCACCGACAAGACCGTGGATGCGCTCATGAAGCTCGATCTGGCCGCGGGCGTTGATGTCCAGATCAAGCTGAGCTGAGCTCGGAGATAGCACGAATGGCACTGGGCATAATCGGGCAAAAATGCGGCATGACGCGTATCTACAACGAAGAGGGAACCGCTATACCGGTGACCGTCATCGCCGCCGAAGCTAACCGAATCACACAAGTCAAGACGCTGGAACGCGATGGCTATCGCGCCATACAAGTAACAAAAGGTTCTCAAAAGCGGAACCGGATTAGCAAGGCGCTGGCCGGAATCTATAAAAAAGCAGGTGTAGAAAGTGGTCAGGGTTTGTGGGAGTTCCGGCTGGGAGCGAGCGAAGGCGAGGCGCTCAAGGTCGGCCAGGAAGTCAAGGTCGATGTATTCAAAGCGGGCGATATGGTCGACGTGAGCGGTGCCACACAGGGAAAAGGCTTCGCCGGGACGATCAAACGGCATCACTTCAGATCCGGGGACGCCACGCACGGTAACTCGCTTGCGCACCGAACGCCTGGTTCCACCGGGCAGCGTCAGACCCCCGGCCGCGTGTTCAAGGGCAAGCACATGCCGGGGCATCTGGGTAACGTGAGTCGCACGGTCTCGAATCTGGAGGTGGTGCGCGTCGATGCCGAGAGAAACCTGCTCCTCGTGAAGGGCGCTGTGCCGGGCGCGCGCGGCGGCCATCTGGTCGTACGGCCAGCGGTCAAGGGGCGTTAGCATGGAGCTTCAGGTCCAATCGGGTGACACCGGGGCCGTGGTCGGTGCCGTCGCGGTTTCCGAGCAATTGTTTACCGCCAAATACAACGAGCCCCTCGTGCATCAGGTGGTGACGGCCTATCTCGCCGCGGGCCGTAGCGGGACCAAAGCCCAAAAGTCCCGCGCCCAGGTCCGGGGCGGTGGCCGCAAGCCGTGGAAACAAAAGGGCACGGGACGCGCTCGCGCCGGCAGCTCACGCAGTCCGCTGTGGCGTAGCGGTGGGGTCACGTTCGCGGCGGTGCCGAGGGATTACGCGCAAAAGGTCAATCGAAGAATGTATACAGGTGCACTCCGGTCCATCCTATCCGAGCTCGCACGCACGGGGAGACTCAAAATCGTGGACGCATTAGTGATGCATTTGCCCAAGACGAAAGTGCTCATCGAGCGGCTTAAGGTCTTGGGTCTTGAGGCGGGATTAATCGTCGTTGACGCAGAGGAAAGGAACCTTGATCTGGCATCTAGGAACCTCCCGCACGTCGAGGTCACCGGCGCGCGTGCGCTCGATCCGGTCCGTTTGATCGAGCACCCGACGGTGCTTATGACGCAAGACGCCCTCAAGCTCGTCGAGGCCCGGTTCGCGTGAACCAGGAGCGGTTGCTGCAGGTTCTCATCGAGCCCCGGGTTTCGGAGAAAGCGACGCGGCTTGCGGACAGCGCCCGGCAGTTCGTATTTCGAGTAATGCCGAACGCAACCAAGCCCGAGATCAAGCAGGCGGTCGAGCTGATGTTTAGGGTCGAAGTCGAAGGCGTGAGGGTTTGCACGATCAAGGGGAAAGTTAAGGCGAATCGCCGCATGCGGGGACGCCGTTCGGACATAAAGAAAGCCTATGTCAGCCTCAAACCCGGATTTGACATCAATTTCGTGGGTAAGGAGTAAGCCGCCGTGGCATTGAAGCAGCTCAAACCGACCTCAGCGGGTACGCGCGGCGTGGTGCGGGTAGTGACGCCCGGGTTGCACAAGGGTGATCCCCATTGGCCGCTGACTGAAAAACAGACACGCAAGGTTGGACGCAACAACAGTGGCAGAATTACGGTGCGCCACCGGGGAGGCGGGCATAAGCAGCATTACCGCATCATCGATTTTAAGCGCCGTAAGGACGGAATCCCGGCGCGCGTTGAGCGCATCGAGTACGATCCCAACCGCAGCGCCCATATCGCGTTGCTGCTGTATGCGGACGGCGAGCGCCGTTACATCGTCGCACCAAAAGACGTGCGCGCCGGCATGCGTTTGATGTCGGGGAGCGAGGCGGCGATTCAGCCGGGGAATTCGTTGGCCTTGCGCAACATTCCCGTCGGCACGACGATTCATTGCGTGGAGCTACGGCCCGGAAAAGGCGCCCAGTTGGCCCGGAGCGCGGGCGCCGCGGTGCAACTGATCGCTCGCGAAGGGGGGCATGCGACCTTGCGGCTGCGGTCCGGGGAGGTCCGGAAAGTTCCTCTCGATTGCCGGGCGACCATTGGAGACGTCGGCAACAATGAGCATGCCCTGCGTTCGCTCGGTAAAGCCGGCGCGACGCGCTGGCGAGGTATCCGTCCAACGGTGCGCGGTGTGGCCATGAATCCTGTCGATCATCCGCACGGGGGCGGGGAAGGCAAGAGCTCCGGGGGGCGGCACCCGGTGACCCCATGGGGTCAGCCCACCAAGGGCCACAAGACTCGGAAAAACAAGCGGACGACCGGCATGATCGTGCGGCGTCGGTATAAGGCAACTTAGCGTCCGGAGGCTCGCGTGCCACGCTCACTCAAAAAAGGGCCTTTTATAGATCACCACCTTGCCGCAAAGGTCGCCAAGGCCCGCGACAGCAAGGACAAGCGGCCCATCAAGACCTGGTCGCGCCGCTCGGTGGTGGCGCCGGAGATGGTCGGGATCACGATCGCCATCCATAATGGACGCCAGCACCTGCCGGTTTATATTACCGAGAATATGGTTGGACATAAGCTCGGGGAGTTTGCGGTAACGAGGACCTTTCGCGGCCATTCGGCCGATCGCAAGGCCAAGAGTCCGTAAGACCCACGCTTAAGGCAGCTCAAGCGTGGTAACGGCAGCTAAACTTCGGTTCGTGCGGGTGTCTCCGCAAAAGGCGCGTCTGGTTGCGGATCAAATCCGCGGGCTCCCGGTGGATCGCGCCCTGAACGTATTGGCGTTTAGCGGTAAAAAGGCCGCGGGAATCATCAAGAAAGTGTTAGAATCGGCGATTGCAAATGCGGAGCACAATGATGGCGCGGACATCGATGCGCTTAGAGTTGAAACCATAATGATCGATGCGGCGCCGATGATGAAGCGGGTAGTGGCTCGAGCCCGGGGGCGCGCCAATCGACTCATGAAAAGGACCAGCCACATCACCGTCCGCGTCGCGGAGTAACGAGATAGCCATGGGACAAAAGGTTCATCCAACAGGTATACGGCTCGGGATCGTCAAAGACTGGTCATCGAAATGGTATGTCGATTCGAAGAAGTACGCGGATTATCTAAATATGGATCTCGCCGTGCGCGAGTTCTTGCGCAAGAAACTGCGGCAGGCCTCGGTCAGCCGCATCCAAATAGAACGGCCGGCGAACAATGCGCGCATCATTATTCATACCGCGAGACCCGGTATCGTCATCGGCAAGAAGGGTGAAGACATCGAGTCGCTGCGCAAGCAAGTGTCGCAGTTGATGGGCGTGCCGGTGCAGATCAGCGTCGAGGAGATCCGTAAACCAGAGCTGGATGCTTATCTCGTTGCGGAGAGTGTCGCGGGTCAGCTCGAGCGCCGTATCATGTTCCGCCGAGCGATGAAACGGGCGGTGACCAACGCCATGAGGCTTGGGGCGCAGGGGATCAAGATCCACGTCGCCGGAAGGCTCAACGGCGCGGAGATCGCCCGTTCCGAGTGGTACCGGGAAGGGCGCGTGCCCTTGCACACCTTGCGGGCGGACATCGATTACGGTTTAGCCGAGGCCAAGACGACCTACGGCGTGATAGGCGTGAAGGTTTGGATCTTCAAAGGTGAGGTGATAGATCGCGCGGCACCGATCGAAGATCGGAGCGTGGACGGAGCCCTGCCTCGTTAATCGGCTAAGCGATTATGCTTCAACCTAAGCAAACGAAGTATCGTAAGCTGCAAAAGGGCCGCAATCGCGGTATTGCGACCAAGGGCCTACGCGTAAGCTTTGGCGAGTATGGGTTAAAAGCCACCACGGCGGGACGCATCACGGCGCGCCAGTTGGAAGCGGCGCGGCGCGCGATTTCGCGCCATGTGAAGCGGGGCGGCAAGCTGTGGATTCGAGTGTTCCCCGACAAGCCCATCACCACCAAACCCTTGGAAGTCAGGCAAGGGAAAGGAAAGGGAAACGTGGAGTACTGGGTCGCGCAGGTGCAAGCGGGCCGCGTACTGTACGAAGTGGAAGGCGTGCCCGCCGACATCGCGCGCGAGGCGTTTCGCTTGGCAGGGGCTAAGCTCCCCGTGAATACCACGATGACGAGTCGGACGCCGTTATGATGCAAGCAAACGAACTTAGGAAAAAACAACCCGGCGAGCTGCAAAGTCTATTATTGGACCTGCGGCGGGAGCAATTTAACTTGCGTATGCAAAGAGGCGCCGGTCAAACGGTGAGGCCGACCCGACTTCAGGGTGTGAGACGGGAGATCGCCCGCGTGAAAACCGTCCTTCACGAACTGAAGCAAGGCAAGTCCGCATGAATGAGCCGCTAAAAGCGCCGCGGATCCTGATTGGTCAGGTGGTCAGCGATAAGATGCAAAAAACCGTTGCCGTGCTCGTCGAGCGCAAGGTATTGCATCCCTTGTACAAGAAATACATACGCCGTTCGACAAAGTTACTCGCCCACGACGAAGCCAGTGTCTGTAAGCAAGGGGATACGGTGGCTATCGAAGAGTGCCCGCCGATCTCGAAGCGGAAAAGCTGGCGCGTCCAAAAGCTTATCGAGCGTGCCGCGGAGCTTTGAGCCATGTCGGTGCCGCGTTTAGGAACTGACCGATGATACAGATGCAATCGAATCTGGATGCGGCCGACAACAGCGGAGCGCGGCGCTTGATGTGTATAAAGGTTTTGGGCGGGTCAAAGCGCCGGTATGCTTATGTCGGCGATATCATAAAAGTCACGATCAAGGAGGCCATCCCTCGGGGCAAGGTAAAGAAGGGCGAGGTGTATGACGCGGTGGTCGTGCGTACAAAAAAGGGGGTGCGGCGAGCGGACGGATCGGTGATTCGATTCGATGGTAATGCCGCGGTGTTATTGGATAAGCAGTTGCAACCCATCGGGACACGGATTTTTGGCCCGGTCACCCGCGAGCTGCGTACTGAGCGGTTTATGCGCATCATTTCGTTAGCACCTGAAGTACTCTGAGTCGGGCAATGCGTAAGATCAAAAAAGGTGATCAGGTCGTCGTCTCCGTGGGTAAATCGAAAGGCCACCGCGGGGTGGTGACGCGCGTTTTTCCCAATGACAGGGTCGTGGTCGAGAGCGCCAATATGGTAAAGCGCCACACCCGGCCTAACCCGCGCTCGGGCACCGCGGGCGGGATCGTCGAGAAGGAAGCGCCCATCCATATTTCGAATGTGGCGCTATATAACCCACAGACGAAAAAGGCCGACAAGGTCGGCTTCAAAGTACTCGAGGACGGCCGCAAGGTGCGCTATTTCAAATCCTCGGGGGAAGTAGTAGAGACCTAACACAGGTGTTGGCATGCCCCGGTTGCGTACAATTTATCGCGAAACCATCGTCGCAGAGTTGCAAAAGGCGTATGGGTACAAGAGCGTCATGGCGGTCCCCCGGATTATAAAAATCACGCTGAACATGGGACTTGGCGAAGCGGTGGCGGATAAGAAGATTGTCGACCATGCGGTCGAAGATTTAACGCGGATCGCCGGCCAGAAACCGGTGGTGACGCGAGCGCGTAAATCGATTGCCAACTTCAAGATCCGTGACGGTTGGCCTATCGGCTGCAAGGTGACTCTGCGGAGCGAACGCATGTATGAGTTTCTGGATCGCTTGATCAATATCGCGATACCGAGGATCCGCGATTTTCGCGGCTTGAGCGGCCGGGCCTTCGACGGACGAGGGAATTACAGCTTCGGCGTGAAGGAGCAGATTATTTTTCCGGAAATCGATTACGATAAAATCGACGTGATCCGGGGCTTGGATATCTGTATTACCACCACCGCAAGGACGGACGATGAGGCGCGGGCCTTGCTGACCGCGTTCAAGCTTCCGCTGCGTCACTGATCCCAAGGTAAAGAAATGGCAAAGACATCGCTCATCAATCGCGACCTGCGGCGGCTCAAGCTAGTAAAAAAATACGCGGCCGCGCGCGCACGCCTAGCGGCGCAAATGAAAGACACCACACTCAGCGAGGAAGATCGTCGGCAGGCGCGGGTGAAGCTACACATGCTGCCTAGAGACTCGAGTCCGGTACGGCTGCGCAATCGATGTCGGGCTACGGGGCGACCGCGCGGTTTCTACCGCAAGTTCGGCTTATCGCGCAACAAACTGCGGCTGGCCGCGATGGACGGTGACGTCCCGGGTTTGGTCAAGGCAAGTTGGTAACCATGCACGCCGTCACGGCCTCATTTTTGGAATCTACGCTAAAAGTATGACCATGCAAGATCCGATTGCGGACATGTTCACCCAGCTCCGCAATGGACAAGCGGCGGGCAAGCGTTTTGTTGTCCTGCCGGCGTCCAAGCAAAAAAGCGCACTTGCCGAGGTGCTCAAGCGCGAGGGGTATATCGAAGACTATTGCGCGCAGGAGCGCGATGGAAAGCCGGCGCTTGCGGTGACGCTCAAGTATTTTGAAGGACGGCCAGTGATCGAGAAAATCAAGCGCGCCAGCCGCCCAGGCCTGCGTATCTACCGCTCGCAAAACGCTATCCCCAAAGTCAGCGGCGGTCTGGGGATCGCCATCGTGAGCACCTCGCAGGGGCTCATGTCCGACCGCGAGGCGCGAGAGCGCCACATCGGTGGCGAAGTGCTGGGCTACATCGTCTGAGGGTAGCCATGTCTAGAGTCGCGAAAAATCCGGTACTGCTCCCGAAGGAGGTCGAGGCCACCGTGACGGACCAGACCGTGATTCTGAAAGGTTCTCAAGGTACGATGTCACGGGACTTTTCAAGCTTCGTGAAGATCATCAACAAAGATCAGAGGTTGTGCGTGTCACCCATAGATGGGTCCAAGGCCGGCCGCATGTTCGCGGGAACGACGCGGGCGTTATTAGCCAATATGCTCGAAGGTGTCGCCACGGGGTTTCAGAAAAAACTGGAGATCACCGGGGTGGGCTATCGCGCCCAAATACAGGGCAGAGTATTGAACCTCACGCTTGGCTATTCTCACCCGATTCACTTCGACATTCCCGAAGGCATCACGATCCAGACCCCAAGTACGACGGAAATCGTGGTAAAAGGGGCGGATAAACAGCAGGTGGGACAGATCGCGGCGAATATTCGCAGGTATCGGCCGCCGGAACCTTACAAGGGGAAGGGGATCCGGTACGCTGGTGAAGTGATCAGGCGTAAGGAAGCAAAGAAAGCATAGCGAGGCAAGGACTTCGGTGGACAAGAAAACGACTCGGCTAAGGCGCGCCCGCCGTACTCGCGCGAAGATAAAAGAACTGGGGCTGCATCGGCTAAGCGTCCATAAAACGCCGCGGCATATCTACGCCCAGGTGATAGCACCGGCCGGGGCTCAGGTCGTCGCCAGCGCTTCCAGCTTGGATAAGGCGCTGCGCGCGGAAATCGCCTACGGCGGCAATATTAAGGCCGCGGTGATCGTGGGTAAAGCCGTCGGTGATCGCGCCAAAGCGGCAGGCCTCGATCGGGTTGCATTTGACCGATCGGGATTCAAGTACCATGGCCGGATCAAGGCGCTGGCCGATGCGGCGCGCGAATCGGGCCTCCAATTTTAGGTGTGGCGGGCATGGCGTTAGATAGCTTAAGCGAATCGAGCGAAGGTTTTTTGGAGAAACTCGTGCACGTCAATCGCGTGGCCAAGGTCGTCAAAGGCGGGCGCATCTTCGGTTTTTCGGCGCTAACGGTGGTCGGTGATGGCGCCGGAAAAGTCGGTTTCGGGCGCGGCAAGGCGCGTGAGGTTCCCGTGGCGATCCAAAAAGCGATGGAGAAGGCCAGAAGAAGCATGTGCTCAATTTCGCTGCGGGACAGTAGCACGGTTCAATACCCCGTCACCGCACGCCACGGCGCGGCCAAGGTTCTCATTCTTCCAGCGCCCGAGGGTACGGGCATCATCGCCGGTGGCGCCATGCGGGCGGTATTCGAAGTGGCGGGTGTGAGGAATGTCGTTGCCAAGTGCATCGGTACGACCAACAAGGTCAATGTGGTCAGGGCGACCATCAAGGGCTTGTCTGGCATCCATGATCCCGCCTGGTATGCGGCCAAGCGTGGCAAGACGGTTGAGGAGATCCATGGCGACGCTTAAGCCACAAGGGCGCTTGAAAGTGACTCTGGTGCGGAGTGTGATTGGGCGGCTAAAGGCTCACCAAGCGTGTGTGCGAGGCTTGGGGCTACGGCGCATCGGACACAGCACCGTCGTGAATGACACGCCCGCCATCCGCGGCATGATAACCAAGGTATCCTACCTCTTAGCGGTGGAAGAAGATGAAATTTAATTCCTTGAAGCCGGCGCGGGGTTCCAAGCGCGAGCGCCGAAGGCTTGGCCGGGGGATGGGTTCGGGTTTGGGGAAGACCGCCGGGCGTGGCCATAAGGGGCAGCACGCCCGCGCGGGCGGGTACCATAAGCGCGGGTTCGAAGGCGGACAAATGCCCTTGCAGCGGCGCCTACCGAAATTCGGATTCGCATCGCAAAGCGCGCGCTACGTCTCCGAGGTGCGCTTGGGCGATCTTGTGCGCGTCGATGCGGACCTCATCGATTTAGCCGCGCTCAAGGCCGCGAAGCTCCTCGCCAGGCAAGTAAAGCGCGCGAAGGTCATTGCGAGCGGGACGCTGGATAAGGCGCTCCGGCTCAAAGGTCTTGCGGTGACCAAGGGCGCCCGCGCGATCATTGAAGCGCAGGGCGGTAAAATCGAGGACTGATGGCGGTCACCCGACCTCTAGGAACCGGCGCGCTCGGCGGCCTCGGTCAGCTCAGCGAGCTGCGGCAACGGGCATTTTTTCTCTTAGGCGCCTTGGTCGTCTTTCGGATCACGACGCACATTCCGGTCCCGGGCATCAACCCGATCGCCTTGGCGCAGCTCTTTAATGAGCAGCGCGGCACGATTCTGGACATGTTTAACATGTTCTCGGGAGGCGCGCTGGAACGGTTTTCGATCGTCGCCCTCGGGATCATGCCCTATATCTCGGCTTCCATCATCGTGCAGTTGCTGACGGTCGTCCATCCGAAGCTCGAACAGTTAAAGAAGGAAGGCGAATCCGGCCGGCGTAAACTAACCCAATACACGCGCTACGGCACCGTTGGCTTGGCGCTGTTTCAAGCCCTGGGTGTCGCCATCGCTCTGGAGGGTCAGCAGGCGGCGTCGCAGGCCTTGGTGCTCAACCCAGGCATTGGCTTTCGCGTCACTGCGGTCACGACCTTGGTGACCGGGACCCTGTTCCTCATGTGGCTCGGTGAGCAGATCACCGAACGTGGGATCGGGAACGGGATTTCAATGATCATTTTCGCCGGTATCGTCGCCGGGTTGCCGAGCGCGGTCGGGGGTTCGCTTGAGCTTGCCCGCATCGGCGAGCTCCACTACATCACGTTGGTCCTGCTGTTCTGTCTGGTTCTCGCGGTGACGGCGGTCGTGGTCTACGTCGAACGCGGCCAGCGCCGCATCACCGTCAACTACGCCAAACGGCAAGTCGGGCGGCGCACCTACGGCGGGCAAACCAGTCATTTACCGCTGAAACTCAATATGTCGGGTGTCATTCCTCCCATATTCGCGTCGAGTTTGATCCTATTTCCATCGACGCTCGGAAGCTGGTTCGGGAGCACGCAGGGGATGGGGTGGTTGGCGGACGTTGCTAACGCCATCTCGCCGGGTCAGCCGCTGTACGTTATCCTGTACACGGGCGGCATCATATTTTTCTGCTTTTTTTATACCGCGCTGGTGTTCAATCCCAAGGAGACTGCGGAAAATCTAAAGAAGTCGGGGGCCTTGGTCCCGGGCATTCGGCCGGGCGATCAGACCGCGCGGTATATCGACGGGGTGATGACGCGCTTGACCTTGGCCGGCGCAGCCTACGTGACGCTCGTCTGTTTGCTTCCGGAGTTTTTAATCCTGAAGTTCAATGTGCCTTTCTATTTCGGAGGGACCTCATTACTCATCATCGTCGTCGTGGTGATGGACTTCATGGCCCAAGTCCAGTCTCATTTGATGTCCCACCAGTATGAAGGTTTGATGAAGAAGGCGAACCTCAAGGGCTATGGCCGGCGGTAGAGAGAAATTCAATTTAGATTTCGCCACCACGGGGTATGCACCCCCGTGGGGCGACCAAAGGGGAGAGCTGCGCCTCTCCCCTTTGGAAACCCCATCGCTAAGGTCCCCGCGGCAAGACCGCGGGGAATAGATTTTCTGACCGATAGGACGTCCGTAAAAAAGGTTTGCCGAAATTGCAAGATTGTGC
>JBIMKD010000041.1:0-5600 GCA_043673815.1 Chromatiales bacterium
GTGGCCGCTGCGCGAAATGTTGAGCGCCTTGCAACGCGGGGAATCCAAGCTGGTACAGCCGGACACCCAGGTGTATTTACGGGACGTCTACGACCACACCATTCAGGTGATCGATACCATCGAGAACCTGAGAGACGTGCTGCAAGGAATGCTCGACCTCTATCTTTCGAGCGTGAGCCAACGCATGAACGAGGTCATGAAGGTGTTGACCATCATCGCTACGGTGTTTATTCCCTTGACCTTTATCGTCGGCATCTACGGAATGAATTTCGAGTATTTCCCCGAGCTGAAATGGCGTTGGGGTTATCCCGCATTGTGGGGCATTATGATCGGCATCGTCGCCCTGATGCTGACGTTCTTCAAACGCAAGAAATGGATATAGGACCACAACGCGCGGTTCCTTACCGATGAATAACGACCCGCAAATCCCTCCGCTTCCGCTTCGGCTCGGCGCCGGCGGGCTGGTGCCGTTTATCGTCCTCGCGGGCAGTTTGTGGGCGGCGCCTTTCGGCTACCGGCCGCTGCTTCTCGGTTGGCTCAGCACCTATGCCGCCGTAATATTGAGTTTTATCGGTGCGCTGCACTGGGGCATCGCGATGGTCCACCGCAATATGACTGAAAGCGATCGCGCAGTGTTCATGACCTGGAGCGTGGTACCGGCGATCGCCGCTTGGTTGGCGCTATTGCTCCCGGAAACCACCCGCTTCATGGTACTCGCGGCAGCCTTCGCGGCTGACTACGCGGTGGATCGCGAGCTCGCGCGCCGCTATTCGATCACGCCCTGGTTTCTTAGGCTCCGCGGCGGGCTCACCGCGGTCGTCGTGCCGTGCTTGTTGTTGGCGGCATTGCGTGCGTTTCTCCCGTGAGAGCTCAAGGCGTCATCGGCAGCCGCTCGCAGGCCGCCTCGATCCAATCCTCGACCAATCGATTGATCTCGGCCGCGCCTTTCCCGTTGGACTCGATCATCGGACCGATGACCACGTCGATGACGCCCGATTTTTTCTCGAGCCGGCCGCGCGGCCAAAACACCCCGGCGTTATGGGCGACCGGCACGACCGGAACCCCGGTCTTAGCGGCGAGATAGGCGCCGCCGACTTCATAGCTTACCCGCTGGCCTGGGGCCACGCGCGTACCTTCCGGGAAAATGGTGATCCATAGGCCCCTTTGCAAACGGTCGCGCCCTTGCTCGACCACTTGCCGTAGCGCGCGGCGGACAGCCTTTCGGTCGATGGCAATCGGTTTGAGTGTGGCGAGTCCCCAACCGAAGAGTGGCAACCACAGGAGCTCGCGTTTTAGCACCCAGACATGCGGTGGAAAGAATTTTTGCAAGGCAAAGGTCTCCCAGGCGGATTGGTGCTTGCACATGATGATGGCAGGGCCGTCGGGAATGTTTTCCATGCCGGTCACCCGCCAGCGCAGACCGCAGCATGTAGCGAGCCACCAGACGTTGAGATGAGCCCACAGCGTCACGATGCGGTAACGCAGATCGTAAGGCAGGGGCCACACCACGAGCGAGATAGGCGCGAACACGATGAGTGAGGCGAAAAGCCCGAGATAGAAAACAATCGATCGGGAGAAATTCATTGACGGACGACAATGCGGGTGGGTGATTTTCGATAAGCTTGGACGGCATCACCGGCAGTAGACGCATAATGTACTGAATATTTCCAGATTCTAAAAATAGATATTTGGCGGAAAGGCCGATGAGCGCTTTTCAGTCTTCAAGCAGCTCCATCGGAACCTTATACGGAGCGTCCGGCTGTTCCCTTACGAAGCGCGGGACCATATAGCCGGGGAGGCGGGAGCGCAGCCCCGCCATGAGCGCAACGGCATGGTCGCGGGGCGTGTCGTAGTGCGCCGCCCCTTGCACGCGGTCGAGAAGGTGCAGGTAATAGGGCAGGATGCCCGCCGCCACGAGCCGCCCGCTGAGATCGACGAGGGCCGGGAGCGTGTCGTTGACGCCCCGTAGCAGCACGGATTGGTTGAGGAGGATGGCGCCAGTCGCGCGCAGCCGCTGGATGGCTTCGCTGACCTCCTCATCGATCTCCGCACCGTGGTTGGCGTGGACCACGATCACGGTGCGGAGACGCGTTGCGCCCAGCCATGCCAGAAACCGATCGTCGATGCGCTCGGGTAGCACGATGGGCATGCGCGTATGGATGCGCAAGCGTTCGAGATGCGGGATACGATCAAGCTCGGCGACCAGCGCGGCTAAGCGCCGGTCCGTGATCGCCAAGGGATCGCCGCCGCTCAGTATGATTTCAGTAATCGATGAATCGCGCCGGAGATAGTCAAGGGCACCTTGCCAGCGATCCAAGCCGGCGTTGGCGCTGCCATACGGGAAGTGTTGCCGGAAGCAGTAGCGGCAATGGATCGCGCAGCCCCCCGTGACGATGAAAAGCGCACGGCCTTGGTACTTGTGCAGGACACCCGGACGAACCTGCGCGCCGAGGTCCCCGACGGGATCGAGCGAAAAATCTTTGGTAGTGGTTGCCTGGGAAGGGGACGGAAATACCTGGCGTAACAACGGGTCCTCGGGATCGCCCTTGCGCATGCGGGCGACAAAGCCGCGCGTTACCCGCAGCGGGAAACCTGTGCGTGAAATTTCTGGCTGACCAAAGACGTCGGGGGGTAGCTCTAAGCATCGAAGCAGTTCCTCCGGCCGCGAGATCGCGCGCGCCAGCTCGATCTGCCACCCCGCAAGCTGCTGCGAATGAAGCGTTTCGGTTATCATAAGGGGGTCTCTAAAAATTGCGAAAAGTCCCTTCTCCCACCGGGAGAAGGTTAGGATGAGGGTATAAACATCATATACTTACACCCCTCACCCTAGCCCTCTCCCTGAGGGAGAGGGAATTATTAGAAGTGCCCATAATAATTTCAGCACGTAGATTAGGCGCGGAGATGACAACCTATAGTACCAACCAATTCAAGGCGGGGCTCAAAGTGATGCTCGACGGCAGTCCCTGTGCGATCGTCGAAAACGAATTCGTGAAACCCGGCAAGGGGCAAGCTTTCAACCGCGTGAAGATCCGTAACTTGAAGACTGGGCGGGTGATCGAACGGACGTTTAAATCGGGAGATACCCTCGAAGGCGCGGACGTTGTCGATCGAGAAATGCAGTATCTCTACTCCGACGGCGAATACTGGCATTTCATGGACGCCGCCAGTTTCGAGCAATTATCCGCCAGCGAAACCATTATGGCCGATGCGCGCCAATGGCTAAAGGGTCAGGAGACCTGTGTGGTAACCCTGTGGAACGGCGAGCCGATGTCCGTGGCGCCGCCGAACTTCGTGATCCTCGAGATCACCGAGACCGATCCCGGGATCCGCGGGGACACGGCCACGGGCGGAACGAAACCCGCGACCCTGGAGACCGGCGCGGTAGTGAGAGTGCCGCTCTTCGTCGAGGTACATGAGCTAATCAGAATCGATACGCGCACGGGAGCCTACGTGGCGCGAGCGAAGGAGTGATCTCGAGCGCCCGCCCCTCTCCCGAGACAGCCTGGAAACCGAGCGCCTCGTGGGAGGTCTTGAGGCTGCGGGCGGAGTTGCTGGCAAAAACCCGCGCATTCTTCACTGCCCGTTCCGTCCTGGAGGTCGAAACCCCAGCGCTAAGCCGCGCTGGGATCACCGATCCGCAGCTCCTGAGCTTGAGCACCCGTTTGCAAATGCCGGGCGCCGCGCTGTCCCAGGTGCTGTACCTGCAAACCTCGCCCGAATTCGCCATGAAGCGCCTCCTGGCCTCCAAAAGCGGGCCCATCTATCAGATCGCACGGGTATTCCGCGACGGCGAATCCGGCCGCTTGCACAACCCCGAGTTTACGCTCATCGAATGGTATCAACCCAATCACGATCACCACGCGCTCATGGATGAGGCCGAATCGCTCGTTGCGGATCTGATCGATCTCGGACCGTGTGAACGGATGAGCTATGCCGAGGCGTTCGTAACCCATGCGGGCTTCGATCCGCACCGCGAGGAACCCCGTAAATTAGCGTTGCATGCGCAGCGCTTGGGTTTACGCCTAGGCGGCGACGGAATGCACGATCCGAGTATTTATCTCGACTTGATTCTCAGTCATGTGGTCGCGCCAAGACTCGGGAAGGGACAGCCGTGCTTCATCTACGATTACCCGATTAGGCAGGCGGCATTAGCGCGTATTCGAGACGATGATCCGCCGGTCGCGGAACGCTTCGAGCTCTTCGTTCACGGTATGGAGTTGGCCAGTGGCTATCACGAGCTCGCGGATCCCATCGAGCAGCGCAGGCGCTTCGAGTCGGACCTCGAAGGACGCCGGCGTTCAGGGGCGCCCGAGACACCGATCGACGAGCGGCTTTTGGACGCGCTGGCGCATGGGCTCCCGCCGTGCGCGGGGTGTGCGTTGGGTTTCGACCGGCTGGTGATGCTTGCCGCCGGTGCCCGGGACATTCAGGATGTATTGGCGTTTCCGGTCGCCCTGGCCTAAGCTTCCCAAGCTAACGAATGCAACCCTATCGTCATAAACCCGTAGCGCCCAATATGCCAGAGATCTAATTATGGCCGGAACACCAGAGACCAAGAACATGGCATTGTTCTGCGACTTTGAAAACATTGCCCTGGGTGTGCGTGATGCCAAGTATGCACAATTTGATGTCACCAAAGTCCTTGAGCGCTTACTGCTGAAAGGCGGCATCGTCGTGAAAAAGGCCTATTGCGACTGGGAGCGTTATAAGGATTTCAAAGCCGCCATGCACCAGGCCTCCTTCGAGCTCATAGAAATTCCTCACGTGAGCCAGTCCGGGAAGAATAGCGCCGATATCCGTATGGTTGTCGACGCGCTTGACCTTTGTTATACAAAATCACATGTGGATACCTTTGTCATCATCAGTGGTGACTCGGACTTCTCACCGCTGGTGAGCAAGCTGCGTGAGAACAATAAGGTCGTGATCGGTGTGGGAGTCAAGAATTCCAGCTCTGATCTCCTGATCGCAAATTGTGACGAATTCATTTATTACGATGACCTGGTCCGTGAACAAGAAAGCAAGAGGCGCCAGCATAAAAGAGCGACTGGCCGGTCCGCATCCGGCCTGACGGAAAAGGCCGCACCGAAAGAGGAAGGTAAAAAACAACAGGCCTTGGACCTCATCATAGAAACAATCAAAGCGTTGTCTACAGAACGTGGGGACGAAGAGAAGATCTGGGGATCCATGGTCAAGCAGGCGCTAAAACGGCGCAATCCAGGCTTCAACGAAGCTTACTATGGATTCCGCTCCTTCGGTAAGTTGCTGGAAGAAGCACAAGGACGCCACTTGCTTGAACTGGAGCGCGATGAAAAGTCGGGAGGATACATTATTAAGAGTGTAACCCGAGAGGATTAATGGCGAGGTTGCGAATAAATCGTCGCGAGCAGCACCAGGAGCCGCAGAGCGAGCGACGAGACGTATCAACTACTCGTCACCTGGCGCGTGAGCGGGATTGACACTGCTTCCCAGTCGCTGCGCCTCCTGCGGTTTTTCCGATCCCTGGCTCTGAATAGGCACGAACGAGCGTACATTCACGGTGCGCTCCTGTAAAGGCGTCTCAATGTGGTGAGCGCGCAATTTATCGTGGATGGCGAGGCGTA
>JBIMKD010000042.1:0-18650 GCA_043673815.1 Chromatiales bacterium
CTATTTCATTGAGCGTTTTGCCCCGCACCTTACCCGCGAGGTAGTTGAAGCGGCCTGCGGCGCTGGGACAAGAGAGGAAATAGAAAAGCTTATTAACCCCAGCGACCTGCCCGTTCGTTAGCCCGGGAGGGCTGGTATCCGTTAGGCATTGTAGCGGTGCCCGATTATAGAAAATCCGGCACCTGCTCCATCATTTCGTCAACGGCGTCTTTTCCCGAAACCTCGCGGTTTAATACTTCCTTGACGAATCGAAAATAAGAGGTATAAACACGAACCGCATTTGCTTCGTCGCGTACCAGAAAGAAGGGCGCGCGGTCTACTTTATATTCGCGGGCAAGCGCCATGCCCTCGCTCGCAGCATCCTGCTCGTCGGCTGTTACGATGTTGTCGATGCGCTCGAGCAAATTTGCTCCCTTCAGTCGCTCGTGCACCTCTATGCACTTGCGGCACGGGAGACCATCGGCCATGATTTTTTTTACGAACGTTATATGCACGGTTTAACCGCGAGCCACGGCAGCTAGGTTTCCCGTATGCAGCCCGCATTCCTTTTGGGTGCCTTCTTCCCACCACCACCGCCCTTCTCGCTCGTGGTGATTCGGTAGCACAGGCCTTGTGCACGGTTCACACCCGATACTGATAAATCCCCGTTCATGCAATTCGTTATAGGGTACATCGTGTGTGTGGATGTAACGCCACACCTCCGCCGAGCTCCAATTGGAGAGCGGGTTAAACTTGATTAGCGAGCGTTCTTTGGTTGAAAACGCGGCGTCCTTCTCGATGACTGCAAGCTCGATCCGAGTCCCCGGGCTTTGATCTCTGCGCTGGCCCGTGATCCAAGCATCTAGCGATTGAAGTTTCCGGCGTAAAGGTCCTACCTTTCGGATAGCACAACATTCCTGATGGCCGTCCTTATAAAAACTGAATAATCCCTTTTCGCGCACCAAACGCTCTACCGCGAGCGGATCAGGGAACAACACCTCGATCTGGATCTGGTATCGATTCCTTACGCGCTCCAAGAACCGGTAGGTTTCTGCGTGCAGGCGCCCGGTGTCCAGAGAAAAAATACGGATGTCGTTTCTTATTTTCGTCGCCATATCGACCAGCACTACGTCTTCCGCACCGCTGAAGGAGATCGCGATGTGCTCATATGCCGTTAGCGCATACGCCAGAATCTCTTGGGGAGATTTATGATCGTATTCAACGGCTAAGTTCTCAATGTTTTTGTTGATCATTCAGACTATCCCTCAGGCTTGCTTCAAACGTGCGCTACGCCCCGCCGCATTTTTATTAATATAACAGGCCAAACGCTTTGCCGTGAAATGGCCTATAGGCATATCGATATGCTTTATTTTACGATCTTTTGTACGGCCCCGTGGCATTGACTAGCGCTGTACTCCTACGGGTCATTGCTGGCCGAGCCAGCGAGACAGCCGCGCGTTGATTCAGCGATAACGCGTTGGATCCGTCGCGCAGGCGGATCCGAAACCGGCGCGACGAAAGCGACAGGCGTCACATACCCCGCATGCGCGTCCTTCGTCGTCGGCCTGATAACAAGAGACCGTGATGCTGTAATCGACGCCCAGGCGTAGGCCTTGCTCGATGATCTGGGCCTTGCTTAATTCGATAAGCGGGGCATGTATTTTAAAGCGCTTTCCCTCCACGCTTGCCTTGGTGGCCCGTTGGGCCATCGCCTCGAAGGCCGCAATAAATTCCGGCCGGCAGTCGGGATATCCGGAATAATCGATCGCGTTAACGCCGATAAAAATATCCCACGCTTCGAGCACCTCGGCCCACGCCAGGGCCAAGCCGAGTAACAGCGTATTGCGTGCGGGAACGTACGTGACTGGGATCCCTTCAGTCGGTGTTTCCGGCACGGCGATGGTTGGGTCCGTCAATGCAGATCCCCCGATCGCCGAGAGGTCCAAGCGCATAGTCTTGTAGTCTTGGGCGCCGAGCGCGATAGCGATTCGATGCGCTGCCGCGAGCTCGGCGCGGTGGCGTTGCCCGTAGTCAACGCATAATCCGTAGCAGGAATACCCTCGTTCGCGGGCGATGGCCAAGGCCGTGCTGGAATCGAGCCCTCCCGAGATCAATACGATCGCACGCCGTGGACTAGCGTCCGGGCATATCACCCCAGATCACCTTATGCAGTTGAATCTGAAAGCGCACCGGAAGCCGGTCTTCCAGGATCCACTCGGCCATCTCTGCGGGGTCGATCTCCCCGCTGCTCGGCGAAAACAGGATCTCGCACGGAAAGCTAAAGCGCTGCATGAGCTCCTTGGCCCAGTCGTAGTCGTTGCGGTCGCGAATCACGAACTTCACCTCATCGGTCGCCGCAAGATATTGAATATTTCGATAGTCGTTTTTTCCGGCCTCTCCCGATCCCGGCGTTTTCAAGTCCATGACCTTCATGACTCGCTCATCGACGGACCGAATGTCAAGGGCGCCGCTCGTCTCGAGCGAGACGCGGTAACCCAGATCACACAACTGTTGCAGTAGAGCCGGACATGCGGGCTGAGCGAGCGGTTCGCCACCGGTCACGGTGACATAACGAGCATGATACTCGGTGATCCGTTCTAAGATGGTATTGAACGGCAGGCGCGTACCGCCGTGAAACGCGTAAGCCGTATCACAATAGCAGCAGCGTAAGGGACAGCCCGTGAGGCGCACGAATACTGTCGGTAGACCCACGCGGCTCGACTCGCCTTGTAGCGACAAGAAGATTTCGGTGACGCGTAGACTCGCCTCGGGGGACGATTTGTGAACGGCGGCGGGCATGAGCATCGTGGAGTAGAAGTGTGCGCGCGCGGGTCATGGTTGCTCAAGGCGAATGCGCTGTAAGCGCTCGTCCGCGAGCCGTGCGGCGGTCGTGCCCGGATAACGAACCCGGAGACTCTCGAGACTGGTCTTGGCCTGGTCGAGCTGGCCTAGTTCGTGGTGGCTGTAACCGATCTTGAGGAGGGCATGGGTTAACTTCTGACTCTCCGGGTAGCGCTCAACGAGCTTCGTATATTCAGAGATGGCCGGCTGATACTGGTGGGTCACATAGTACGCCTCCGCGAGCCAGTATTGCGCATTGTCGGCGTGCGCGCTTTTGGGATACTGCCCAAGAAAACTATTGAAAGCAGAGATGGAGTCGTTGTAGTTCCCTACCTTAAGCAGGTCGAAGGCGCGTCGGTAGTCGTCTTCCTCGTGGCTCGCACGCGCAGCGGCGATCGTTGTGCCCGTGTCCGGCGCCCCTACGGAAGACGGGGCCTCGCCGATGTCATGGGCCGGCGTCTCGAGCGCGCCGTTCGAATCATCCATAGGCCGAGAAGCCGCTGGCGCGACCGCTCGCGGGGGACTCATTACCTCGGGGCTTGTGGATTCATTGCGAGCGTTGCCCGGATCACCCGCGCCGGTTTCAAGCGGTTGCAGCCGGCGGTCGAGATCGGAATACAGTCGTTCATCGCGCTCTTCGGATTTTTCGAGCCGATGCGCCTGAACTTCCATCTCCCCGCGCAGCCGTTTCACCTCTTGGTGCAATCGCTCGACCTGGTTCAGAACATCCAGCATACCTCGGTTCGTGAGCAGCCGTTCGAGGCGTTCGAGCCGGGCCTCGACATCCGCTGGATTGCCTTCGACGATGGGAGCATCGTATTGCGCCATAACGCAAAGAGGGGCGTAGGCCGTTAAAAACAACGCGCCGCGCCATGAGCGGACTGCTCTGCCGGACATGGTTTCTAGTAGCTGATCTGTACGCGTCGATTGAGGGAATAGGCGCTTTCGTCATGTCCGGGGGAGTCCGGATGTTCCTCGCCGTAGCTTACGGTGCGGATCTGGGAGGTGGAACCGCCAATCAAGGTGATCTGTTTGCGCACCGCGAGCGCACGGCGTTCCCCGAGGGCTAGATTATATTCCCGCGAGCCGCGTTCATCGGCGTGCCCTTCGAGCGTGATCACCGTCTCGGGGTGGCTCGCGATGTAGGCGGCGTGGGCCTCGATCGCCGATCGAAATTCCGGCCGGATCTCATCGCTGTCGTATTCAAAATAGATCACACGCGCCCCATCTCCACCGCGTCCCCCGTCGCGCACATCAGCATTCGGGTAACCTTCACCCTTCTTTGCGCCTCCGGCTTGCGCGTCCATGGCCTCCATCTCGGCCGGAGAAATCCCCTGGTCTCCCACCGTGGCCGCGCTGTCTTCTTTACTTGCCTCATCCACGGTTTGACATCCGGCCACTGCGAGAGCGGACAGCGCGAGAATAAGCATTCGCATGTTCGTGGTCTGCATCGTTTTATCTCCTCTTTGCTAGCGTGATTCTAATATCTGAACGGGCCCCACGCCGGTTCGCGGACCTCCCCGCGCAACAATGCCAGGCGTTGCTTCACTCGGCCATCGATCGAGGTCGCCGCCAGCTCGGTGCCCTCTGGCCCGACCGTCGTATAGATGATCATGCTATTGTTGGGGGCGAAACTCGGAGACTCGTCCAAGCGGGTGTCGGTCAATATCGCCAGGCGCTCGGTTTCCATGTCGTAGGTGGCGATTCGGTAACTGCCGCCGTCGCCGTGAACGATCGCCAATAATTTCCCGTCCGACGAATAGCGGGGGCGAGCGTTATAGTCGCCTTCGTGTGTTAAACGCCGCGGGTGTCCACCCGAGACCGAGACTTCATAAATCTGTGGCTTCCCGCCCCGGTCGGAAGTAAACGCCAAACGGGTTCCATCCGGTGACCAGGAGGGTTCGGTATCGATGGCCGGGTCGTTCGTAATGCGCCGCAGTTGGCGGCTCGCGAGGGTTAGCAAATAAATCTCGGGATCCCCATCGCGCGACAAGGTCAACGCCAACCTTCCTCCGTCCGGTGACCACGCCGGGGCGCTGTTGATCCCCGTTTCCGCGGCTACCTTGTCGCGGTGACCGCTCCCGAGATCTTGAACGTAGATGGCGGAACTACGGCCTTCGAAGGAGACATAGGCGAGACGCCTCCCGTCCGGTGACCACGCCGGCGACATCAGTGGCTGCGGTGAGGTCAATAGGGTCTGTACATTCTCCCCATCGGTATCGGCTACTTGCAGCCCATAGATCTTGTTCCCTCCGCCGCGCTCTTGGACCGTGACATAAGCGATGCGGGTGGCGAAGGATCCCTTGATGCCGGTCAGCTTCTCGTAGATCACATCGCTGATCTGGTGGGCCACCAATCGCAACTGGGCCGCTGTTGCAGGCACCTTATACGCCAGAAGTTGGGTGCCTTTATAGACATCGACCAGCCAAAACTCGACCTGGTAGTCCGTCCCGATACCGGGCCGGAGGGTCCCAACCACCAGATTGTCCATCCCGACCCGGCGCCAATCGGCAAAATTGATTTCGGAAAAACCGTGGGGATATGATGGCATATCGGCGCGCGGCATCGGGACAAAGCCGCCGCTGCTTTCTAAATCCGCGGCAATGATCGCGGCGATATCCACGGCCGGCCGTTGTGATCCGGGCGGATCGAACGGGGCGATTGCGATCGGGAGCGCGCCCGCGACGCCCTGGGTGATCTTTATTTTCAATACCGCCTGCGCGGTTGTATACCAGGCCAATAACGCGAAGCACACAGCAGCTCTATACAAACACTTCAAGCCTACACCTCCGGTTCAAAGACGAATTGGATCTCGCGCAGTTGCTGAAACAAGCGCGGATCGTCGGGTACCGGTAGCGGTGACGCCTTGCGTACCGCGATCTCCGCTTGCCGGTCAAACACCGGGTTGCCGCTCGATCGTATCACCTCGGCGTCCACGACGTCGCCCCCGGGCACCATCTTGACCAACAGCTCGCAGGACAGTCCCCGCTCGGGATAATTGAAGGTGTTGCCGATCTGCGTGCGGATGAGTTTAATATATTTATCGATTTCACTTTGATCGCGTTCGCGCTCCTTGGCCTCGGCGCGGGCTTTTTCATCCGCGGCCAGGGCCGCGGCTAATTCCCGCTGGCGCCGCTCTTCTTCTTTACGCTTTTTCTCGGCCTCGACCTTCTTGCGTTGCTCCTCGGCGAGACGTTTCTTCTCCTCTTCGGCCTGCTGACGCTCTTCACGTTTTTTCGCAAGCGCTTTTTCCTGTGCGATTCGCTTCTGCTCCTCGGCCAGCCGCTCTGTCTCCTCGCGTTTGCGTTTATCTTCAGCCTGTTTAAGCTGCTGTTCTTGCTTGCGTAAGGCCGCCTGTTCCTGCTTGAGTTCCTCTAAGCGTTTCTCCTCGGCTTGACGCTTCTCTCTCGCGGCGGCCACATCGCGTTCAAGCGCCTCGCGGCGTGCCTGTTCGTCTTTACGCTTGCGCCGTTCGGCCTCCTTCAGCCGTTGCACCTCGGCTTCGACCTTGTTTTGATCGATGGCGACTGCCTGTACGATCTGAGAGCTTGGTTTGGATGCGGGCGGACGCTCGCCGAGGTTCAGGCTCAGCGCGAGTAATACAATCGCGACCGCATGGATCGCAACAGCATAGATAAACGATCGAAACGAGCGGAGTCGCCTTCGAACCATCGTGCCGTCAGCGTTCCGGCGGCTGCGTCATAAGCCCAACCCCTTGCACGCCGACGCCCTGGAGCGCCGCCATCAGCTCTACCACGCGGGCGTACGCGACCGCTTGATCGCCATTGACGAGGACCGGCACATTGGGTTTGTAACGCAGCACGGCCTGGACGCGGTTTAGCAGCGTTGCTTTGCTCACGGGATCGTGCCGGTGGTCCCCGAAATCAATATAGTAGTTACCTTTCCTGTCCACTGTGACGATCAGCGGTTCGGTATCGCTCGGGGGCACCGGTTCGGAGGCGACTTGCGGCAGATCCACCTTGACCCCTTGGGTGATGAGCGGTGCGGTGATCATGAAGATGATCAGCAGCACCAACATCACATCGATGTAGGGGACGACGTTGATATCCGACATCAGGCGCTTACGCTTGTGTCTCACCGCCATGCCCTTGAGACTCCCCCGGCCATGTTTCGTTCAGGCGTGCGCTTGGCGGTGCAAAATGGAGGAAAACTCCTCCAGGAATATGTCGTAGCGGCTGAACAGGCGGTCGATATCGTTGGCGTAACGATTGTAGGCGATCACCGCGGGAATGGCCGCGAACAAGCCCATGGCCGTGGCGATCAAGGCCTCGGAGATCCCGGGGGCCACCATCGCGAGCGTTGCTTGATGCACATTGGCCAGAGCTTGAAAGGAGTTCATGATACCCCAGACGGTGCCGAAGAGGCCCACGTACGGGCTCACCGAGCCCACCGTGGCGAGCAACGGCAAGCTCTGCTCGAGATCTTCGATCTCCCGGTTCAGGGCTACGCGCATTGAGCGCTGTGCCCCCTCCAAGACGGCGCCTGGCTCAATGCCCTCTTGTTGGCGCAAGCGCGCGAATTCCTTGATACCGGCTTCAAAGATCCGTTCGAGCCCCGAGGGCTCGTGGCTGCGCTGCGCGATGCGGTTATAGAGCTCGGAGAGATCATCGGCCGACCAAAAGCGATCCTCGAATTTATCCGCATCGTGCTGCGCTTTCCTGACCACGGCGCGTTTATTGAAGATCACCGTCCAAGACCAAAGCGAAGCGGCGATTAAAACCACCATCACGAACTTGACCAATAGGCTGGCGCCCAGGATCAAATTAGTAATCGAAAGATCAGTCGCCATGTGTAAGCTCGGCTAACATCGAAGGGGGTATGGGTTTGGGCAACGCGCTTTAGCGCTCGCCGAACAGATCGGGTTGGCTCGCGAGGTGCTCGGGTGGCGCGGCTCCGAAGTGCAACCACGCGGCGCGCGTCACTGTGCGTCCCCTTGGGGTACGCATCATGAATCCCTGCTGGATCAAGAACGGTTCCAGCACATCCTCGATCGTCCCCCGCTCTTCCCCGATCGCGGCGGCCAGGCTGTCGACCCCGACGGGCCCGCCATCGAATTTTTCGATAATCGTCAAGAGCAGCTTGCGGTCCATGATATCAAAGCCGTGGGTGTCGACCTTGAGCAATTCCAAAGCCCGCTTAGCGATGTCCACGTTGACCTCTCCATCGCCGCGGACCTCGGCGTAATCCCGGGCGCGGCGCAGCAGACGATTAGCGATGCGCGGCGTGCCGCGCGCCCGCCGCGCGATCTCCCCGGCGCCTTCGGCATCGACGGCGACGCCGAGGATGCGCGCCGAGCGCCGCACGATCCGGGTCAGATCCTCCGCGTCGTAGAATTCCAGCCGTTCGACAATCCCGAAGCGGTCTCGCAACGGCGAGGTGAGCAGCCCGGCGCGGGTGGTGGCACCGACCAGGGTAAACGGCGGCAGATCCAGTTTGATGGCGCGGGCCGCCGGACCTTCACCGATCATGATATCGATCTGAAACTCCTCGAGCGCCGGGTACAGGATCTCCTCCACCACCGGGCTCAAGCGGTGGATCTCGTCGATGAAGAGCACGTTTCGTGGCTCGAGATTGGTCAGGATCGCGGCCAGATCGCCGGGGCGCTCCAGCACCGGACCGGAGGTCTGACGCAAAGCAACCCCCAGCTCGTTGGCGATGATATGGGCGAGCGTCGTCTTACCGAGTCCCGGCGGGCCAAAAAGCAGTACATGATCGAGCGGCTCGCGCCGCCGGCGCGTGGCGGCGATGAAAATCTCCAGCCGTTCGCGCACCGGCGTCTGGCCGACGTAATCCTTGAGCCGGCGGGGCCGCAATGCTTCGTCCGCTTCGCCGGCCATGGTGTCGGGAAGGATTAATGGATTCGGATCGGTCATGCTTGTGAGCGCAGCACCGCGCGGATGATGGCTTCGCTCGTCATCCCGGCGGTATCGATGGCTTGCACGTAGCGCCCGGCCTCGTGAGCTTTATAGCCGAGCGCCACCAGACCCTCGATCGCGTCCGCCAAGGCGTCATGGGATCCCGCGAAGGCCCCTCCCGCGGCCGCCGCGCGCGGCGTCCAATCATTGAGGCGGTCGCGCATCTCGATCACCAGCCGCTCGGCGGTCTTCTTTCCGATCCCGGGCAGGTGTGTCAGCCGCGCGATGTCTCCCGCATGGATACACTTGGCAAACTCCTCTACATCAGACCCGGAGAGAATGGCGAGCGCGGTGCGGGCGCCGATCCCGCTGACCTTGAGAAGCGCGCGGAACAGCCGCCGTTCGGACTCGGTTAAAAAGCCGAACAGGAGGTGCGCGTCTTCCCTGATGACGAGATGCGTATATAACAAAACCTCGGCGTTGAGTTTAGGTAGGCGGTCAAAGGTGCTGAGCGGCGCCTCTAGCTCGTAGCCGATGCCGTGGGCCTCGAGCAGGAGATGCGGGGGCCGCTTTTCGATCAGCAGTCCGCGGATGCGTCCGATCATAGAAATCGCCGCCGCCGGTTGCGCCGCACGCCGGGCATGCGTAGCAGGCCTTGGCGTGTGTGCCCGTGACAGAGCGCTACCGCGAGCGCGTCTGCGGCATCGGTCTCGGGCAGCGCCTCGAGGTTCAGCAGCACCTTGATCATGTGTTGGATTTGAGCCTTTTCGGCATTGCCCCGGCCGACGATGGCCTGTTTAATTTGCGCCGGGGTAAACTCAAACACCGGTAAACCACGCTTCGCCCCGGCCACCAGTGCCGCCCCGCGGGCTTGGCCAAGTTTCAGGGCGGAGTCCGCGTTGCGGTTAATAAACACCAGCTCCACCGCCATCTCTTGCGGATTATATTCTTCTATCGCCGCCGTCACACCATCGAAGATGCGGCTAAGCCGCGGGGCTAGCGCATCGCCCGCGGTCTTTATGCCACCGCTGGCGACATAGAAAGTGCGCGCGCCGTCCACATCGATGACGCCATAGCCCGTGATCCGAGAGCCGGGATCGATACCCAGGATACGGATCACACTAACACCCGGACAATGTGACTAACAAGATAGCTAAATGTATCCGGTTCGCCGGAAAATCGAAAGCGGTCAATGGCGTGGCGGGTGACGCACCGGAACCCGCACGTTCGTTTTGATGCCCGTTAAGCCCGGGGTCTCTTGTGTTACCCTTTGCCCTGATGCCAACCCCAGAAGAGCTCGCGAGGGAGACTATCGACGCTCTGCTCACCGCCGCCGGGTGGGCAGTGCAGGACTACCGTGCCTACGCCCCCAACGCCGGGCCCGGTATCACCTTGCGCGAAGTGCCGCTCAAGGAAGGTCGCTGCGACTATTTGCTGATGCTGGACCGCGCTGCGGTCGGCATCATCGAAGCCAAGAAAGAAGGCGTGCTGCTCTCCGGCGTAGCGGAGCAATCCGCATTCTATGCGGGCCAGTTGCCGCCCTTTCTCCAGGGCAAGGCCAAGCTGCGGTTTTTCTATGAATCTACAGGCGTGGAAACCCTGTTCCGCGACACGCGCGATGCGGAGCCGCGCTCGCGCAATGTCTTCGCCTTCCATAAGCCGGAAACCCTCGCCAAATGGCTGGCTGAAGCCGGCACGTTGCGCGCCCGGCTGCGCAACATGCCGCCGCTCATCACCACCGGCATGCGCGATTGCCAGATCGAAGCCGTCACCCGCCTGGAGCAGTCGCTCGCGCAGGATAAGCCCCGCGCGCTGATCCAGATGGCCACCGGCGCCGGCAAGACCTACACCGCCTGCGCCTTCACCTACCGCCTTATCAAGCACGCCAATGCGCGCCGCGTGTTGTTCGTTGTGGACCGCGACAATCTGGGCAAACAGACCAAGGGCGAGTTCGACCAATACAACCTGCCGGACACCAACCGCAAGTTCACCGAGACCTATAACATCCAGCGCCTGCAATCGAGCCACTTCGACTGGACCGACAGCAACCGTGTCACCATCACCACGATTCAGCGGCTTTACTCGCTGCTGCGCGGGGAAGAACTGCCGGAAGATGCCGATGAGCTTTCCGCTTTCGAGATCAGCACCGCCGATGATCGAACGAAGGACGTGGAATACAACCCAAAGATTCCCATCGAGGCCTTCGACTTCATCGTCACCGACGAGTGCCACCGCTCCATCTACAACCTCTGGCGCCAGGTGCTCGAATACTTCGACGCCCACCTCATCGGCCTCACCGCCACGCCCAGCAAGCAGACCATCGGCTTCTTCAACCAGAACCTGGTGATGGAATACGGCCACGAGCGCGCCGTGGCGGACGGTGTCAATGTCGGCTACGACGTCTACCGCATCCGCACCGAAATCACCGAGAAGGGCGCCAAGGTCGAAGCCGGCAACTATATAGACCGCCGTAGCAAGGACACCCGCAAGACCCGCTGGGAGCGCCTGGACGAAGACTTCGAATACCAACGTGGGGAATTGGACCGTTCCGTCGTCGTCCCCTCGCAGATCCGCACCGTGCTGCAAGCCTGGAGGCAGGCCCTGCCGACCGAGCTCTTTCCCGCTCGCGTGCTCGTGCCCAAGACGCTGATCTTTGCCAAGGACGACAGCCACGCCGAGGATACCGTCCACATCTGCCGTGAGGTTTTCGGCAAGGGCAACGACTTCTGCAAGAAGATCACCTACAAGACTTACAATACCGAGACCAAGCGTTACGAGAAATCGGAGTCGCTCATCCAGGAGTTTCGCACGAGCCCGCAACTGCGCATCGCCGTCACCGTGGACATGATTGCCACCGGCACGGATATCCGCCCGCTGGAGTGCCTCATCTTCCTGCGCGACGTGAAGAGCCGCGTCTATTTCGAGCAGATGAAAGGCCGCGGGACGCGCGTGCTATCGCCCACGGACCTGCAGGCCGTCAGCGGCGCCGAGGCGCACGCCAAGACCCACTTCGTCATCGTGGACGCCGTCGGCGTCTGCGAAAGCGACAAGACCGACTCCCGCCCGTTGGAAAAGAAACCCGGCGTGAGCTTCGACAAGCTCCTGCTCGGTGTCGCCTTCGGCAAGCGCGACGAAGATGCGCTTACCAGCCTCGCCGGCCGCCTCGCGCGTTTGGAACGCGAGCTGAAGCCCGAGCAGCGCAAGCAGATCGCCGAGCTCACCGGCGGTGCCACGCTCAGCCAGCTCGCCAACCAACTGCTGGACGCCATCGACCCGGACAAGATCGCCGCCCAAGCACTAAGCGTTCGCCCTCAGCCTGTCGAAGGGCGAACGCCCACAAAGGAAGAATTCGCCGCCGCCCGCGAAACCCTCGCCGCCAAAGCCTGCGCCCCCTTCGACAACCCCGACCTGCGCAACACCCTCGCCCAGCTCAAGACCCAATCCGAGCAGACCGTAGATAGGGTCACTATCGACAAGGTGACCGAGCAAGGTTTTAGCGCCGCCGCCAAGGAAAAAGCCGAGAGCCTCACCCGCGACTTCCGCGCCTATATCGAAGAGCACAAGGCCGAGATCGAAGCCTTGCAAGTCCTCTATAGCCGCCCCTACAAAAAACGCATCACGGAAGAAGCGCTCAAGGACCTGGAAGCCAAGCTCAAACAGGCGCCTGCCCACTGGACACCAGACACCCTCTGGCACGCCTACCAGCAAACCCAACCGAGCAAGGTCAAAGGACAGGTCAAGCGGTTCACCGACCTCATCTCTCTCGTCCGCTACGCCTGGGAACAGGAGCCCATGCTGCAACCTTTCGAGGATCACGTCCGCACTCGCTACGCGGAATGGCTGAAAGCCAAGCAGAGCGAAGGCGCCAGCTTCACCGCCGACGAGATCGCCTGGCTGGAAAAGATGCGCGACTACATCATCGCCAGCGGCAGCGTGGACCGCGAACACCTCGAAGCCGACCGCGTCCTCGGCCCCATGTACCGCGTCTTCGGCGAGCGCCTGTGGCCGCTGATGGATGAACTCAACCTGGCGCTCGCGGCATGAAGCACAAGCCGAATCCAAACCCCCCTCCCCAAAATCTTGATTGCCCTCCCCTTTCGGGAGGGGGAAGGGGTAGTGCCCAGGACAGCGGGCATGCTGCTCAGAAAGAGGGCGCCGTTTCTCCCTCTCCCCGCGCGGGAGAGGGCTGGGGTGAGGGGGAGGCAAGTAAACAGCTCGTCGTCAGCGAAGGCCCCATCACCCCCTATCTAGCCAAACACCAACAACCGCGTCGTTCCCACGAGCCGGACCATGTGTCCGCCGGGAATCCAGTTCTGTACCGGCGAGCGCCCCTCGGCGATCTCATTCGACCGAGACGCGAGAAGGCGCAGCCCCCTGCCCGCCCTGGTTTGCCATACATCGGTATGGAGCACGTCGAGTCGCACACCATGCGGCTATTGGGAACAGTCCCCGCCGCGACGATGAAGAGCATGGCCAATCGCTTTTACGCAGGCGATGTTCTTTATGGTCGGCTACGGCCCTACCTGAACAAGGTATATCGCGCGGACTTCGACGGACTATGCTCGGCCGAATTTATCGTTCTACCGAAAACCGAAGGCGTTGATCCGGACTTTCTGCGCTATCGCCTGAATTCACGCGACTTCGTTAGTTTTACGACGCACTTAGACGCGGGGGACCGCCCCAGGGTCGACTTCGATCAGATTTCGCCATTCGAGATTGAGGTTCCTGAACCAAACGAACAACGCCGCATCGTCGCCGAACTCGAAACCCAACTCACCCGCCTCGACGCCAGCGTCACGGCCCTTAAGCGCGTGCAAGCCAACCTCAAGCGCTACCGCGCCAGCGTCCTCAAAGCCGCCTGCGAAGGCCGCCTCGTCCCTACCGAAGCCGAACTCGCCCGCTGCGAAGGCCGCACCTACGAATCAGGGTCAGAGCTGCTGCACCGCTTGCTTAATGAGCGCCAAGAGCAACGATCTGGCAGAGGTATATACAAGACGCCAATCTCACCAGATACGGGCGAGCTTCCGGCACCTTCCGACGGGTGGACATGGGCTTCTGCGGAGCAGTGCACAAGCATCATCACGGACGGCGAGCACATTACTCCGGAGCGCACGGCCTCGGGCATTTTTCTCCTATCGGCCCGTAACGTCCTTGACGGCAGACTTTCACTTACGGACGTTGATTTCGTTCCTCAGCATGAGTACGACCGCATCGCGAAACGTCTAGTAATCAATTCTGGAGACGTATTGTTGTCATGCTCCGGAAGCGTCGGGAGATCAACGATCGCACCAGATGGATTGGTTTTCACACTGGTTCGAAGTGTTGCCGTTCTTAAACCGTTGGCTTCGATGGGGCGCTACCTGTCGCTCGCTATTCGCTCACCGCTCTTACAACAGCAGATCGCCGGGAAGAAAACTCAGACCGCTCAAGCAAATATTTTTCAAGGGAAGATCAAGACGCTCTGTATCCCCTTGCCGCCTCTGTTGGAGCAACACCGCATCGTCGCCGAAGTCGAGCGCCGCCTCTCCGTGATCGAAGAACTCGAAGCCACCGTCGCCGCCAACCTCAAGCGCGCCGCGCGACTGCGGCAGTCGGTATTGGTGCGGGCTTTTGCGGGATAATTCAGTAGCCATGGCAGCCTCAGATACCCTGCCGATTAACCCACAGTTGCTCGCCTGGGCGCGTCAGGAGAGCGGCTTCGAGCTATTTCGGGTGGCCAAGCGCCTAAACGTCAAGCCCGAGAAGGTGGAGGCTTGGGAAGCGGGCGTGCGCCAGCCCACGATGCGTCAGATCCAACTGCTTGCGCGCTTCTTCCACCGGCCCTTCAGTATTTTTTTCTTGCCCAAGCCCCCCGAGGTTCCGCAGCTTGCGACCGAGTACCGACGGCTGCTAGGTGTTCAACCGGGGCATGAATCCCCTGAACTGCGTTTGGCGCTGCGGCAGATGATTATTCGCAGGGAGACGGCGCTAAACCTGTTTGGAGAACTCGGCGAAGACGTTTCGCCATTTGCGTTGGCGGCACACCTGAGGGAATCGCCTGCCGATGTAGGTGCTTGCCTGCGCGAGGCTTTGTCCGTAACGATGAATCAACAATTGGCATGGCCGGACGAATGGAAGGCTTGGAATTCATGGCGCGCAGCGGTCGAGAATTTAGGCGTTCTTGTCTTTCAGTTCAGCCGGGTGCCGCTCTTTGAAGTACGCGGGCTGTCGCTACTGCGTATGCCGATGCCGGTGGTTGCGATCAATAGCAAGGAAGTCGCTCCGGGCGCCCGTATATTTACGCTCCTGCATGAGGTAGTTCATCTCATGCTCGCGGGTGGCAATGAGGAACAGCCCGCGATCCAGGAGGATCGGACCGGGGAGGACTGGGCGTCGGTTGAGCGGTTCGCAGAAATTGCGGCCAGCCATGCGTTAATCCCGGAAGCGGCGCTCCGAGCCGAGATCGAAGCTGCCTCTTTACAGAATTCCCAATGGGCTTTGGACGATACCCGGCAACTGGCTCGCAGGTTTCGAGTGACGCCGCTCGCACTGGGGACGCGGCTACGAGAGTCGGGCTTTATGACATGGGATCAATATCATTCCTGGCGCGAGGCATGGACTGCATATATCGCCGCGCTCCCCGCGCGTAAGAGCGGACCCGTGACTCCAGCGGTTAAGGCTGTGGGTCGAAACGGCCGGCCGTTTACGCAACTTGTGTTTGAAGCCATGTCCGCCAACCGGATCACTTCGGTTGACGCTGCTCGATACTTGGATCTGAAGTTCCAACACTTCGAGAAACTGCGGACCTTGCTTTGGAGCGGTCCGGTGGGCCTACCTTCCGATGAGTGAAGGGATGGTCGGGCAAATCTACTCGGTGGATACAAGTTCGTTTATGGATTGGCAAGCCCGCTATTACCCAACAGATGTTTTCGGCACTTTGAATGAGCGTATTGGCGACCTGGTAGCCAAAGGACGCGTTCTCGCCCCAGCATTAGTCCGCGAAGAGATCAAAGCAGTTGGAACCAATGATCTGAACAAATGGGCAATTGCGAACTCAGGAATTTTTGTCCCTACAGCGGACGTCTTGGCAGACGCACAGGCGATCCAGAATCAGTTCGTGGGATTGCGTGATCCGAAGGCAGAGCACGAAGAAGCAGATGCATACGTCATCGCGCTGGCGAAGCAAAAGGATGGCATCGTCGTCACGCAGGAAACGTCCGCCTCCGAAAAGAAAAATCCCCCACGAAGCCACTTCATCCCCGACGTTTGTCGCGAGTTGGGCATTCCCTGCATCAGCCTGTTGGGTCTTATGCGCCGCGAGGGTTGGAAGTTGTAACCAAGCCTTAATCCGGTTACGGGTTTCCAACACTCCGCGGTTTACGCCGAACCGCTTGTGCTTTCTTAGGTCGCGTAGGTTTGATCGATTTGTCGTCTATGCCTAGCTCTTTGGCCAATTGCTTGAACGGGGCCCGTATGCCTTCGACCGCTGACGAGGTCTTGGCGGAATTGAATAGCAGCCGCTTGCGCATTTCTGGATCGCGCAGATACGGATTTGTTTCAGCCAGGGTTTTCTTTTTGCGCATACCGATACCGCCTCGATGAACTCAGCGACTATCGTCCAGAAACTCTGGAACTATTGCAAGCGCAAGAGCCCGGGGCGCGGACAGAGCCGCGCCCGCCCACCGGCTCGCGAGTAAACTGTTGCTCGCTCGAAATCCCGATTCGCCCTGCGTGATGACACGGCGACTACGTCGAGCAAGAAACACCCTCACCCCAGCCCTCTCCCGCAAGTGGGAGAGGGGGAATAAAAGGAAAGATGGCGGACGAGCAGACCTGGCCGCGGTTCTCGCACAATTGAGTCGCTTGATCGTCGTTCTCAAATAAGCGACAATTGTTCTCATTGTGAGAACACGCAAGAAACCTCCGCGGCGGCCCGACCTGGCCTCGGTGTTGTTTGGTGGTTATCACCGCCAGTTGCTGGCGCTGCTGCTTTTGCGGCCGGAGCAGAGCTTTTATGTTCGGGAGATCGCGCGCCTGACAGGTGTGCCGGCCGGATCGGCGCATCGGGAACTAAACAGGTTCGCTGAGGCTGGTTTGCTGACGCGGACCAGCGTCGGTAACCAGGTGCGCTATCAAGCGAGCCGGGCTTGCCCGATCTTCGAGGAACTGGCGGGCGTCTTCCGCAAGACAGTGGGTATGGCCGATGTGCTACGTGAGGCCTTGCTGCCTCTGGCAGAGAACATCGATGCGGCTTTCATCTTCGGCTCGGTGGCGCAGGGGAAAGAAGGGCCGGCAAGCGACGTGGATGTGATGGTGGTCGGGTCTCCTTCATTCGATTCGGTCGTGGAAGCTGTGTATGGAGCGCGTGACCGGTTGCGCCGGGAAGTGAATCCGGTCGTGATGCCGACGAAGAGTTTTCGGTCGAAGCTGGCGAACGGCGAGCGTTTCGTAAGCCGGATAATGTCTGAGCCGAAAATCGTGCTGATGGGGGATCTTGATGAGCTTGGAAAACCTGCTCAAGATCGGGCAGCTTAAGACGCATCCGCCGGATCGCGACGAGATCCAGAAGCCTCTGGCGGCAGCGGCGCATCCCGAGTTGGCCCACAAGAAATGAACTCCACGACCATCGTCCAAAAGCTCTGGAATTACTGCAACATCCTGCGTGATGATGGTCTGTCTTATGGCGACTACGTCGAGCAGTTGACCTTCCTGCTGTTCCTCAAGATGGCGGACGAGCAGACGAAGCCGCTGTTTCAGCGGCGGTACGCCGCTGCCACTATCCCGGCCGAGTATTCGTGGCCGGCGCTGCTCAAGCGCGACGGCGATGAGCTGGAGATTCACTACCGCCACACGCTGGAGGCGCTGGGCAAGCAGACGGGACTGATCGGCGTCATCTTCCGCAAGGCGCAGAACAAGATTCAGGACCCGGCCAAGCTACGCCGCCTGATCGCGGACCTGATTGATAAGGAGGAGTGGTCCTCGCTCGACACGGACGTGAAGGGCGATGCCTACGAGGGTCTGCTGGAGAAGAACGCGGCGGACGTGAAGGGCGGCGCGGGCCAGTACTTCACGCCGCGCCCGCTGATACAGGCGATTGTGGACGTGGTGCGGCCCAAGCTCGGCGAGGTGATCTGCGACCCGGCCTGCGGCACCGGCGGTTTCTTGCTTGCGGCTTACGCGCATATCCGGCGCCACCACAAACCCAGCGGCGCGCAGATCAAGCATCTGCACACCGAGGCGCTGCGCGGCGTGGAACTGGTGGACAGCGTGGCGCAGCTCTGCTGCATGAACATGGTGCTGCACGGCATCGGCGGCGATGCTTCGGCGCCCGTGCCGGTGGAGGTGAAGGACGCGCTGGCGGCTAAGGGCGAGGAGTTCGACGTGGTGCTATCTAATCCGCCCTTCGGCAAGAAGAGCAGCGTGACCATCGTTAACGAGGCCGGCGAGTCCTCGCGCGAGACGCTGACGATTCACCGCGACGACTTCTGGGCGACGACCAGCAACAAGCAGCTCAATTTCGTGCAGCACATCTTCAGCACGCTCAAACAGCACGGCCGCGCGGCCGTAGTGGTGCCGGACAACGTGCTGTTCGAGGGCGGGGCGGGCGAGACCATCCGCCGCGAGCTGCTCAAGCAGGCGGATGTGCACACGCTGCTGCGCCTGCCCACGGGCATCTTTTACGCCCAGGGCGTGAAGGCGAACGTGCTGTTCTTCGACAAGAAGCCGGCGCGCGAAAAGCCGTGGACCGAGAAGCTCTGGATCTACGACCTGCGCACCAACATGCACTTCACCCTCAAGGAGAATCCGCTCAAGCGCGGGGACCTTGACGAGTTCGTGCAGTGCTACAACGCCAAGAATCGCCACGATCGCAAGCCGACCTGGAGAGATGAAAAGAGCCCTCACCCTCACCCTCTCCCTGTATAGACCGGAGTCAAGGGTAACAGGTGTTCGGGGACATGGGTAACACATCGATGA
>JBIMKD010000043.1:0-5960 GCA_043673815.1 Chromatiales bacterium
GTGCCTTGACAGTCTTCGGGCTTCGCCGTCCCTAGCCAGCTCGCCCAGCACAACAGGCCTTTCTGTCTGTTCGTGTTCCGGCGAGGGTTTGCCTTCCGCTTCCTTCAGCCTGCGCCTCACGGCTTTGGCCTTGCGGTTCGGCTACCGTTGCCACTGTCAGCTCCGGCAACAACTCTCACGTTGCTAGCACAAGCCCATGCTGGGCACACTAGGTCGGGTTAGCGCAGCGTAACCCGACAAACCAATCGGATCATTCATACCCTATTCCTTCAAAATCCATCGCACCCCGTCCCCAATCCGGCGGATAAACCTCAGCCTCGACATAGCGGCGAAAGCTGGAATACGGCCATTCCATCGCGGATGCAACGAGCCCGTGTTTTACCGGTCGACCGGTCGTACTTGACATACCGGGTAAAATCGGCTTCATTCCCGCAACGCATGTTCCCAATAGCGATGTTGCCATAACGCTTGTTCTCGCTTCGCTGTCCTTGCGCGATTCGGTTCCGAGCGCAATCCTGGGCCACAGTGCTTGGTGAACCACGTCTTGATCAGCCGCCAGCGCGTCGCGAAATCGGCGTCGCCCGGCGGCAGTGTCCAGATACAATGCAGATGATCAGGTAGGACCACCATGGCGTCCACCTCGAAAGGACGAGTTGAACGCACGCGGAACGCCTTTCGCAAGCCCTCAACCGCATCCGCGGACGCAAACAGCGTCCGCCGTTGCTCCGTCACCACGGTGAAGAAGAACGAACCGCCCCGAAGGAATGCGCGTATCTCATCAGGCATTCGTCGGGTTACGCTCCGCTAACCCGACCTACTCGACTGGGTAAGTTCCTGTTCAATAGCATCTGTGTGGTCATAATAGTCATAAACCTGGGGGTCCACTACTCACGCCGGCCGCTTCACCTTGTCGTAGGTATCCATGAAGACACCTTCGGCCTGGTATTTCTGCCTGACGCTGTCATACAGGGCGCAGTCGAACATCCGGCGGTATTGATCGCGTGATAGTTCTGATACGGCGTATAGACACTGGTAACCGCGATGCGCTATCGCAAAGTCCTCCATCCTACGGACAGCGCGCCGGGAATCGTAGGGCTCGCCGCGTCGGACCGCCCCCGGGGCACCGTAGGCACCGACATCCACGAACATCTCATAGTCGCAGGCTTCTTGGGACGGCTTCAAGAAACCCTGAGGTTGGGTGCGGAACGTCCGGTGCGGACAAAGCCACAGCGGGTAGCACGCGAAGTTAGTGTGGAAAAACTCGATCGTCTCCGCAAGGTGACTGATCGGCACCAGCATGTCCTGACACACGTGCCGGTCTTCATAATAGGCGCGGATCGACTCGCCCTGGGTAAGTTTTAGAAAAGAAATTTTGGGCGGCATCATCCATCCGAGGAGGTAACGGAACAGAGCATGGTTACCGAACGGGATGATGAGCTCCGCTTCCCAGAAGATGCTGCGCGTGTGTCGATGGTAGTACTGTCGCAGGGGAATAGACTCCTCGCCGCCGCCCCGCTCCAGGAACGACCCGCAGTGTTTGTAAAACCAGGGTTTGAACCACCAGCCGATGGCATTCACTTTGGCGTCTGCCGGGTCGGCGGCGAAATCACCGCTCATGATTACGCCAGAGTCGCGTGCGTACAGAATGCCCTCGACAAACTCGGGCGGATCCGGGCGGCAAACCTCCCGGGTGAACACTTCACAGGCCTCGTTCAGGCTATTAACAGGGTGATAGCGGAGGTGCACCCAGGGCTTGCAGGGGATGATGCGCAGCTCCACCGCGACCAGGATCCCCAGCGCGCCGTACGACCAGGGCAGGGCATGGAATAAATCCGCATGGATCTCGCGGGTAGCGCGCACGAGTGTGGCATCCCCGATCACCACCTCGCATGCCTCGACGATATCGGCGAACAGGCCGTACTTGTGGGATGAGCCTTCGATGCCGAATCCCAGGATTAACCCACTGACCGTGAGATCGTCGAGCTCCGGGACCACCGGCAGGGTCCAGCCTCTGGGAATGAGATAACGGGTGATCTGGCCGATGGTCACTCCGGGCTCGACCCGGAGGATGGCCCGTTCCGTATCGAGTGCCAGGATATCGTAGAGATCGACCCGGATGGTGTTGTCGCGGCGCTTGTAGCGGGCGACCCGCATCGAGACGTTCATCCAGGATTTGCGCGCCGTGCAGAGGGGCCGCCGGTCGCCAGCTGCTCGCCACTGGCGCACCTGTGCCTGGATAGCGCGCACGCGCTCCGCGTGCCCTTCGGGGGCGCTCCTCAAGCCTCGATAGTACCAGTTCCGGATAGCCCAGTAGAGGTCGAACAGAACCGACAAGGGCAAGACCACGGGCACTACGAACAGCCAGCGATATCGGACCAGGACATCGGTCAGCAAGTGCACTGATTATTCAGTTTTTCTTGGCGTTTATTCTGAATACCCCGCCGTTTTACGGCGGGCACTTTAGCATTGGGGTTTCCAAAGGGGAGTAGTGCAACTACCCCCTTTGGTCAAGGGCGGGCTCATACCCCGCCCGCGAAGTAAAATTGATTCCATTTTCAGCCATGCCGCAGCAAGGTGCAATCACCGTATCAACGGAATTAAATAACGGCGCTGGTCTATATATAATGTTCTCATGAGCATATCGAGAACCGCGCTAGTAATTACTGCTCTTGTGAGTGCTTTGACGGGCGGTGGGATCGTTTATTTCGGGCTGCGCGGCGCGAGCACCGGGATTGTGGATCCCCGTTCGCCCCCGGTGCGCGATTTCGCCTTACTCGACCAGGACGGCCGTTTTCATCAGTTGTATCGGCTCACGAAAGCCAAGGCGGTCGTGCTATATATTCACGGCCTCGGTTGCATCACGGTGCGCGACAGCCTGCCGGTGCTGAAAGCGCTGCGCGCTACTTACGCCAAACAAGGCGTGGAATTCATGTTGATCAATGCGAACCCGCAGGACGATCGCAAAGCCTTAAAGATGGAGGCGGCGCGACTCCATCTCGACATTCCCATCTTAAAGGACGAGGCGCAACTCGTGATCCAGTCCCTGCAAGCTGAGCGGACCGGCGAGGCGATCCTGATCGATGCCAAGACGTGGGCCATTCGTTATCGGGGGCCGATCGATGATCGCATGCAGTACGGCTCACAACGGCCGGTGGCGACGCGACATTACCTCAACGATGCGCTCGCCGCGGTGCTCGACGAGGAGACCGTGGCGGTCGGTCAAGCGCCGGTCGTCGGCTGTGTGCTCAACATCGAGCCGCAGCGGCGCCCGCTCTCCTACACGGGCGACGTCGTACCCATTCTCCGCGATCGGTGCATAAACTGTCATCGCGCGGGTGGCGTCGGTCCCTGGGCCATGGACCGTTACGAGACCGTGCGCGGTTGGTCGCCGATGATGCGCGAGGTCATCATGACCAAGCGCATGCCGCCCTGGCAGGCGGATCCGGCGGTCGGCGAGATCTTAGCGGACCGATCCCTGCGTACCGAGGAACAAAAGACTTTGGTGCGCTGGATCGATGGCGGGGCGCCTCGCGGCGACGGGCCGGACCCGCTGGCTGCACAGCCACCCGAGGGTGTGCAAGGCTGGCCGCTGGGAGAACCTGATCTGGTAATCAAACTTCCCGAGCAGAAGCTGCCCGCGCAGGGCGTTCTGCCCTACCGCTGGTTAAAAATACCAGTGCCGATCGACAAGGATCGTTGGGTACGCGCGGTGCAGCTCAAACCCAGTAACACCGCCGTCATGCACCACGGGTTCGTGTTGGTCCAGTATCCCGCGCGGCATAAAGATCGCGAGCCCGCGTGGCTGGAAGGCCGAAACGGGTTCTTCGCCGCCCATGTTCCCGGCTTGGATGTGCAACCGATGCCGGAGGATTCGGGTCAGTGGTTACCCGCAGGATCGACCTTGGTGTTCCAAATCCATTACATCACCATCGGCGCGCCGGCATCGGATCGGCCGGCATTGGGCCTCTATTTCCACCGCGCGCCCCCGCCGAGGGAATACGCGGTCGCCAGCGCATCGAACAGGGACCTGCGCATCCCGCCCTTCGCCGCGAATCACATCGAGACCGCGGAGATGACCTTTCGCGAGCGCGTGATGCTCTATGGCTTGTATCCCCATATGCACTATCGCGGCCGGCACTTCGATTACGTGGCTCATTTCCCGGACGGCCGGCCGCAGTGGTTGCTGTCGGTACCGAATTATTCCTTCGGCTGGCAGACGCTCTATCGTCTCAAAAAACCGCGGGCGATCCCGGCCGGAACGCGGATCGTCGCGCGCGCGGAGTTCGATAATTCCGAGCAGAATCCCGTCAACCCGGACCCCGCACAAGAGGTGCGGTGGGGGCTCGATAGCGATGATGAAATGCTCGTCGGCTACCTCATGTACACCCGTGAGCGCGATGATTATCCTCGACGCCTCAACGATAGGGCAAGTAACGCCGCAGGGCGTAGATCGGTTTCTCATACCAATGCCAGATCGCAGTCGCCATGAGGAGTGAAATCGCAAAACCCCCCGCGACAACGCCGATGTGCTGGGGCAGTGGAAGCTTGAGGTCAAGGGAGTTGAACCAATTCATGGCGATCAGATGCACCAGATACAGCGTATAGCTCATGGTGCCGAAGTACACGAAGGGTCCGAAGCTCAGCACGCGCACCACGAGGTGGGACTCAGGCAGCGACCACAAGCCCCAAATAAAGAATCCCATACTCAATGCAATGGGCGTCTGGTAGTGAGAGGTCGAGAATTGTAGAAAGCCACTTTGGCCCAGCGAAAACTCGACGCCGATCAAACCGAGGATCGCAATCATCGAGAGGCTCAAGGTCCAGGGCGGGGAGAACCGCGGCAGCCTTTGCTGATACTCGAGCCACGAGAAAATACATCCCCAGACGAAATACTCCGCGCACACGGGCAAGAGTGTCCCGTAGAACGATTTCGGATAACGCGACATGAACCAGAAACGCGCCGCGATGCTCATGATCAGCACGGAGAATAACATCGTGGTCCGATAGCGCGGGGGCGTGAGGTAGAGGAGCAGAGGATAGACGATATAAAATTGCTCCTCGACGCTCAGGGACCAGAGATGCATCGATTCACTGCGCCAACCCTGTAAGAACCATTCGTGGAATGCCGCGCTCGGGCTCAGGCTCAGGGCAAAGAGCTTGATGTTGAAAAGGTAGGCGAGATAGTACGCCGGGTAGGTGAGCGCTTCCATGCCGATCAATAGCAATACCACGAGATAATAGGCTGGGCATATCCTCAAGGTTCTGCGGGTATAGAAAACCTTTAGATTGGTGAGCAAGCTCGGGTGACCGGCGGACAAAAGCACGTTGGTGATGAGAAAACCGCTCATCACGAAGAAGACGGGTAATGCATAGCCGAGATAACCCACGCGAAAAGGGTTCGGCGCGTAATGGGTGGCAAAGACCATCAGGAATAAAACAAAACGCAAGCCGTCGAGCTGGTGTTTTCTCATAGTGATTTCGTTTCAGCGTTCCATCCTCGGGGCGCCAAGCAGGCAACCCTTCGGGGCCCGCCCTGCTTCGCAGTGCCGCCGTACGGCGCCCTGCGCCTGGCTTACGCTACTACGGAGCGCCGGAGCATGATCAACAACGCCCACCCGCCGGCGGCCAGGACATACTTGAGGCTGTGGCCTGGAGAGAGCAATTGTGCCAATGCGATCGAACCGACCAGCATGAAGCCAATGTTGGTGATTACATCGCCGAAATGCGGAGTTTCAAAGAAGACCCGCTGGTCGGCGAAATTATGGCAGTTGGGATCCCGCGGGATCGGGTCAATAAATAAGGCGGCGAGTGACGCCAAAGCGCCGGGGGCGATGACAGCCACGATCCGCCAGCGCGATATCTGCGCCTGGCCGGCATAAATCAGCGTGTTGCTGAAAACTCCGGCACGGGCTCGCCCATCCCGGATCGCAAGAAGATCAGCGCGCCGGCCCGTGTCGTGA
>JBIMKD010000044.1:0-3859 GCA_043673815.1 Chromatiales bacterium
CAGGAGATCGTCGGGGCCCAGAACCTGCACGGTGTGGTCACCGTGATCTATGGTTCCGAAACGGGCCTCGGCCGAGCTTCGCGTCTTGGCGGATAAACAGGGACAGCGTGACCGTTCGTCCTTCTATACATTAGTCCCTTAACGCCCAAATCTTATGAGTTTTGCACAAGATTTTTTTGGTGACTTCTGGAAACCCGCGCCACTATTGGGTTTCAAGGTGATCAAGAAGTCATCCAACTTTTTGGTTCCGGCTATGCCGGGTTAGGGCGAGAGGTATCCGTTCGCACGATACCAGTCGATTGCATCGCGAAAGGCGTCGGCGGGCGGCCGGTGGGTATAGGCGAGATCGCGCTCGGCTTTTGCGCTGCTGAAGAACATTTTCTTCTTTGCCATTCGCACCCCATCGACGGTCGCCCGCGGCTCGCCGCGACCGAAGAATCGGGCCCAGCCTTCCATCATATACGCGATAGGTAACACGAGCCCATGGGGCAGGCGCAGTCGCGGCGGGCGCCCACCGGTGATCGAAGCCACGCTGCAGAGGATCTCGTACAAGCTCATGTTTTCGCCGCCTAGGATATAACGCTCACCGACGCGGCCGCGCTGAAATGCATCGAGATGTCCTTGGGCAACGTCGTCGACATGAACGACGTTGAGCCCGGTGTCGACATAGGCCGGCATGCGTCCGCGAGCCGCATCCAGCACGGTGCGGCCGGTCGGGGTTGGTTTAACATCTCGGGGACCGATGGGCGCGGACGGGTTGACGATGACGACCGGCAATCCCTGCTCGCAGACCAGCCCGCGTACTTCGGCCTCGGCAAGAAACTTGGATCGCTTGTAGTGGCCGATCATATCGGAGAGCGTGGCCGGGGTCTCTTCGTCGGCGGGGCTGCCGTCCGCGTTTATTCCGAGCGTCGCGACGCTGCTCGTATACACGACCCGGCCGACCCCCGCCTCGGCGGCGGCGAGCATCAGGTTTCGGGTACCGGTGACGTTGCTGGCGTAGATTTCCTGCGAGTTCGGGGCCCAAAGACGATAATCGGCCGCGACGTGGAAGAGTGCTTGGCAGCCCGAGACGGCTTGTTTCAACGTCGCCGGAGCGCGGAGATCGCCTGCCACCACCTCGATGTTCAGCCCCTCGATATTTTGCTGGAAGCTCCCGCTTCGCACCAATACACGCACTGAATGGGCCGCGTTCAACAGGCAGCGGAGCACGGCCGACCCCACGAACCCGGTCGCACCGGTGATAAGGGTGGTCATTGCGCTTTGCTTAGCGGGCGCTTCAACGCTAAGCATTGCCTCACAACCAGTCCGGCCGCGATCGGCGCCCCTAATGCGGCGGCGACCAGAAACGGCACGAGAGCGTCCGAGAACGTGACCACGGGCAACAAGTACAGGACGTCTTCCGCCTCGAATCCGCCCCAACCGGGCTGTTTGGTTTCTGCTTTTCCATGCCGTTGCTCGATCACGTTGCGCATATGGAAGATCGACGCCACCGCCACGCCGGCGATGATGCCGGCGAGCAGCGACCATGCGCCTGCCCTCGTGTTCCAAAGCCCGATGCCGATGCTCACGAAGAGCGTCACATGCACGATCGCATCGCTGGCTAGATCGTAGAGGTGTCCCGCGCGGCTGCTCTTTCCGGTGAGCCGCGCCAACTCGCCATCGGTGTGGTCGAGCAGGTTGGAGAGCGCGAATAAGATCGCCGCGAGGTTCGGCCAAAGGCCGCTCGCGAAAGCCGCGGCCGCCGCGACTCCCGTCAACAGGCGAAGGGTTGTTAGATGATTGGGCGTGACCGGCGTATCGCGCAGGGGGCGGATCAAGAGCGACGCGAGTCGGGCGTCCCAGGGTTTCATGCGGTTTGTGGCGAGCTACCCTTCGCGCTTCCCAGCAGGGCGAGCAGGCTCGGCAATACGATGAGGGTGCAAAGTAGCATCAGCACGATCCCGATCGAAAGCAATACGCCCATGCTGGCCGTCCCTTGATGGGGGGAGATGGCGAGGTTGGTAAAGGCGCTGGTGTTGGTGAGCGCGCTCAGCACGACGGCCCGCGCCGTACTGGTATTCAGGAGCGTGCCGTCGTCGGGCGGCGCGGTACGAAAACGATGCACCATATGGATCCCGTTGTCCACGCCCAAGCCCAAGAGCAACGGCAAGGCGATGATATTGGCGAAGTTGAACGGGATCCCGAGCACCACCGCGGTGGCCCCCGTCAATAATGCGGCCAGCAGCAGGGGCGTCAACACCAGCACGATATCGCGTTTACGTTCCATGAACACGGCGAGGACCACCATGATGATGAGCAAGGAATATAAAAACGCTTGCTGGAACGCGCTCACGACCGCGCGTCCTCCTTCCAAGTAATTTACCGGAACACCGCTCACATCGGACTTGACGCTGCGTACCTCCGAGACGAATCTTCCCAACGCCTCCGAATCGTTGAGATTGCCGCGCGGAAAGACCTCGATGCGGACCGCCCCTTGGGGCGATACCCAGCGTTGCGTCAGCTCCTCGGGTAGATCCTCGAGACTGACCATTGCAGCGTCCAAGGAATCCCTGAGGGAGTCCAAACGTCCGGGCAGCGAGGCCGTGAGACTGGTCTCGAGCGCCGCCAGGCTTCGTTCCGCCGCCGCGGTATCCATCGAGCGAAGGTGTTGCAGAAAGGCGCCGATTTCTCGTTCGAGACGCGCGCCGCTCGTACTGACCGGTGTCTCGGGATGTGTGAGGAGATAGTCGGATAATGTGGTGCGAAAGGTTTCTAAGGTGTCCCGACTGGGCGCTGCGGCCGCGACGTTGGCGCCGCTCGTGGCGAGCTCGGGGCCGAGGGTCAAGGCCATGTCTTCGATGATCGGCAGCTTCTCACTTTGGTCCTCTGGCACGAAGCTCTCAATCGTGAGCACGTCATCGACGCTCGAGAGCGCCTCCATGCGCGCCTTCGTCGCACGGGCCGCCGCCAGGCTTTTCTCCAGCACGACCAAGGACCAGGGGGAATGCTCGCTGGTCGCCAATAGCTCCTTGAACGTCTGCACTGACTCGTTCGCCGGATCCTGCAGGTTCAGGGGGTTGTCATCAAAGCTGGATGCTGGCAGGATCAGGATCGCTGCTGTCGCCAGCACCGCCGCCGCGACACATACGCTTTTCGCGTAACGCAAGGGAAACTTGAGCAGTCCGGCCGGGAAAGGAAGGCCGGTCAGTTGCTTGCCATTGCTGCGCGGGACTTTAGGGATCACGCTGAGCAAGGCAGGTAAAATCGCCAGCGTCACGGCGAGGCTGATGAACATCCCGCCGCCCGAGATCAAGCCGAGCTCCGCCACGCCTGAATAGTCCGTGGGGATAAACGCGAAAAAACCGATCGAGGTCGTGATCGTACACAGCGTCAGGGATCCCCCGACGTGAAAGACCGCTCCTTTTAAGGCGTCGCGCCGATCGGGTTCGAGTTGCGCCAGCTCCGCATAGCGCAGACACAAGTAAATGGCGTAGTCCGCGCCAAGGCCGATATACATGACCGCGAAGGCTACGGAGATGAGGTTCAATTGCCCGACCGCGAAGGTGGCGAAGGCCGCGGTGAAAATCAGGCCCAAGATTAGCGCGGCCAGCGTACCCAAGGTCAGCCACAGGGAACGCAAACCGATGAACATGATAAGGGTGACGAGCAGTAGTGCCCCGAGGCCTGCGTTCTGCGTTGCGAAGCTTACGCTTTGCAGCTCTTCGTAGGCGAGGGCGGCGCCGCCGGTGAGCCTGACTCGCACTCCGCGCTCGGCGGTGAGATCGAGCTTGCGGGCGAGATCGCGGATGCCGCGCATCGCGCCCTCCCCGGGCAACAAACTGCCGAAGTCGAGTTTGGGTTTTACGATCACGAAGGC
>JBIMKD010000045.1:0-3568 GCA_043673815.1 Chromatiales bacterium
GGGGAGTAGGTTATAGCGATTCGCCTCGTCCGCTTTCATCCCGGGAAGGTAGGCCAGATCGAAGGAGCGCGTGCGGCAAAACTCGCGCAGCTCACGCAGCTCAGCCTGATGTAACGTCCCGTTCTTGACGAGCAAGGTCGAGGTTCTCCAACCCCGGAGCCACGCAAGCTGGCGCGCCGGGTGCTTGACCCCCTCGGCCCGCAAGGCCGCGACGGCTGTGGCGAAGAGCTTGAGCTCATCGCGGGGCGGCACCTTCACCCACCGGCTCACGGCCAGCAGCCCGTCGGGAGCGAGTTTTTTAATCGCTTGCCGAAACGCCTCGACGGTATAAAGATAACTCTCGTTGAGCGCGTAGAGACCCGACGCGGAGGTATTGAATGCCTCCAGAAACGCGATCTGGATGATATCGAATGACTCGGCAGCGGTTGCGATATACCCCCGCGCTTCCGCGACGTGGATGTGGACGGGATCGCGCGCATACAGCGCCCCGGTGTAGTCACGGTAGTGGTCGCGCACCAAGTCAATGACCTGCGAATTCTGCTCGACCGCATCGATTCGGCCCGCCCGATGGTAAAGCGCTTGCAGGACCTCCATGCCCCCGCCCGCCCCCAAGATCAAGACCCGCGGGTTCTTGCGCAACCGGTAAGGCGCGGCGCTCGGCATATAGGCGAGGAAAGCAAGCGGCCTCAAGTCACCGTCGAAGCGCGTGATCGCCGTCATGGCGTCGGCGTCCGTGAACAGGGCAAGTTGCTCGGGCGGAAGCGCCGGGGTGTTAAGGCTCAGCCCGGGCGCAATACGAAACGGGACTTTCGGGCTTTCGAGCACCTGAAGTAAGCCGAGCGGCCCCGAGCGTTCAGTCACGATGCGGGTCCCGACGACCTTCAAGGCCTGTTGCAAACCCTTGTATTCCAGCGGCCGCAACTCCGCCCAGGGTTGCGACAGCGCGAAGGGCGCGAGCAGCGCGCAGAGCGCCAGGTATGCGCTCGCGCTGCGCGGCCGGCACCCGAGAGCCGACCACGCCAGGGCGGCTGCAATTAGAGCGACGCATCCCAAGAGCTTTAGGGTCGCGCCCGGCGATAAGGCATGTAACACCAGCACGACTCCCAAGGCTCCGAGGCCGGCCCCAAAGAGGTCCACGGCATAGACGCGGTGCAGGTGGCGCTTATGACGCACGATCGCGATCGCGATGCAATTCGATGCAAAAAAGAAGGGTAAGGACAGCAGCAAATACATGGTCGCCAGTCGCACGATCTGTTGCCCTTCCCAAAGCATCTGCGCCGGGTTGACGAGCAGCGTCTGGGCAGCGAAAAAACACCCGACGGAGCTGATGCCGAACAAGACCGCGTTGATGACGTAGGAAAGCTCCGGCGCCCGCTCGATAAGACGGGAGGCGAGCAAAATAAAGGTCCCGCTCACACCGTACCCGAGGAGCGCAAGGCTCATCACCATGTACGCGAGATGATGCCAGGAGACGATGGAGAGGAGGCGTATCGATAGGACCTGGTAAGCTAAGGATGTTGCGGAGATCAGGAATACGGTAAACAGGAACCCGCGCGAAGGTTGGTTTTCATCCACCGCCACTGCAGAGCCTAGTGATCCCCGGTTAAGGGGACGAACCGCACCGGGAGTAGCTGGCGGGTGGTGACGCTGCCGTCGCCCGCCTTCTCCACCAATACCAAGTACTGGGTCAAAAAGCCGCCGACCGGCATGACCAGCTTGGCGCCGGGCTTGAGCTGTCTCACGAGCGGCGGAGGTATATGATCCCCGGCGGCGGTGACGAGGATCCCGTCAAAGGGGGCGTGCTCCTCCCACCCGTAGTAACCGTCGCCGATGCGCGCGTGCACGTTGTGCTTGCCCAAGCGCCGCAGACGCTCGCGGGCCAGCTTCCCCAAGGGCGCGATGATCTCGATTGTGTAGACTTCCTTGACCAACTCCGCCAGCACCGCGGCCTGATAGCCTGATCCTGTGCCGATCTCCAGCACCGCGGCGGCGGATTTTACATCGAGGAGACCGGTCATCAAGGCGACGATGTACGGTTGCGAGATGGTCTGTCCGTAGCCGATCGGAAGGGGCTGGTTGAGGTAAGCATGCCCCTGATAGTCGTCGGGCACGAAGCGATGCCGCGGTACCTTGCGCATGATGTCGGCCACGGCCGGGTCGAGTGGCCCTACCATGCTAGCGGTCCAGCGAAACTCTTCCTCGATCGTATCGACCATCCGCAACCGCGCCGGGCCATACTCATCCGCCTCCCCGGCGCCCGCTTCGCGTGCCGCCATGGCGAGGATTCCGAGCGCGAAAAGCGCCGCCCGTCCGAGCCGATACGCGCGCCTAGGAATAGCGCACGTCACGGGCCGGAGGCGATCCGGTGGGCCCAACGTGTCGTCTCCGGCAAGCGGTATTTTGTGACGCATGACATCACGAACCGAAGCGCTGTTTCGAGGCACACCCGATGGCCCACGGAGACATAGAGCGGTTTCACTCCCGTTCGTGTGCGGAGCGCGGCGCCGATGATCTCATCCCGATCGCGCAACGACGTCCACGCGCCCATCTGAGCGGGCACCGGCGCATGCTCGCCGATCAGCCGGGTTTTGGCAACTCCAATCGATGGTGTATCGGTGAGAACGCCCAAATGCGAGGCCAGGCCGAAACGGCGCGGATGAGCATAGCCCTGAGCATCGCAGAGCAGCAAGTCGGGTGCATAAGCAAGCTTGGCTAGGGCGTCCAATACTACCGGAGCTTCGCGAAACGAGAGTAGACCCGGAACATAGGGAAATTGCGCCGGCCGCTCGCTCACAACCTGCTCGACGAGCGTGAGCTCCGGGTACTGTAAGACCACGACCGCCGCCCGCACCACGACCCCGCGGTCCTTGAAACCGACATCGATCCCGGCGACCCGCTGTACCGGGCCCAGCCGATCGGCAACCACGACCCGAGCGCATAACTTGCGCTGGATGGCGACGGCTTCTTTCGGGCTGACATCCCAGCGATGCATGGCAGCACGTTGTCTAGTCGAAAAAAATTAGGCTCCTCGGCAAAATCTATGGGTATTCCGTTAACTCCCTCTCCCTCCGGGCCCACTGGGAGAGAGGGCGGGGGTGAGGGGATCCCAACCAAGGCAGCGCGAATACTCTCCAACACCGCCTCAGGATCTCCAAGCACTTCATGGTTCCAAAATCGACGCACGCGATAACCCAATACCTTGAGATATTCAGTCCGTCGCAAGTCGTTCGAGATCTGCTCGGCATGCTGGCCACCATCGACCTCGATGACAACTTTGGGCTCCACGCAGAGGAAATCCACGACGTACGGTCCCAGGACCGGTTGACGTCGAAACTTGGCCCCCTCGAGTCGCCGACCGCGCAATCGACTCCACAAGCACCGCTCCGCCTCGGTCGAATTCTTCCGCAGCGCTCGGGCCAGGCTGTTCATCGGTCTTTCTATCCCCTCACCCCAACCCTTGTATGTTTTGTTCTTGAAAATATATGAAAATGAATGACGGTCTGTGGAGCTTGTGGGCAAAGGGGGTGCGCGGTGGGAAACGCGCAGCCTCCTCCATGGCAAACGCCCC
>JBIMKD010000046.1:0-19997 GCA_043673815.1 Chromatiales bacterium
GGATTTTGGTTTGTTCGACAACTCCCTATTATCCGTGAGATGTCCTGCCCCTTCATCTCATCCACCCACCAAACAAAAGTGTCATATCTCACGCCCAGTGACCGCCTAACTCCTTGATTCATCGATCAGTGGTCGATCTAACTCCCAAGCAATTGATAACAGCCACAGTCGCTTTGATTTCCCATCAGATGGCCTTTGAGGAATGCTGATTGTAGTGTTCAATGAACCCGATAAGATTCTTTACAAGATGCTCCGGACGCACGGCTGGATAGAAGTGACCAACGCCCGGCACAATGATCTTTTTACACTGTGCTAGCAAGGGAATAAGCCGGTCGCACGTCGGCCAGCAGTGTGAATATTCCCCATAAATAGCAAGCACCGGCCCCCGATTCTGGCGGATACTGTGTTCCGTTAAACCGGCAATGTCAGTAAGATCGGCCAACGCCGTGGTGGTTTCCAATAACGTTCGCCATCGTTGCCAGGACCGTTTACTGGCGGTCCATACACCCCCCGCACTTGAAGACAGTAAGAGCTGCAGTTCCCGACCGGAATGCCTTTCGCGTGCCATTTCTTCGATAAGACTGTACGCCACATATGGTAGGTGCTCATCGACAGTAACCCCTAGCTCTTGTACACATCTTCGCCAATCCGCCGCCAGCTGGTCATCATCGCTACGCCGAGTCATCGGTTGAAGGGAAAACACCCTAGCATCGGCCAACGTCAGTGTTTTGACCCGTTCGGGATACAGCAGGGAAAAATGTAAGGCAACGGCCCCCCCGAAACTATGCCCGACAATATGCGCCTTCTGCACACCCAGATGGTCTAGAAGCGCACCCAAATCGTGCGCCATGTCAGCAGTTGTATAGCTACTCGGTACAATGTCGCTGTAGCCATGGCCACGTAGATCGTAAGCGATGATATGAAAGCGTGAGCCAACTAGCGTAAACAACCGAAACCAAAACGCTAGGTTCGCTGCCAAACCATGAATCATCACCAGTTCGGGACCCGGATCCTTGCCGAATACCTGGTAATGAATGCCAATGCCGTTGAGGTGTACCTTTGCCACGACATAATCCTTATTCCAAATACCCCAAAGCCCTTAGACGCTGGATAATCTGCGGGTCTTCAACGACTTCCTGTACCTTGGGTTCGAGTGGCGTGTAGTGCTGACCAATCAGGAGGTTGGGTGCTCCAACTCGCGGCGGATTAGCCTGGACAAACTGGTCCTCCAGAATAGCTAGGGGTAGTTGCCCTTCAAAATCTGACGGAATGGAAAGCCCGAGGCTATACAGCACTAGCGGTGCGACATCAAGGATTGAGAGCTCGGGAGCATGAAGCCCGGGTTTAATGCCCGGACCAGCCGCCATGAAAATGCCCTCAGGGTGATGGGTTCCCATCACCTCGCTACGCTTTCTGAAGGGATGTTCTGCCCTCAGAATTGAAAAGAACCCGCTGTCTCTCAGTTCGAGAGTTAGATCCGGCGCCTGCATGATCATCGGTCCCGGAAACGCTTCTTCGCGGGTATAGACCCGCGTCACCACACGTTTCCCACTCGGGTCGGTAAACGCCAGCAACTTCTGTTTCAGTTGTTCGCGAAATGCGTGATACTCTTCCGGGCGTACACCCGGCATACTCGGCGACGCGGTCACGTTGATAAAGATACCGTTACTGCCGGCACTGAGGGCACAGGCTTTGGTCGAAGGCCAATCGAATAACACTGTCGCACTCCGGGTGCTCTCGTCCATCGCCATCTTACCGATTGAGTCGAAGGGTACAGCGGGGGCCCATCGCAAGTAGCCTTGTTGCTCTAGCCAAGTGTTAATGTAGAAAAGCTCCTCACTAGGGCCAAAGCCATGATCGGAGGCTATAATGACACGTGCGTCAGGCCCTGCAAGCGCCACCAAATCAGCCAGAATTTCGTCCAGTCGGCGATAATACCTTTTACATAGTTCATTTACGCCGCGTTCCCAGGAAGTGGTGAGCGTGGCCCCGAACCTTAGATCAATAAACCGCCAACATAGGTGCTGAAGCTTGTCCGGACCATCGAATACCACGGCCACTAGTTCACATGCCTTATCGCATAACAATAGGCGAGCCACATCCAGCCAGCGCTCTTCCCTTAGTATGTGGAAACGTATCCACGATTCGTACTTCTCTTTCTCCAGATCCTGTATCGCCTTGCGCTCAGCATCCATGTCGAAACCCAATTGTTGCGCTTTGAAACCCGGTAACGAAGCGATTTCCTCATAAAATCCGCGCGGACGGGTAGCCGCTCGCAAATGCCTCGACCCGACAAAACCTGGAACAAGATAAACAGATGGACCCTCAATAGGAGGGAATGATACCGGCCAGTTCAATACTCCCACCTGCCGACCCTGCCGACTTGCTATGGACCACAGCGTTTCACAACGAACGTCCGTTGCAGTAGCTAAACTGGTATGGATGTAACCCGTCTCATCACGGGTAACGCGACTAAAATCAAGAATCCCATGATGAGACGGCGAACGGCCGGTCGCTATGCTTGGCCACATAGCATAGGTATTATCCGGTATACCAGAGCGAAGGGTGGCTCGCACACCACGGTCTACAAAGCTCTTCAGAAAAGGCATCGTGCCGTTCTCCCAGAACGGCTCCAACAAATCAAAGGTACCGCCATCCCAGCCAATCAGTAGAGTCTTTGCCATAACGACCTTGGTATTAAGTCAATACACCTTGCAAAAAGCTGATTAATTCTCCAACCCGGACGTCTTGTTTGTATTTTCCATTCAACATCCACAAACGTTCCCACGGCAGACCCTTGTGCTGAAATTTCTCTTCGACCGCGACGATCAACATGACTAAGTCGAGCGACGCACAATCGAGATCAGCCCTTAAGCGCGTCTCATCACTCAGGGGTTCCGTGTGTTCCAACTCCCAGTCTTGGATCATGTCCTGAAGGACCTGGAACACTTGATCCCGTATTGTCCCTCTCATGTACTCCTCTCCAGCTAATAGCAATGACCTTGTTCTCATCTTTTCCAGTAAAAGCACTAATGGTTCGTCCCGCCGCAGCCGGGAAAGCGGCCGCCAGGTCACCGCTAAGCTCAATGTGCACGGTACCAGATATTGGCTCGATACTCCGCAACATCAAGTTGCGTGGGCTACCGGCTAAGCCTCGTCCAAATGCCTTAGCCACGGCTTCCTTTGCGCACCATAGACGTAGCATCCATTCATCGTCTAGGCATATGTCGCTTCGCGCGGCCGCTAGTGTCTCATCTTCGGATAGCAGTATTTGTTCGACTCCATGGTGCGGCCGATCAAGGCACTCGACATCAATACCCAATCCATGATAATTGGAAAAATTACCCACAAGTGCTACCCCTATACCTGCGCTATGGGCAATGGATATTCGAGGTCGGACACCTGTTGCCTCCATTTCAGTGCCTACAGCGAATGGTTGACCATAGTCGTCTGGCACAATCTCTATATCCGCTGGATATAATGCAATCCCCGTGGCTGCCCGGATGAACGCCCTAATAGCGTCTTTTGCCACTGTGCGTCCGAGAAGCCATTGTGTACTTCGCTTATCAAATTCCAATTTCTGCCACGTTTCGCGTTCGCGGCGATTGAGGACAAGGTGTGCAAGCACAACTCGCCATATTCTACCGTCTACCAAAAACCAGGATTCGTCTGGCTCAAAACGAAAGCAACTAAGACCATGGCCAGTCGGCAAATGCGCTAACACTTGCGGCCACGAGTCACTGATCAACGTCGTTTTCGGCGCCATTCGCATGCGGAAAAATGCGTCGGGCAGGTCTGTGCGCTTATCGACCCAGTTGGTCACTTTGGTTCTAACCATATTGTCGGAGTCCACAATCTCCATATCCGCAGCAACTTGGGTATCATCAATTCGGACAATACGGGCGCGCCCGATGAATTGTTCGCCTGCCTTCGGCAAAGGGCTATACAAGTCGATGCGCTCGACCTGGAAGGGAAACACCACATACCCAGCCGTTAGGCGATCGGCAGTCCAAAATCCGATCATTTGTCCGACGGTATCAAGCAACAATGGACTTGTCAGGAACCCTGGCATTGCGGGTAAGTGAAATAAGTTATGCTCATCGGGGACGCGCAATTTGGCCTGTATGCTATCCTCGCCAGACCAATCAACGTCCATAACTCCCCGGAAAGCCGGCCCATGAAACATCACATCAGAATAGAGTTGCTCGGGCGTCCATCGTACAGGGCGTGCATCGGTCAGGTCGAATGGTAGCGCTGCCCTAGGCATCTCCGGGTGGCCAAACACACAGGTTGCCTCTACCGCAGGCATCGATGGGCGTTTCTCTACATGCTCGGTAAGTTTGGCTTTGATCTCTAACGGTGAATCGGGGTTCACCTGAGCCACGATTTCGACGGTCACTTTGCCACCCCCTAGTCCAATCCACCGGTAGGCACGGACATCGCGGAGTACGCATAGTGGCTTTCCAGGAACAAGGATAGAGGCAGTTTGTGCGAGACATTCCAAACTCACGGTCAACGGCATGACGATGAAAGCTCGCAGCTCTGGGTCGCTGGCCGAGACCTTTGCGCCCAACGCGTGATCCTCTAGGAAAGCCATCTCGTCCAAGTCAATCATATTGGTAGTACGAACTTCTTTGCCTGGTGACAGCGATACAACCTTTCCTGCGAAAGGACTCACATTTCCCCCGTCTTGATTAGCCTCTGATACCTCCGTCTCCTCCGGAAGGATACCGGAATTTGACAATGGCTTAGTGTTACCTGATGCAGAAGCCTGAAGAAATGTATCCAGAATCTGCTGAAGCGTTGTGCAGCGGGAGGCTGTCTCGAGTTCCCCGGCCGACAGGAATCTGGTTTGGCGCTGCAGGGCGCCCAAAATTTCCATACGCTTGAGCGAATCGAGACCTAAATCGCCCTCTAAACTAGCGTCCAGATTAAGCATGTCACGCGGGTAACCGGTCTTTTCCGTGACGATTGCCAAGAGAATATCGCCAAGGTATACGGCGCTCTGTTGAGCGTCCGGAACGCGGTAAGACTGTGGACTCGATATGACTTCGTCATCTTTTGCCACGACACCTACTGCGTGCTGCTGTACGTGAGGACTTGATGTGTGCCGTGGTCGACACTCATTTTTTAGCGCGAATTGGTCAGGTTTCTGTACGAGCGCAGGCACTCCACCGGCCTGATCGAAGAAAACCATCAGAGATTCCTCCTGGACCTCTAGGAATCGCTGCATGGTCCGCAAATATTCTGCCATTACGGCAGATCTTGGGGCGCTAGTACTGGCACTGTTGAGAGTGGAAACATTTACGCTTGCGTTGCCTTCGGTGCTCGTACACACGTCACCAGGAGCGGTCAGGCTTTCCGAACATGACGAGAGGGAACGAGATGGTGCAGCCCTCTGCTCCTCCTTTATTATTTGTGGCGCGACCATAATTGGGAGCGCGAGTGATAGCTTTAAGCGCGCCGAGCCTAGCGGAGTGGGCGGATTTATGTCGAGCTCGACGCGCCTTGCCCCGCGCTCGGTATACAGATAATCCAAACAAATCGGTACCCCATGGGCCGCGAGCCGCGCAACTGCGTGATTGAGTTGGGTCACATCTGATTTGTGCAACACGTTTAAGGGTATTGCTGTATGTCGCCGTTTTATCAACGTATCCTTTACAAAGGTACTGAGGTTTCCACACGGACCAACTTCAACAAACACGCGGACATCAGCGCCATACATGTGCTCGATACCTTCGCGAAATCGTACTGGTAATGTCCACTGTTCAAGTAACAGTTGCCGAATTTGCTCCTGGTCACTCGGATAGGGTCGCCCCGTCGCACACGAATAAACCTCGACTCGTGGACTGCAAAAATCAAATGTCGAGAAAAACTTTTCAAGCTCATCGCTAACCGGAGCGAAGAGCGGGGTATGGTATGGGCGGCTAAATGGTAATTTCTGGCATATAATACCCGCAGGTCGCAATTCGCTAATGACTTCTTCTATAACTTGTTCACGTCCGAAAAGGACCTGCTGATTCGGGCAGTTATCTAACGCCATCCATAAGGAGCCTTCTCGCCTCTTTAGCAAGGGGGCGATAATTTGTTGATCTGCCGGACCCACCGCAAGCAGCTCCCCACTCCAGATCTTGTTCTCTGCAATTATCCTCTTGCTCACCTTATCCCCTTCCCGTAGATAACGAACGAGGTGTTCCCTATTGCGCACTGATATTGCTCCCGCCGCTAACAGCGCATTGTATTCACCCGTGCTATGCCCAAATACGACATCTGGCGCCACTTGAAGTCGATCGAGTAAAGTAAGAAGTGCAAGGTTCGCGGCAAAAACTGCTTCTATGGCCCCGTCCATTTGCCACAAATGATTGTTCAGGCTACCTGAGGCTGATGCATTTGTTAAAGGCGGGAAAATAAATTGACTAGGTAATGGCCCAATGCTTTCGGCATAGAGCGCATTATCCAGCATATCGAAGCATTTTCTGATTTCCGGAAATGAAATACATAGATTGCTGAGCATATGGGGGTATTGCGATCCTTCGCCTGGAAACAAGAATGCCACACGTCCTTCTTTTGCGAGTGGTTTACTGTTATAATAAATACCGTTCCTGTCATTAATTTCACGACACTTCTGATCGCTAAGGCGACTTATAGATTGTTGAAGTTTTTTCTCAAGATCTTGAAATGAGCTTGCTACGATAGCTAAGTAAAGCTTTCTAGCACCAAAATCAGAATTAACCGAGAATGCAAAATCCGCAAACTTTGTGATTTGGTACTTTGAACAAATTTGCGTTATCCGCCCTGCTCGCTTCTTAAGCGCTGCCAAGGAATCTTCGTCTAATAAGAAAACTTCCGATGGCCATGGCATGGCTAAGAAATTGTTCCTCATGATTTATCGCCGCAGTACTCTTCCAATATCGCATGAGCGTTAATACCACCAAAGCCAAACGCGTTTATACCCGCCCGTCGCGGATTCGGTGCCCCATTAATCCATGGACGCACCTCAGTATTGATATAGAATGGTTTTTCATCGAACTTAAACTTAGGATTAGGCCTCTCGCACACAGTTGGTGGAAGTACTTTGAAATACAAGGCGAGCGCTGTCTTAATCACGCTAGCTGTTCCGGAGGCTGGAATTATATGCCCGATCATTGACTTTACCGATCCAAGCGCAATATTGGGACCGTGTGCCTTTTGTTTTCCGTAAACTCTCGTAAGCGCCTCAATTTCTGTGGCATCACCCACAGGTGTAGCCGTTCCATGCGCTTCAATAAGACCGACCGTATCTGGTGATATGTCTGTATGCGAATACGCCCGTCTAAGCGCAAGTTCTTCACCTTCGACCCTGGGCGCCAATAGGCCAAGAGCTCTACCATCACTTGCCACGCCTACCCCCTTAACTAAAGCATAAATTCTGTCCCCATCCTGCTCAGCGTCATCCAGGCGTTTTAGAACAATAATACCAACACCTTCACCCAGTAACGTTCCGTCTGCTTGTTCATCAAAAGGCAAAATCTGACCACCGCGAGACAAGGCGTTAAGTTGGCAGAAAACCATATAGATTAACGCCGGTGTCGACACTTGGACGCCCCCTACAATTGCCACATCACATTTTCCCGCCCTTAAATCTTCAACACCTGCATTGAGCGCAATTAATGAAGATGCGCATGCAGCATCCACGCTATAGCTTGCCCCCATAAGGTCCAACCGATTCATGATCCGCCCACACATAATATTCGGCACAAGACCTGGTATAGTTTCTGGTGTTAGCGGAGGTAAGCTGGCCTTCAGTTTTTTGCGGATTTCTTCAAGCTCCTGTTCCGAATGTTCTGGGTGCAAGGACTTTAGGATCTGAATAGTTTGGTCAACTACCAACCCATGCTGGATGAGTGTCAAGTAACCTCGATTGAAAAATGCTCCCCGACCGAGTATTACCTCCGTACTTTCGCGGTTAAAATCGCGATCCGTATAACCGGCATCTAGAACGGCCTCATGTGCAACGCGTAATGCTAGAAATTGGTCGGGTTCGCTACCATCGATAGAGACTGGCATGATTCCGTAGTCCAGGGGATTGAATGTGGCTAGTTCTTTGAGATAGCCCCCCTTTTTACAGTAGACCCTATCGTTCGCCTGAGAGTGGGGATCGAAATAAATATGTGCGTTCCAGTTATCCGGAGGTTCTGAAATCGAGCACCTCTTTTCGAGTATGTTCTCCCAAAAAGTTTTCACATCCGGAGCGCCTGCAAAAATACAAGCCATACCCACAATAGCAATGTCGACTCGCCCTGATCCGGGGTCCGAGGATTTCGTTGGCGATAGCCGGCGATGCTTACTGCGCATTAACGTTGACCCCTGGCAATACGATTGAGGGATAAGCTGCATATACATTCTAATCCTTCAATTGAGAAGGCTAGCTGGCTATCCTCGTCAGTAAAATAAACATTTGTAATAATTGAGTGGTCATCGGACGCGAGATCAACCTGGAAATAGCAGTTATATTCTGCAATATTTTTTCTCTTCTTATACCTTCGCAGTTGACGAAGACCAGACGGCAGCGCCGACACGCCAAGTTTTTCCCGCGCCCAGATAAGCGCAAGCTGTGGTGCAGAATCCAGAAGGATAGGATCTAGAACCCAGGAATTCCCCAAGGACCCAGATAGACATGCTGATGGGTTTGATGATCTAACCGTAGCGACATACCCCTCCGACCAGATGCCGCGAATATCGGTGATGCAGTGAAAAAGTGGCCCATGAAAAAGGTAGCGTTCATAAGCATCAGCGGCGTGAATCATGGAATCTGAGATATCGTGCTCAGGCATCACGTTCCCAGTGGGAGGAGGAGGAAAATGATTGCTGGTAACTATGGTCCCCGTGTAAGAAGCGCGGCCACTCCTTTGTTCTTCAATTTCCACATCCACCTGAATATTACCAACCTGGTCCTCTGGTTGATGCCTCTTATTAGCCACAATGCGAATTGACTTTGAGCCATCCTTTAACACGATCCCCTTAAGAAGTTTTAGACTATCGATCCCAATTATTTGCCGATCCGGCATAAGCTTAAGGACGAACTCTGCCATCAACTCCGCAGCCATTGTTAAAGGCAGAACAGGGTTGCCGTCGATACGATGATCCTGTAAATACAAATCTCTGGAAGCATCAAGTTCATAGACGAACTCGGCGGCACCTTGCGCATCTATTCTTAGTGCGGATATCATTGGAACATCATCCTCTCGCTTCGACATTGGCTTATGGACGGATGACCATGGCCCGCGCCCCAGTACTATTTCAACCTCTCCTTTTCTGCCGTAACGCAACTCAGCGTCAAACATGCTACAGCCAGCCTTCGGCGATATAAGCTCCACCCCGGCCTGCTGGAACTGGCGAGCTACGGCTTCGGAGACCATTCCCGTCTCGTCCCATGGACCCCAGTTAAACACTACGACACGGCTTGACCACGAATGGTCTAGGTATTGCGCCAGTTTATTTAATATCTCATTGGCCGCTGCATAATCAGCTTGGCCGCGATTTCCAAATCGCCCTGCAACCGAACCAAAAAAGGCAAGAAACTTCAGTGACTCCGGGCGTAAGCATCGTGATAGAACGTATGCGCCTGTTATCTTTGTATCAATAACTCGGTCAAAGGAATCCGGTGTTTTATCTTCCACCAGTTTATCCTCGATAATGCCTGCGCCGTGAATTACACCATCTATATGGCCATATGAGACATAAATTCTCTCAATGAGGTCCTTGAACGCGCTTTGGTCCCTTACATCTACTTGATAGTATCTAACGGAAGCGCCCACCCGACGCATCGCCTCCAGGTTGCTACGAATCTCTCTATCTCGCAGTAAAATGTAACAAGCAGTTTCGATTTGAGCGGTCGTAAGCCATTGGCCGCTCGCCCTCATTCGCTTTATCAGATAATCCTTAATATCTTTAATCGAATTGAGAGCTGTAGTTTCAGGCGACTCTTCCGACTCCGGCAATGGTGAACGACCAACAACAAGAAGGTTGGGCCGATAACGCACAGCAAGCTCATAAGCAACTCTAGCGGTGATACCGCGAGCGCCGCCAGTAACAAGAATGTTGCAGTCAGGACCAATAGAAAAATCCGATGCACTATTCCGGTTCAATGGAGCAAACAATGTTCGAAGAACTACGCGGCGTGAACCACTATATCCAACCTCGACTTCTTCATCCTCCGCGATCATTTCTTCCAGTAAATGATGCGCGATTCCTGAAGGGGATAAACTGGCGTCAAAGTCGATTGATTTGTGTCGCACATGTGGCCATTCCTTGTTAAGTGACTTGATAAATCCTGCCAAACCGCCTTGGCTCGGGAAGAAAGTAGCCGTTCTTGTGGGCCCAACGGCAAAGGCACCACCCATGGATGTTGCTGCGACAATACAATTCCTTTCATGTCGAGGAGTCTTTCGAAAGTCGATGCTTGCAGCTTTAACTAAGTAGAAGAGACTTTTGGTCTCAAAAGGCACCCTGTTCAGCCAAGTAGAAATTTCTAGTTCTCTTGGATCCGAGCCAAGCTTTAGAGGCAGAAGGTGGATAATGTGTCCGATTGGCCCCTGTTCTCGGCGAATGACTTCCAGTATCTCAGCGGTTGTCCTAGGATTTAGAAGATTCGCCAGGTACAGACCAGATTCCATTCTTGCCGTTCCATTAGACATACGTACGAGGGCAACGCTGTGTCCTTGAGCCACAAGCGTGTCGCCTAATAACCGAGCTATCCCCTGCTCGTCATCGGTAATTACAACTACACGATCTGTTACAATTGATACTGCTCGCCCGCTTAGGGGTGTCTCAACCGCCTTCACGATACAACGCGTGAGATCCGATTTGCCATCATCGCTCCGATTAGAAGTAAGTGACCCGCCGTCGAGCATGGGTTGCCCTCCCATCTTCTCTGGGTGAGACTGTCGAATGAGATGACTCACAGCGTCCTTAATTCCACCAAGCGTTTTAATGCCGGTTAGCGTCCCCATCGCCTTCTTTGTCTCAATCTTGTACGACATAGAAAGGCTGCGTAGCAAAGCACTGAGAATTTCCACCTTCTTAATTGGCTCGATCCCGAGATCCAACTCGACGTCTAAACTGAGGTCCAGCATTTCACGTGGATACCCCGTTCGTTCGCTCACGATTTTCAGGAATTCTTGTGCGGCGTCCTCGGTAGAAGATATTATTAACTTAGAGGATTTACCGCCTTCATTGACGCCACCGGACCCTGTCGTTGAACCTCTTAATGAGCGAGAGGCTGCTACCAGTACATCTTTTCCCTGCTGCACCTTGCGTAGACCAGCCGCTAGCACAATATCGCCCTCTACGAGATTTTCAGCTTGTTGCTTGTCGCCGATTCGCGCGGCCACGAAGTCCAAGACCTCGCGCAAAGACCGGAGCCGGTTAATTTGTTCCATTGCACTTCCGATTTCCCCAACTCTTCGCCCTAACTCTCCGAAGATTTCAACCTTTTTCAGGGAATCAACCCCTAGATCGGCCTCAAGATCGGCGCCAATATCAACCATCTCCTCGGGGTATCCCGTCTTTTCACTGACTAGCGAAATGAGCAACCTTTGAATCTCATCCCGGTCTAGAGTGCTTTTGTCCGATGAAGAGACCGCCTGAACGACCGAACGTTCTAGGGCGTCTGAAGTCTTTTCGCTGGTATAGGAGAACTCTACTTGTTCGGGCTGCGAAGCGCTCTGGACGGCTGTCCTATGCGGCAAATCTTCGAAAGCCCCGGTAGGTTTTGCCGTTAGAGGTGCTTGGCCAATGGAGTCATATTCTTGCCTGTCGACGTCAGAAGAGTATCGTAGGTACGCACTCATAACATTTCGTTGAGTATCCAAGAATCGGTGCATCAAGTTCTGGAATTGCGCCATAATCTCTTGAGCATTTTCCTTGGTAGGAGGCACCTTTTCCACGACACCAGCTCCTTTCTCGCCCTTTAAACAAATAGCCTTGTCAAGTGCTCGATCAGGTTGATCATACGGTTGCTGCGTCCCTTCCATGCTGGTCGTATCCACAGCCGGCTGGCTTTTTTGCGTCTTTGTTTCGGGCTGCCTACCTTCCTTGTCAGTCGTTTCCTTTCCGGTTGGTGAATTGCTATAAAGCGGCTTGGCCCGACCACCGTTGACCAGCCATGACGTTCGCGGCAACTGCGAGACGAGCGCCTTCTCTAGCGCGCCGAGCGCAAGGTATCGTACCTTCCTTCCACTATAGAAACGACTCAAATCGACAGGTACGCCTTCTGCGGCCAACCTTCCCAGAGCATGGTGAAGCTGCAGAATCCCAGAACGGCTATCACCGTCTGTTGCGACGCATACATGTGGCTGATACTTGAGAATCTCTTTGGCAAGGTTCGTTAAGACTTTGCGGGGGCCGACCTCGATAAAGATGCGTGCACCCGTTTCATACATCGCTTCTATCTCGTCCATGAATCGGACCGGGCTGACGAGGTGATTAGCTAGTATTGCGGTCACGGCCTTCGCTTCCTCCGGATAGGGTACTGCACCCGCATTCGTGAATACTTTAAGCTTGGGTATTTGAAACTCGAAGCTATTGAGAACATCGGACAAATGGTCCCGTGCCGGCTGCATCATGGGTGAATGGAAAGCACATGCCACTTGCAATGGTCGCCATTGGATCCCATGCATCTGAAAACGCTCAATTGCCTGACCGACTGCCTGCCTAGTGCCGGAAATGACTGCCTGTTCGCGGGAGTTAACATTGGCGATCCATACACCTTGAATCGTTTCAATAATGCCTCTCACACATTCAGGTGCCGCCGTTACAGCAGCCATCGTACCCGGATCGGAATCCGCCGTTTTTTGAATGCAACGCCCACGAGCTAGGGAAAGTCTATACAATGCCTCCTCCGCGAAGACACCGGCGCAGCATAACGCTACGTACTCACCATAACTATGGCCAGCAGCCATGTCCGGTTGCACTCCAAGTATCCGCAACAACTGGATCATTGCCAGCTCTGAAGCGCCAAGAGCTGGCTGAGCGACTTCAGTCTGCATTAAAGCACGCTCTCGCGCTTCCCTCTCATCGTCGCTAAAGCATGGTGGTGGAAAAACAAAAGAGCTCAAAGGTTGAGCGAAACTCCCCCTAAGGACGTGGTCAGCTACTTCGAATCGCTCGCGGACTTCACGAAAATGGATTGCTAGGTCGCGGAGCATGTTCGGGTATTGGGAACCCTGGCCTGGGAATAGAAACGCAATCTTGCCCGACGAGGCCATTGGTTCCTCGGAGTAATAAATGCCCCGGGGATCTTCAATGCCTGTGCGACCGGTAGTCTTCAATTCTTTCTCCGCCCAAGACAGCTTTTCCTTCAGGTCATCGAGCGAAGTGACTACTATTGCAAGCGTAAGGGAAGGTCGCTCGCTGGCCATCCATAGCGTATAGGATAAATCCTTCACCTCCGGCCTAGAACTCTTTGCCAGTTCCCTATTCAACGATTTGATCGCCGCGAGGATCTCTTGACGAGAATTGCCCGTCCAAAGCATTAGTTCGCTAGGCCAAGTTTCTGAAATACTCAGCGAGCCTTTAGATTCGAGAAAATCTCCGGTATACTCTTCAAGCACCGCGTGGAAGTTAGTCCCACCAAAGCCGAACGCGCTAATACCCGCCCGGCGGGGGTGTTCTGAGTTACGCGAGATCCATGGCCGTAATTCCGTGTTTACATAGAACGGGCTGTCAGAGAAGCACGCTTTCGGGTTAGGTTTTTGAACATTAATCGTTGGCGGAAGAACTTTATGGTAGAGCGCCAGCGCAGCCTTAATAAGGCCTGCAATACCTGCGGCGCACTTCGTATGGCCGATCATGGACTTTACAGAACCTATGGCGCAGCTCTGAGCAGCAGCGTCCGCTTTCCCAAAAACCCGTCTGAGGGTCTCCACTTCAGCTTGGTCGCCGGCCACAGTTCCAGTTCCGTGAGCCTCGATGAAGCCAACGGTTGCTGGGGAAAAACCGGCCTTCGCGTAGGCCCGTTCTAGAGCTAATGCCTGACCTTCTGGACGAGGCGCCGTAAGCCCTTTGTCTCTCCCATCACTGGAACCGGCAGCAGCCTTGATCACCGCATAGATCCGGTCACCATCTGTTTCCGCATCAGTTAAGCGCTTCAGTACAAGCACCGCAAGCCCTTCGCTGATGGCGATACCATCAGCGCTCGCATCGAATGTCCGGCATCGGCCACTTGGCGATAGTGCGTGTGTTTTGCTGAAACATAAATAACCGAATGGGTTCTGAACTGTATCGACGCCACCGACGATCACCATATCACTAGCACCGGCTTCTAGTTCACGAACGGCTAGATGCACTGCGGCAAGAGAAGAAGCACAGGCGGCATCGACGGTATAGCTCACCCCTCCCAGGTCAAATCGGTTAGCCACCCTTCCGGCGGCAACATTTAAGAGAATTCCCGCGAATGAGTCCTCTGTCCACTCAGGTAGTTTTGAGAGCAAATCCTCGGGAACACTGCCCATTAACGCAGGGAGAGCTGAACGTACGGCATAGTGGTTCCCCAGGTCTGCAATGCCTCCTCCAGCTCCAAGGATTACGGAAGTGCGGTGTCTAGGAAATGGCCGCTCAGCGTAGCCTGCGCTCCCGAGGGCCGCGCGAACAACCTCTAAGGTCAATAGCTGAAGCGGTTCAATCGAACGCAAACTATTGGGTGGTATGCCATAGGAAATGGGGTCGAAGGATATGTCATCGAGGAAGCCACCCCACTTGGAATAGATCTTATCTCGCGCATTCTGGTCTGGATCGAAATATTTCCTCCAATCCCAGCGGTTCGGAGGAACTTCGGTGATGGCGTCGACTTTGTTAAGAATGTTTTCCCAATACGTTTGGAGATTTGGCGCTTTTGGTAGAAGGCAGCCCATCCCTATAATCGCTACGTCGCATTGATGCTCTTTCGGACTAAGAGAAACCCTAGACAAAACGGGTTCGGCTAGGTCACTAAGCCTTTGTGAACTCCCAACAGACAGTGCTTCGTGAAGCTCCGCGAGCGTACAGACCGAATTACGCAAGGCCGCAACTTGGCCGATCATATACATTCCTTGAGTATGCTGCTCCTCTTCCGGGACAGGAACCAATTTCTGGGATTTAGCATCGAGCTCGTATCGAGGGTTACGCGTAACACCCTTTGCCGCTATCCTTAGACGTCCGAGATTTAGATCTTCAAGCGCATTCCTTATCTCCTCGCTTGACTTACATCCCTTTGAAAGCAGATTCTGCCGCTCCTTGAAAAATGTCTTTACATAAGCGGTATCGGCGCATCTCGTTGCATGGCCAGTTCCGCTCTCTAGCAAAACTGTATTTGTGCACTGTATTGCCTCCTGCTGGAAACCCCCCAGAATAGCCCCGGCCGAAACTGCTTCCTTTGTAAAAAGATATGCCGTACCAACAAGTACTCCAATCTTCGCACCTCGCTCTGCTAAGGGTGCAGCAATCGTAGCAACCATACAGGAAGACATGGAGTCGTGTATTCCACCGGCAAAAAGTATATGGCACTCAGAAATCTCAGCTGGCGTCAGCGATTCTAGGAGAGTGTCAATCATGGTATCCCAGAGCGCGAAGCTAGTGCGCGGTCCGACATGCCCACCGCATTCACGGCCCTCGAATACGAACCGCCTGGCGCCAAGTTCAACGAATAGCTTCAGCAACCCGGGCGAAGGCACATGAAGGTAGGTAGCAATTCCCTCGCGCTCAAGAACCAATGCTTGATCTGGCCTGCCTCCTGCTATCAAAGCGAAAGAAGGTCGAAACTTTCGGATTACATCAATTTGTTCCGTGCGCAGGTCGGAAGGAACAAAACCTAGGATCCCTACGCCCCATGGCCGATCAGAGAGTAGTTGACTAGCATTACCCAGCAAGGTTTCCACTTCCTGCTTGCGCATTAATGCGAGCGCCAGAAATGGCAACGCGCCAGCATTTGCGACTTCACAGGCAAAATCTGCAGTGTCACTCACGCGGGTCATCGGACCTTGAACGATGGGAAAACGGGTCCCGTGTGAGAGGGCTAGTGGTGCTCCTTCGACAAGCGGATTCATTGTTTTCGCAATCCGAACGTGCGTTTCGACCGCTTGCCGCATGGCATCCAGCGTTCCTCCGACAGTACTGAACCGTCGGCCCAAAGGCGCAGCAAGTGCTGCATCCTGTCCAAGGAGCCAGACATTCTGCGTAGAATCTTTCCAGCCGACGTTAGCGTGGAGCAACTGACGCCATGCCTCTTTGTGAGCCGTGGAAGAAAAACTGCGAGTGGTGTCGCTAGTATCGTTGGAAAATTGCCTAAGCGCCTCGATCGGTGGCAATCCATGACGATGATACATCCGATATTGTTCGCCGAAGGGGCTACTGACACAAAGCGTTTCGCTACCGTCCATGCGCGAAATGGCCGTTTTTGCAAATTCGGGCAATGCCGATTCCCGGCATAGCGCCAGCTGAAAGTCTAGAACGACGCCGACTGCCCCCGCGGCATAGCATGCTGCTACTGTGTGGAGCCCAATACCTCCCTGCACCCAAACTGGCAGGGAGGTATATTTCGACAGCCGCTGCAGCAGAACATAGGTGGTTTCTTCGCCAACCCGGCCACCGCCTTCGTGGCCTTTGGCGATCAGTAAGTCAACTCCCAGTTCTTCTCCCAGAGAGGCCTCATCCAGAGAAATGACTTCTAAGATAACCTTCAGGTTGTGACGGCGAAGGATCTCAATCCGATCTGGTAATCTCTCCGTGTCCAGCAACGTCAGAATGGCTATGCCGAAATTTGTTGGTGGCTTGGCCGCAGCCACAACCAAATCAAAAATCTCAGGATTCGTGCCGAGTTTGACGCCATAGCTCTGACGAGCAAACTGGCTAAGCTGTTTGATCGCAGAGTCGGCATTCGACATATCTGAAACATATTGCAGATCCAATACACCCACGCCCCCGGCCCGACTTGCTGCGATTGCAACGGAAGCATCGCAGAGCCCGGGCGGGGTTAGAGCGACAATCTGAAAATCATTTGGCGCCACATAGCCTCCTATTGCTCTCAAATTAGAGCCAATAGTTGAGTTGCTGGTTATTTGATGATACTAGCTCCGCTTTGACTTAATTAACTGCTGAGTCGAAACCCCGGGGCTATGGGGATTCTATGTCCCGAGAGGTGATAGGGGTGAGAATGGAAATGTGCCGTAGCGGTCGACGGATGCCCATGCGTTGCCCTCCCCTTTTGCCCTGGCCCCGAGTAGTCTCCATGAGAACTATGGCGAATGGAGCCTCGGAGGTCAATGGAGGTGGGGTGACTACGCGGGGAGGCGTGGCCCATCTGACACGGAGGGGCGGAGCAGCGTGCGGTGCTTGATGATTAGCCGGACTTAGCGGATTCGGAGGGTATGATAGAGCTAAGTCGTTGAAAAGGCATGCGCGCACCTAGGTCTGCACTACACGACCGTGGCTGATGCGGCTTGAACTGCGGTAATTTTCGGTGACGATTGTGCGGGTAAGTCGAGCGCGAGTTTGTGCAACAGCAGTTTCAATTCCGTCTCGGACGGAGGCGAAGCAGGATGAGTGTGGATCGCCGAAAATCGTGGTTGCGAGCCTCGATCGGGGTCAGGGTTCATAGTAGGGTATGGGTTCTAGCGAGTTTGGCATAGTGCTTTAAGGGCGGGAAAACTTTTTCGATTTGACAAGTAGTTAATTAGGGTCTATAGATTCCACCATATTAAGGAGGGGTAGCGGGAGCGCAGGGTGGGATCTGTTGGGTTATCGCGCATTTAGTTTACCTATTGCATTTATTTACTTACAGTTATTTGTTCAAGCAAGTAAGAGGAGAGTAACATGCGGAGACTGCAGAGACTTAGACTTCGGGTTAAGGCAATACAAGGGATTATGCGGAGGGCAAAGATAGCGCGGGCGGTAAGGCTAATGCCAAAGGCAAGGATAAGAAAAGCGCTTATAAGAAATGCCTTACGCTAGATAAGCGGTGAAAGGCTGCGGAAGCCGCATCTTCTGCAGCCTTTATTTATTTCCGCAGCAAGTGGTACCACTCGCTGATGGAGGAAGGGTCCTCGCCGAAAGGACCTTTGAGACAAGACATTAAGAGGGAAGAATACTAAGTAGCCAATACGGCGGGGTCACATCACCCAAGTTATTGGGGGTTTCTATAACGCCCTGAAAGCGGTAAGTCTGAAAGCAGCGCTGCGGCCTGCATACCAGTAGTCTGAGGAGGGTTATGAAAAACAAAAATAGCCCGTGCTGTAACGAGAGAGCGGTATGCCCTATTTTTTGTGTCCTGCCTCCTCACATGCTGCGGGAGATCATCGAGAGGGGCACCGAGCGGCTAGAACAAAGTGCATTGGGGAGAACCGCGGCGTTGCGGACAACTGCGGCGTTGCAGGCAGAGGTGAGGCGGATAAAGAGAGCATTACGGACACTGAATATCAACAACGCGCTTTCGAGTGCCAGGCTCGGCCTCGATGAATCATCGCGAGCGGTACGCCAAGCCCAGCGGGCTCGGCGGCTGGCAGCTCTCAGACCCGCCTGGAGATTAGCCCTAGCCGGCCAGCCCGAGCGCACCATAGCAACCGCCAATAACAAGCCACGGGCCTCGGGGCGCACGGTGCGTTCAGAAGGTGATCAACCTACCGGTGATGCGGCAGTGGATGAGGCCTACGATTACATGGGGGCCACCTATGATTTTTATTGGAAGGTGTTTAACCGCGACTCCATAGATGATATGGGCATGCCCTTGAACGGCACGGTCCACTATGGGCAGGACTATGATAACGCCTTCTGGGACGGTAGGCGGATGATCTATGGCGATGGTGATCGCGACCAGTTTGAGCGTTTCACCAAGTCAATCGACGTCATTGGGCATGAGCTGACGCATGGCGTTATCCAGAACGAAGCCGGACTTATTTATTGGGGACAGCCAGGAGCGCTAAATGAGTCGCTGGCCGACGTGTTCGGCTCGCTAGTAAAACAGTATTTTCACAATGAGACAGCGGACCAGGCAGATTGGTTGATCGGCGAGGGCTTATTTACACCAAGCGTTAAGGGGGTAGCTATTCGATCATTGAAGGCGCCAGGTACAGCCTATAACGATCCCGTGCTAGGGAAGGATCCGCAACCAGCCCATATGGACCACTACGACCGCACTATCGAGGACAATGGCGGTGTGCACATAAACTCTGGCATTCCAAACCATGCCTTTTACTTGGGGGCCTCACGAATCGGCGGTTACGCCTGGGAGCGAATTGGATTTATCTGGTACCAAACATTGAGGCGCCCAGCGCTTTCGAAAACGGCCAACTTTCAAGATTTCGCCCGCCTGACCTTGTTGACGGCGCAGCAGCTGTTTCCAGCAGGACCAGAGGCTCAGGCGGTGAGTGATGCCTGGGCAGCAGTGGGGATATCCGTCTAGTTATTGTCTAAAAATTATTATGCCGATGGCGAAAAGGAATGTTTCGTCGCTTTGACAGTTTGTACAGGTGGAGAAAAAGGTTAGCCTTAAAGTTTGAAAACCGTTAGTGACGCTGCACGTTAGAGGTAATTCCTATGAGAAACTTGAGATGGGGCCCTGGATTGCGAGCGGGAGCGCAGAGAGGCGATAACGGGCGCGCTGGGTGGGCGTATGGGGTTAGGGGGCTACAAGGAAGATCAGGGTTCCTGGAAAAGGCTCTTTCGCTACGATTACAACTTTGGAAGGACGAGCTAAAGAAATTGGACAATTTGGTTGAAGCATTCAGCCGCCCTAGAGCCGCGGCTGGCAATGTATACGAGGTTGATGACGTTTCGACCTCAGGTGAAGAGACTACAACAGTCCCTGTAGTGACAGTGGAGCCACTGGTTTACAGCATCATCGACCCGGCGAGTCTCAAGACCTACCTCGAGGGAGGCTACTATAGGATCAGCGGTACTATCACCGGGGGCACCGCTGGAGTGCTGGCATGGGTACGGGTATGGCAGGGGACTCCGAGTGGGCAGAAGCTTATCGGGGCTCAAGGCCA
>JBIMKD010000047.1:0-9715 GCA_043673815.1 Chromatiales bacterium
CACCTTCTCCCGGAGGGAGAAGGGACTTAGTAGTTTTGTTCAACATTTGGGCGGCTACTTTCCCCAACCGTAGACGAAATAGCCCAATAACGACAGCAGGCCGAGTATCATCGCAAAGGCGTAGTGATACAAGTATCCGGATTGCGCCTGCCTCACGACGCCGGAAAACCACCCCACCAAACGCGCCGAGCCGTTAATGATGAACCCGTCGATGATGCGGACATCGCCGAGTTGCCAGAGCGCCCGACCCGTACCCCGCGCCCCACCGCCGAAAACAAGCTCGTTGAAATCATCGAATCCGTATTTCCGCACCAAGATCTGGTAAACAAGCTTAAACCGATCCGCTATCCACGCGGGAAGCTCGGGCCGGTGCAGGTAGCACATCCACGCCGTGCCAAACCCCGCGAGCCCAAGCAAAAACGGCATGGCGGTAAATCCGTGTGCCACCAAAGCGAATAATCCATGATACTCGCTCCCCATACGCCCCAACACATCGTGTGCCGGCAGCACGTGAATAGCCGGCCCGAAATAAGCTCCGAACAGCATCGGCGCGACGGCAATGGCTCCAATCATTACTGAAGGTATGGCCAGCATGATGAGCGGGCCGGTGACAACCAGCGGGGATTCGTGCAGATGCACCTTCGCATGCGAGTCGAGCCGCTCGGCTCCGTGGAAGACCATGAATAAAAGACGGAAGCTATAAAGAGAGGTCACGAAGACTCCGCCCAAGACCGCGAGATATGCGAAGCCCGCACCCGGCAAGTCCGAGTAATGCACGGCCTCAATGATCGCGTCCTTCGAGAAAAATCCCGACGTCCCCGGGAAACCGCAGAGCGCGAGCGTCCCGATCACCGAGGTGATCCAAGTGATCGGCATGTAGCGGTGCAAGCCGCCCATCTTGCGGATGTCCTGCTCGTGATGCAGGCCGATGATCACCGAGCCCGCGGCCAGGAACAGCAGCGCCTTGAAGAAGGCGTGCGTCATGAGATGAAAGATGGCGGCCGCATAAGCCGAAGCCCCGAGCGCGACGGTCATATAACCGAGCTGAGAGAGTGTCGAATAGGCGATCACCCTTTTGATATCGTTCTGCACCAGTCCCAAAAGCCCCATGAAAAACGCCGTGATCGCCCCGATGACGAGCACCACGCTCAGGGCCGTCTCCGAGAGTTCAAAGAGCGGCGACATGCGCGCCACCATGAAGATCCCGGCGGTCACCATCGTAGCCGCGTGAATCAGCGCCGAGATCGGGGTAGGGCCTTCCATCGAGTCCGGGAGCCACACGTGCAACGGAACCTGCGCGGATTTTCCCATCGCGCCGATAAAAAGCAGGATGCAAATCAAGGTCATCAACGACCACTCGGTACGCGCGCCGACTTGCACCGTCTCGTTGGCGAGGCTAGGTGCTTGCCGAAACACCTCCCAATAGTCGAGCGAATCGAAGTGCATTAAGATGGCCGCGATCCCGAGCAAGAAACCGAGATCTCCCACGCGATTGACCAAAAACGCCTTGAGACTGGCCTGAATGGCCGACTCGCGCTTATACCAAAAGCCGATCAAAAGATAGGACACCAAGCCCACGGTTTCCCAGCCGAAGAAAAGCTGTACGAAATTATTGGCCATTACCAACATCAGCATGCCGAAGGTAAAGAGCGAAATATAGCTGAAGAAGCGCTGGTAACCCGGATCGTCGTGCATGTACCCGATGGTGTAGATGTGGATCATCCAGGAGACGAAGCTCACCACCACCATCATGGTGACCGAGAGCTTGTCGATGAGAAAGCCGGCATGAAAATTGAGACCATCGCTGCTCAACCAGGTATAGACCGCCTGGTTGAAGGCCGGCTCTCCGTCGATGACGATGTCCTTGAAACCGAGCAGCGAGAGAAAAAAAGCGAGTGCAACGCTGCCGATCGTCACACGATGGGCCCAGACCCGGCCGATCCTCTGGCCGAAGACACCGGCGATGAGCGCTCCGATGAGCGGCGCCAGGACCACGCCCAGATAGACACCCCGCATACGCTAACCCTTCATCCGGTTTAAATCATCAACATTGATGGTGTTACGGTTGCGAAACAGCACCACCAGGATCGCAAGCCCGATGGCCGACTCCGCCGCCGCCACCGTGAGAATAAAGAAAACGAAGACTTGCCCGGCCATATTTCCTAGGAAATGGGAAAACGCGATGAAGTTCATGTTGACCGCGAGTAGCATCAGCTCGATACACATGAGCAAGATGATCACGTTCTTACGATTGATAAAGATACCCGCCACGCTCAAACAAAAAAGAATGGCCCCGAGGACGAGAAAATCCGAGAGCGCTGGCATTGGCTGCGTTGAATCCCTTAGCGTTGCGCGGTTCTTGGCGGGGCTTCGGACGCGGGTTGCCGTTCGCTCGCTGGCATCTTCACGAGACGTACCCGATCCTCACGCCGTACCGCCACCTGCTCGCTCGGCCGCTGCGCCTTCCTCTGCCGGGGGTCTCGCATCGTCAATACGATGGCGGCCACGATGGCGACCAGCAAAATCATCGCCGCGATCTCGAAGGGATAGATATAATCCGTATACAGGACTTGCCCAAGCTCCCGGGTGTTACTGTAATCCGCGAGGTGCGGAGGCGGGCGCGTAGCAGCCCCGAAATAGCGCGGTCCCACGGCCGCGGCCAAGGCGATCACCATCAGAAGCGCGACCAACCCGCCTACCGGTAAATAGCGCATGAATCCCTCGCGCAGCGGAGCGAGGTTTATATCCAGCATCATCACCACGAACAGGAACAGTACCATCACCGCCCCGACATAGACCAGCACCAAGGTGATCGCGAGGAACTCGGCTTCCAGCAGTAACCAGAGTCCCGCGCTGGAAAAAAACGCGAGCACCAGGAACAAGGCCGCGTGCACGGGGTTCCGAACCGTGATGACCATGGTCCCAGCGCCGATGAGGAGCGCGGAGAAGAAGTAGAAGACGACTTGTTCCACGATTCGATTACCGACCGCTCACCGACGATAAAGGCGGCACTCCCTTGAGTGCCGTGTTGGATTCTAACCCAACCAACGTTGTACGAAACAACTCCAATAAGTTTAACAGTCCCTTCTCCCTCCGGGAGAAGGTTAGGATGAGGGGAATCACATCAAACACTTTCATTGGCCTTGATCCCCTCACCCCAACCCTCCCGGTGGGAGAGGGAGAGAAGATCGTGCCTCACTTTGAACGAACCGACGGACTATCATCGTGGCCCGCGTGACGTGCCCGATCCCTACGAAAACGTATAAAGGCTCCGTTACAAACGACCGCCATCCCACAATATCATCAAGCCTGTGATGGCACCAAGAACGAACAGGGTTAAGGCAAAGCTATCCCAAAAGAAGCTGCGCCAAAGAAACATAGTGACGTTCGGCGACTCCTTACCCCCTTGTGCAGCATCTCGTCTCTCTAGTTCGCGGTGCTTGGCGAGAAGCAAGCTAATGCCTATGAGCACCAAGCTTGCCAAAAAAAACGAAACCGGGAAAATCGCCCACTTAGGGCGGATCCCTTCTCTAATTAATGCAGTGGCAACGGCAAACGTCACCGCGATTCCGCCTGTATTAACGCCCACCAGAAATCTGCGTGTGGTGTCCGCGACCTCTCGTGATCGCCGCTCGTGGTCTGCCGCCTGCTCGTCCGTATCCATGAAAATCCTTACGCTACGTCGATCGGTTACCGATACATCGCATCCTGCGCCCGATCGGCGGCGATTTCCTTCTCGAAGCGGTCACCCATCGCCAGGAGCTTTTCCTTGGTGGCAATCAGATCGCCGCGCTGCTCGCCGTGATACTCGAAGAAGCGCGTCTCCACGATGGAATCCACCGGGCACGATTCCTCGCAGAACCCGCAGTAAATGCACTTGGTGAGATCGATGTCGTAACGGGTCGTACGGCGGGTGCCATCGGCGCGTTGTTCCGATTCAATGGTAATCGCCACCGCCGGACACACCGCTTCGCACAGCTTGCAGGCGATACAGCGCTCCTCCCCGTTCGGGTAGCGCCGCAAGGCGTGGTGGCCGCGGAAACGCGGCGATTGCGGTGTCTTCTCCTCCGGGTACTGGACCGTCACCTTGCGACTGAAGAGGTAACGCCCCGTGAGCTTCATGCCCTTGAGCAACTCCCCCAGCAACAGGCTTCTAAAGTAGTCTTTGACCGCTGGTATCATCTTAATCGAACCAAGGTGGAACGGCGAGCATGACTAACACCGCGGCGACGACTAGCCACGCAATCGTGATCGGAATAAAGACCTTCCATCCGAGCCGCATGATCTGGTCGTAACGGTAACGCGGAAAGGTCGCGCGAAACCACAGGAACAGGAACAAAAAGAACGATGTCTTCGCGAGCAGCCAAACCATCCCCGGCACCCATGCAAACAAGCCCTCCAGGAGCGGGAGCCCTTGAAACGGCGACAACCAGCCGCCCAGGAACATGATGGCCGCCAAGACCGAGATCAAGATCATGTTGGTGTACTCGGCCAAGAAAAAGAGCGCGAACGACATTCCGGCATACTCGACGTGGAACCCGGCCACGATTTCCGATTCGCCTTCGGCGATATCGAATGGCGCGCGATTGGTCTCTGCGACGCCGGAGATAAAATAAATCACGAATAACGGGAATAACGGCAGCCAAAACCACGTCAAAATGCCGCCGTCCTGCGCCCGCACGATGTCGCCGAGATTCAAGCTTCCAGCCGCGATCAATACGCCCACCAGCGCGAAGCCCATCGCGATTTCATAGGAGACCATTTGCGCCGCCGAACGCATCGCGCCCAGGAAGGCGTACTTGGAGTTCGAAGCCCACCCGGCGATGATGATCCCATACACCCCCATCGACGACAGCGCCAGGATATAGAGAAGCCCGGCGTTGATGTCGGCGAGCACTGTCTCAGCGGCGACTGGAACCACCGCCCAGGCGGCTAAGGCCGGCGCGAGGGCCAGGATCGGCGCCGCTAAATACAAAAACCGGTCGGCCCCGGTCGGGACGATGACCTCTTTTAGTACCAGCTTGACGACATCGGCGATCGGCTGGAGCCAGCCCCGGGGCCCGACCCGATTGGGACCGATGCGGACCTGGATGTAGCCGATGATCTTCCGCTCCGCGAAGGTCAGGTACGCCACCCCGAGCAGGAGCGGTAGGATAATGGCGACGATTTTGACGATGATCCAGGGGACCGATCCGGCGCCGGCCGTGACCTCAACGGCCGCAACTGTGGTTTCGAGCATCGCCGACGATCCGTCGCTAAAACCGCTGCAATGACAGCGGCGCCGTGCCGGCGCCGAGCGCCTCGAATGCCGGCTGCGCGGTGTAAATGAGCACGCAGTCATCCGGCACCCGCGCATCCAAGGTCACCGGCAACTCGACGGCCTCGTCGCCCCTTTGCAACCTGACGTTGGCCCCTTCGGCAAGCTCAAAGCGCCGCGCCACCGTAGGGTTAATGTGCAGGCGCCGATCACCGGCATCGGGTGTCTCTTGCAGCGCCGCGGCACGCCGCACGAGCGCATCAACGCGGTACGCGGGCACATAGGGAATCAGATCGAGCTCCGCGGCCGCGTGCCCATCGAGCCTTGGACAGTGCCCGCCTCGATCGACGCTACCGGCACCCGGTTCTTTAGAGTCCTTACGCAGCTCGTTCGCGATCTCATCCGTTGAGGCGTAGTCGAAGCCCGCGAGACCCAATCGGTTCCCCAGCACCCGCAAAACCTTCCATGCCGGGCGCGACTCGCCGGGCGGCGTCACCGCGGCGCCGAAGGCTTGCCATTCGCCGCTCGCATTCACCAGGATCCCGGTGTTTTCCGCATAGATCGCAACCGGCAGCATTGCATGGGCATACGCTTCGATGCGCGGCGTGCGGTAGGCGCTTAGTGACACCACGCACTCCGCCTTCCGCAGAGCGCGCATCGCTTGGACAGGACGGCAACCATCGAGCTCCGGCTCAATGCCCAACAACACGTAAGCGCGCAAGCCGGGGTCCAACATCGCCTGCGCGTCTAAGCCCGCATGTGCGATCGGCTGGCCGGACGGACCGCGGTGGGGCACGGCTCCGGCGATCCAGGCGCCACAGGAATTCGCGTGTTCCGCCAAGTAGCCGAGCGTCGCTCCGCAGAGATCACTGACAGTAGCGGCGAGCGCCCGCAAGGAACTAGCGCATGGGTGCATGGCCGCGAGGTTTCCCAATAAAACTGTGGGCGCCGCGGAGGCCCGCAAGCGCCTTGCGATCGCCCGCTGGGTGTCATCGGCCTTGACGCCGGCGAGCATGTCAGCCACCTTGGGATCGACCGATCTCTTCGAGCCTCCGACGAGAGCCTTGGCGATCCCCGCCAACGCCGCCACCATGCGAGCTGGCCTGACGATCAGCTTCGCGCCGATGGTGTAATTGAAATCGAAATCGACGGGATTAATTACAGCGATAAACGCCCCGAGCTGCGCCGCCTTACGCAAGCGGTGATTGGCCAGCGGTTGCTCCTTGCGCACATTGGAACCGATCAGGAGCACGGCGTCGCGGCGTTCGAGCTCCGCGAGCCTTTGGCCCAGGCCCGGATAGAGCGGCGCCCCATCCTGGTCCTTGAAATCGCTGTGTAACAAACGGTGATCGATGTTATTGCTGCCGAGGCCTCGGAGAAGCTTCTGCAAGAGATAACATTCTTCGGTCGTGGCGGTCGCGCTGGTCAACGCTCCGAGCTGCCCGGCGCCGTGCTTATCCACCGCGGCATGCAAGCCCCTAGCGGCGAAATCCAAGGCCGCATCCCAATCGACCTCGCGCCACTCTCCTGCGGTCCGAATCATCGGCACCGTCAACCGATCCGGGCTGTAAAGCCCGAGGTAGCTATAGCGATCGCGGTCGGAGAGCCACACCTCATTGATCGCCTCGTTTTCGCGCGGCACGACCCGCCGCACCCGGTTGTCCGAGACGTGTAGATAAAGATTCGATCCGATAGAGTCGTGCGGGGCGATGCCGTCGCGTTGGCGTAGCTCCCAAGCACGCGCGGTGTACCGGAAGGGCTTGGAGGTCAGGGCGCCGACTGGGCAGAGATCGATCACGTTCCCCGACAGCTCCGAGACCAGTACCTGCTCGATGTAGGTGCCGATCTGCATCTCCTCGCCGCGTCCCGTGGCGCCGAGCTCCCGCAGGCCGGCCACCTCATCCCCAAAGCGCACGCAGCGTGTGCAGTGAATGCAGCGCGTCATGTCGGTCTGGATAAGCGCGCCGACGTTCTTGTCCTGCACCACGCGCTTGCGCTCGCTGTAACGCGAGACACCGGCGCCGTAGCCCATCGCGAGATCTTGCAGCTCGCATTCCCCGCCCTGGTCGCAGATCGGGCAATCGAGAGGGTGATTGATGAGCAGAAACTCCATCGTCGACATCTGGGCCTCCTGGGCGCGCGGCGAGCGCGTCCACACCTTCATGCCGTCCATGATCGGTGTCGCGCAGGCAGGCAGCGGTTTGGGCGCTTTCTCGACCTCGACCAGACACATCCGGCAGTTGGCGGCGATGGTAAGTTTCTTGTGGTAGCAAAACCGCGGGACATAGATGTCCGCGGCATCGGTCACTTCGATCAGCATGGCCCCCTTGCGGGCTTGCAAGGACTTGCCATCGACTTCGATCGTGACTAGATCCGGACTCATCATCCTTCCCTAGGCGGCTTTGCCCGGCAGGGTCTCGGCCATGCTGCTGCCATGCTCGACATAGTACTCGAACTCTTGATGGAAATGTTTGATGAAACTTCGCACCGGCATCGCGGCGGCATCCCCGAGCGCGCAGATGGTCCGGCCTTCGATCTTCTTGGCCACATCATCGAGTCGGGCGAGATCCTCGACCCGGCCTTTGCCTTCGACGATGCGAGTCAACATACGGTAGAGCCAGCCCGTCCCTTCCCGGCAGGGCGTGCACTGGCCGCAGGACTCGGCGTAGTAAAACCGTGCAATGCGCCGCAGCACCTTGACCATGCACGTGGTCTCGTCCATCACGATGACTGCCCCGGAGCCCAGCATCGATCCGGCCTTTGCGATAGAGTCATAGTCCATCGTGAGCCCCAGCATAGTCTCTCCGGGCAGCACCGGTACCGAAGATCCCCCCGGGATCACCGCCTTGAGCCGGCGTCCCCGCCACACGCCTCCCGCGAGATCGAGCAGCACCGAGAATGGCGTGCCCATGGGGATCTCGAAGTTGCCGGGGCGTTCGACGTGGCCGCTCACGGAGAAACACTTGGTGCCACCGTTGTTGGGTTTGCCGATGTCGGCGAACCATTGGCCGCCGTTCAGGATGATGCTCGGCACCGACGCCAAGGATTCCGTGTTGTTAATCGTGGTGGGCCGGCCGTAGAGGCCATACCCCGCGGGGAACGGCGGTTTAAAGCGCGGCATGCCCTTCTTGCCTTCGAGTGATTCGAGCAACGCCGTCTCCTCGCCGCAAATATAGGCCCCGGCGCCGAGATGATTGTAGAGATCGAAATCGACCCCCGATGCGAGGATATTCTTGCCGAGGAAGCCCGCGTCATACGCCGCCTTGAGCGCCTGATCGAAGCGCGCGCAGGGCTCGTCCATGAATTCACCGCGCATATAGTTGTAACCGACCTTCGCCCCAATCGCGTAGCCGGCGATCGCCATCCCCTCGATGAGCGCGTGCGGGTTGTACCGCAGGATGTCGCGATCCTTGCAGGTTCCCGGTTCGCTCTCATCGGAGTTACAGACGATGTAATGCGGACCGCTCGGGTTCTTGGGCATAAAGCTCAACTTGAGCCCGGTGGGAAACCCGGCGCCCCCACGGCCGCGCAGCCCGGAGGCTTTGACCTCTTCGATGATGTCTTGCGGGGAGATCTTCTCCCGCAAGATTCGCTTCCATGCTTCGTAGCCGCCGATCTGCAGATAATTCTCGAAGCTCCACGGTTGTGCAAATTCGAGAGTACGGTAACAAACCTGATTGAAGAACGGTATCACGCGAGATCGTCCAATATTTTGTCGACTTTGTCGTTCGTCAGGTGTTCATAGAACTTGTGGTCCACCATCATCATGGGACCGCCACAGCAGGCCGCCAGACATTCTTCTTCTTGTTTGAGATAAATGCGGCCATCCGAGGTGCTCTCCCCGGTCTTGATCCCGCACCGCCGCTCGATGTGCGCGACAATGTCATCCGCCCCGCGCAGCATGCAAGAGATATTCGTGCATACCGAAACACTGTGACGGCCGACGGGTTTGGTCTCGAACATCGAATAGAAGCTCGCCACCTCATAGACCGCGATCCGCGCCATCCCGAGATAGGCGGCCACGGCATCCATCAACTCGATAGTCAGATAACCCCCGTTTGCATGCTGGACCTCGCTCAAGGCTGCCAGCACCGCCGATTGCTTGCGCTCTTGCGGATACTTCGCGACCCACGCGTCGATATGCGCGCGTGCCTGGGCGGAGATCACCCCTGTCCCGTCCCCGCTCACCGATCGACCTCCCCGAAGACGATGTCCAAGGTCCCGATCGTCGTCACCACGTCCGCCAACATATGGCCCTTGACCAGCTCGTCGATGCCCGCAAGGTGCGCAAATCCCGAGGCCCGGACCTTGACGCGGTAAGGTTTATTGGCGCCATCGGAGATGAGGTAGATCCCGAACTCCCCTTTGGGATGCTCTACCGCCGCATAGATCTCGCCTTCCGGGACGCAATAGCCTTCGGTAAAGAGCTTGAAGTGATGGATCAAGGACTCCATGTCA
>JBIMKD010000048.1:0-19039 GCA_043673815.1 Chromatiales bacterium
AGGAATTTGACATCACGGTGGCGACGGCGACGTTCGTTCGAGCGCTATTCGCTACGTAATCGAGGTCACATTCGGGGTCTGGATGCGTGAGATTGATGGTCGGCGGTATGGCTTGGTGTTTTAAGCTCAAAACCGCGACAATTAATTCCATGGCTCCCGCCGCGCCTAAGAGATGCCCGTGCATGGATTTTGTCGAGCTAATCGGGATCTGATAGCCCCGGCGGCCGAATACCTCCTTGATCGCGGCGGTCTCGACCGCGTCGTTTTGCGACGTCGCCGTCCCATGGGCATTGATGTAATCAATTTCTTCCGGTCTCATCTTGGAATCCTCCAACGCGGACCGTAATGCGTGCGCCTGCCCTGCGAGCGAGGGCCGGGTGATGTGCGCGACGTCGGTGGTCTGGCTATAGCCGACGAGCTCGGCATGGACCGGCACAGCGCGGGATCGCGCCCGTTCCAGATCCTCCAGAACGACGATTGCCGCGCCTTCACCGAGCACCAGCCCGGTACGGTTCTTCGAGAACGGCTTGCAAGACGCCGCGGTATTCTCCGGGTCCTCTAAGGCGAGCGTGCGCAGGGCTTCCCAGGCCCTCATGGTGCCATAGGTCAGGGGCGCCTCGGCGCCGCCCGCGAGCGCCGCGTCGATGCGTCCGAGCGCGATCTGGCGATAGGCTTCCCCCACCGCCACGGCGGACGAGGAGCAAGCGGTCGAATACGTGAGACAGGGACCCGTCAACCCGTGTTCGAGAGCGATCCACGAGGCGGGGGCATTGTTCATCGTCATCACCACCGTGAAGGGCGGCAAACGCTCCGATCCCTCGCGATACAAAATCGCATACCCCGCATCGGTCGTTTCCGCGCCGCCCATGCCCGTGCCCAAATACACGCCGCACCGGGGCTCCTCACCGCCTTGGGAGCTGAGCCCCGCATCGGTCACGGCCCGTGCCGCCGCGCTCAGGGCGAGCTGACTGACGCGATCCAGAATTTTCAAGCGGCCAGGAGGGAAACAGAGCGCGCCGTCAAAATCAACCTGCGCGCCGATGCGGATCGACAGCTTTTCGGCGAACGGCGTTCGCAGCCTCCCGATGCCGGACTTCCCGGCGAGGAGGTTTTTGAAGAGCTCGTGCGGGTCATTCCCGAGCGGTGAGATCACCCCCAGCCCGGTAATGGCCACCCTTTTCAAGGACTGCGTTCCTCTAAGGCGGACTGAGCGCGCTGCTCTGAAACCAAGCGATCGATGTAATCGACAACGTCCTGGAGCGTCTTCAGAGGCGCCTGGTCACGCGGCACGGTGATGTTGAATTCGTCTTCGATATTGAACAGCAGATCGATGGTGTCCATCGAGTCGAGCCCGAGCGCCTCGAGCGACGCGGCCGGCACGAGATCACCGTGTTTAACTTGGTTGTGCTTAACCAGCAACGCTTGTAAGCGTTCCAAGGTCGTCATTATTTAGTCTCCGGGATTGATCCCCTAGGTCACTTCCAACAAGGCCCCGTGACAGCTGAACCCAGCGCCAAACGAGGACATCCACCACCAACCGCAGGGCGCCGAATGCTTCAGGGCGGCGCTGAGCACGAAGTACACGAAGGCGCTGCTCAGGTTGCCGAATTCGCTCAATGCCTCCCGGCTATAGAGGATCGCCTCCTCGGGTAGCTCCAATCGTTCCTTTAGTGCCGCGAGCACATCGCGCCCGCCCGCGTGCCAAATCCAAGTACTGATATTTTGCTTGTTCATTCCGGAGCTTTCCAGTACCGTCCCCAATACCCGCTCCCCATAAGCCGCCGCTAGCTTTGGAACGGGCCGGGTCAGGATATTGCGTAGCATCCCCTGGCGCTGTTCAAAACGCAGATCATCGCGCCGTTCGGGATCGGTAAGAGAGGCGCTCGTTTTCCATTCGATGCGCCGGCGGCCTGGAGCCGCGCTATCGGAGAGCACCGCCGCGCCCGCCCCATCACCGAACAAGCAACCGCTGATCAGCACCCCCGGATCGTTGTCGAGATAGATCGCCGCGCTGCACACTTCGGCCGAGACGGCCAAGACATTCCGGCAGCGGCCGGCCGAAAGCAGCGCCTCCGCCATCATCCAATTGGGCAAGGCGGCGCCGCATCCCTGACCGACGAGATCGAGCGCCAAGGCGTTCTGCCGCAACCCGAGTCCCTCTATCAGATAACTCGTCAGGCCCGGACACAGGTATCCTGTACAGGTGCTTGCGATCACCGCATCGATCTCGGGGGCGCGCCGGCCGGCGTTCTCGAGCGCCTGGCGCGCCGCGGCGATCGCCAGCCGGGGAGCGTGATCGCCGAAGCGCCGATGCAGGGTGTCGGCATCGATCTCGAACACTTCGCGCAGGTTTTCCGGCGCCAAATACCTGGTTGCGATCCCGTTATCGCCGAGCAATACCTGCTCGATGAGAGCACAGGCACGCCGGTCGAGCCGGGTAGCGAACGAGGAAACCTTAAACGCCTCCCAGCATTCGGCCTGCGTATAGCGTTGCGGAGGCACGGCGGTGCCGAGCCCAGTAATGAACATTGCCATTAGCGGTTGTGTTTTTTGGACATGATAGCCCAAGCGCGAGCCCGAGGCGTCACGGCGGATGACTCATACGCATCGCAGGCCGATGATTCAATGCCTTCAGCAGCGGCGCCGCCAACCCGGGGATCCGCGCCAGGATGGAAAACGCCGCCCGTGTTAAGCCTGGCCGCCTGAGGATCCCGGCGGCGGCGTGGCAAAGGACTCTGCGCCCGATCACGCGGCGATAGACGCATTCCCACTCCGCGATCAGAGCGGGATCCCAGCGTCGGACGGCCAGGAGCGCCAACGGGACTACGGCTTGCGCCGAGGCCAACGCCCAGGCGATGCCCTCGCCGGTGAAGGGTTCCACGTAACCCGCGGCGTCGCCCAGGACGAACACGCGCTCGGAGGCGAGACACGGCGGCCGCACGGTCAAACGCGCCGTTCCCCGCCAAGCTGCCTCGGCGAGTGTGGGAATTGGCGGCCAACCCACCTCATTCAGAATCGCCGCGGCCGCAGCTCCCGCCCCGCCCAGCGTGCGGACGAACCCCCGATCGAAGGCCGCCGCCACATTCAGCCGTCCGTCCTCCACGCGCACCAACCCGACGTAGCCGCGCGTGCCGCAGGCCATGAAGATCACTCCGGACTCATAAAAAGCCGGCGCCGGCGCGACGATTACCCCGCCCCCGACGCGCGCATCCTGTGCGATCCGCGGAGCATCTTTCACCGCCGCTCGGATCAAACGGCTACCGAGCCCGTCGGCGCATAACACCAGCCGGCTCGACACGGCGCCGCATTGAAGGCCCTGCCGCAATTCGGCGGCCGGCTTCGTGCCAGATCCTAAACCTGCGATCGTGCCCGGCAGAAACTGCGCTCCCGCGCCGATCGCTGCTTGGATCAACGCCGCGTCAAACACCTCGCGGCTGAGCGCGACCCCTCCCGGTACCGCGAGCGTCAGCTCCCGGCCCCGGATCGCGGCATGGAACGCCTTGATCGGTTGCGCACCGCAACACCCCGCCAAGGTACCGAGGCCGGCCGCATTCAATACCGCCAAGGCGCGTGGATTCAAGCAGGCGCCGCACACTTTGTACCGCGGAAAAGCCGCCTTATCGACCAGCAGCACCCGTAGCCCGCAGCGCGCCAATGCGTGCGCGGCGAACGCACCGGCCGCCCCCGCGCCGACGATGAGCACGTCCCATTCGCGCGCGACCGCATCGGTGATCGCGAGCGTCCCTATCGTATCGCTCGGGTTCATGGGGTTAAAATTCGTAGCGTCCACTACTCCAACCATTTGTCGATCAGCTCCGCCATCTCGCCGGTAGGCATCGGGGGCGCTGCGGTATCGAACCAGCGCATGGATTGCGCCGCGATCAACCGAGTGATCTTCTCGCCACTCACCAGACCATGTTGGTCGTAACACCGGTCCGGACATTTCGCGAGCACATTCAGCGCCGCGCCGAGCACTTTTTCCCGCGTCCTGGGCGCATCGTTTCTCGCAGATGGATTAGGTTCCCGGCAGAGGGCGTCTGGTGACGACGCCGCAGGCCGTTGAACCACGCGCTGGATGAACTGCATGAGCGCCTCGAAAGGTTCCGGGACCGGGATCTCCGAGGCACGCGCCCACTGATAGAGATCGATCGGCGCACAACGCCAATCCTCTTCTCGGGACTCAGGGTTGATTACTCGCGGTTTGCCTTCGGTAATGACCACATCTCTCACGGATGCCCACAGCTTGTGCTCCAGTGTGCCGCATGCGCCGGAAGCGCGCAGCGTTTTCCACGCATCGGGCGCGATGCCAATGAGGAGCGGAATGCCTTCCGCCCGCAGCGACCACTCCGGTTTACACATCCAGCGTTCATAAAGCAGTTGCGCTTGCCCGCTCGCATCCAGGCTTGCCGAGTTGGGGGACGCTATCGGCACGGAGGACTGTCGTAACACACAGTCCAATAACTGTGCTAGTTTTTCGGCGATGTGCTCTCCCATAAGCGAATTAGGAACGGAGGGTGTCCTGGTAGTTCGGTGTCAGAGCAAAAACTACTTGAAACATGATACGCTATCCGCTACCTAAAATAAGGCTCCTCGGCAGAATCTATGGGTATTCCGTTAACGCCCTCTCCCACCGGGAGAGGGCGGGGGTGAGGGGATCTCCACCAAGGCGGCGCGAATACTCTCCAACACGGCGTCAGGATCTCCAAGCACTTCATGATTCCAAAATCGAAGCATGCGATACCCCAATACCTTGAGATATTCAGTTCTCTGCAAGTCGTTCGAGACCTGCTCCCCTCGATGACAACTTTGGGCTCCACGCAGAGGAAATCCACGACGTAGGGTCCAAGGATCTGTTGACATCGAAACTTGATGCCCTCGAGTCGTCGACCGCGCAATCGACTCCACAAGCACCGCTCCGCCTCGCGCAGCGCCCGGGCCCCCTCACCCCCACCCTCTCCCGAAGGGAGAGGGAGTTAACCATGGCGCACTTACCTCGCCGCGACGCCTCGATAGCAATTCTTTCATCGTTGATTTATCCTCCCCGCGTTGGCTTCTCGCTCGGCGCGGGTTAATTCGGGCGTCATGCGACTCAGGAACCGATAAGGCGATGCCAACGATACTGAGAAGCGGGCCGTACAGGTTTTACTTTTACAGCAATGAGAGAGGCGAGCCGCCGCACGTACATGTGCAGAGGGAGCGCTTCTTCGCAAAGTATTGGGTGAATCCCGTGACGTTGGCGAGTTCTATCCGCTTCGCTTCGCACGAGTTACGGGCGATCCAAAGGATAGTCGAAGATCATCGGGACAATTTTCTGGAGGCTTGGAATGAGCACGCAGGCGATTGAAGTCCACCCATTGGCGCAGCAGGTTAGTTTCACCGATAGCGACATGGTCGTTGCGCTGGTTGATGGCCGTACTGTCTCAGTGCCGCTCGTCTGGTTTCCTAGACTCGCGAGTGCATCGAGACGGCAGTTGGAGAACTACGAGATCCTGGCAGACGGTGAGGGTATTCACTGGCCGGAGGTCGATGAGGACTTAAGCGTCGCGGGCCTGCTCCGAGGCACGCACTGATAAGATTACGCTTCGCTAATCCGCGCTTCACACGCTACGGCGCGACCGATACTAACACCATACCTTGGGGATGATCGGCGGCCTTGGGCCGAATCACGATCTCCACATCACGATCGAGGAGAGTAATGAAATGCATAAGCCGCTCTGAGGAGAACCGGCTGAGCTTGTAGTTCGCCAACTCAGAGACGTGCGGCTGCGGAATGACAAAAAGCTTGGCCGCCTTCACCTGTGTCATGCCGCAATCTTCGATGAGCTCGTTTACCCGCATCGCAAGCTGCACCTTGAGCCTGCGTTCGCCGGCATCGGCAAAGCCCAATTCTTCAAACACATTTCCGCTCCCCGCTTCAACCACATCACGCTTTTTTGCCATAACGTTCCTCGTAATCCACTTGCGCCGCCTTTAATCGTTCATGAATCAACCTCGTATCGCTCGTCGCCGTGCTGATACCGGAAGGCGATTTCTTCTGAAAGCAGTGCAGTACATATACCGCTTCCTTAAACCGCACGGTATAGACCACGCGATACGCGTCGCCTCGAAAACCCTTCACAATCTCCAACACGCTCGGCCCCTCGACTTTCCATGACTTCGCCGAGAGCGGCGTTCCACCAAGTTGCACCACCCCGAGCGCGTATCCAATGTCATCAATAACTTCTTCCGGGAAGGCCAGCAAATCTTTCTTTGATGATCCGACCCAGTGAAGGGGTTTTCCGAGGAAGACGCGCGGCTCACATGCAATATTATACCTTGATAGGGCCCCCCATCGCCCCACTGCATATCCAGCGGCAAGAGCGGTGCGATGCCGCTGATAAGTGATTGATACGACGTGTGCTACACTTCTTCGGTGGGCTGCCCTGCTGTAACACGAGGGATCGGCCGTCCATTTCATGTTCGACGACTGAGGAGGAGTCAGGCGCCCACGGGACCAACGTTCTTTCGAGGGGCGTGCGGAGCAAGCGCTGCGCCTCGGGGCCGAGACCTTTAGAACATTGGAGGAGAAGAGGATGAGCGACGAGAAGAAGACCCTTTACGAGCGCCTTGGTGGTTACGACGCGATCACGGCAGTGGCGAATGACCTGCTGCCACGGCTCCAGGCCGATCCGCAGCTCGGCCGCTTCTGGGCGCATCGCGGAGAGGACGGCGTCAAGCGTGAGAAGCAGCTCCTGATCGACTTCCTCTGCGCGAGCGCGGGCGGACCGATGTATTACCGCGGCAGGAACATGGCGCTTTGCCATAGAGGCATGCGCATCAGCGAAAGCGACTGGAGCGTGTTCCTCGGTCACGCTGCCGCGACACTGGCGAAGTTCCAGGTGCCCGAGGCCGAACAGCGCGAGGTTGTTGCGTTTGTCCAGAGTCCCAAGAAGGAGATCGTCGAATAGTCGCTTCCGGCCTGCCGGGAGTCGCCCAAGAGCCCGCTACGGCACCAAGCTGGCCCTTTGCGCAAGGGGCGAGTACCAGACCTTTGACGCGAGCGCATTCTCGGTTGAGCTCCAGTGCGTCGAACCATGCGCTCTAGCGGATCGCAAGAATGGGCTGCCGTTTTCTTTGTGCGACCCGTAGATGAGGTGTCTTAGTCCATTTTCGACCAGATCTTTTCCCACACATCGATTTTGAGCGGGAAAAGCACCCGGTTGTAGTGATGTTTGAGCGATCCGAGCTCGACCACAACCTCGCCCGGAAAACCCGCGCGATTGCCGCGCGTGTCGACCATGATTTCCTCGAAGTAGGTGCGCATCAACTCCGGGTGTTGCCAAAGTTCCACCATGCGATTGACGATGCGCGGATACTGTTCGGGTAAGTGCTTCGGACGGACTTTCTCATCCAGGCAGGTGAGCCACTTGGATGCCGCCGGGCTGAGGTCGATGGCATTCTGTTTTGCATACGTCACTGATGTTTCTTGTGTCATAGGAACGGCCTTATGGGTTGACTGAGGCGCCGGAGTCACTCTCCGATACGCTCCTTGTCGTGCAAGATGCTTGCCCATGACGGCGCATTAGCGTCCTTTTTCCAGTAAAGGAGAATGTTTGCAATGCAGAGCCACTTGCGCTTTTAGCGTGGATCCACATCGTGACTGCGTGGCGGTAGGCGACGAGCGCATTCTCCGCTTCTTCGAACGCGATGATCACCGCGCCGGGTGGCGAGCCGCCGTGAGAACCTACTCGACCGGTTCCCGCGCCAGGGGTACGATCAAGCATAGGTCAAAAAACCCATGTCCGCGATCGCACAACTCTTTCGTCAGCTTACCCACGGGGTCTATGTCGTCGGCGTCGCCCACGGCAGCGAGTGCAATGCCTTCACCGCCGCCTGGGTGATGCAGGCGTCCTTTGATCCACTCCTGCTCGCCCTTAGCATAAACCCGCGGAACGCGTCGTATCCCCTCTTGATCGCGAGCGGAGCGTTCACCGTCAACGTGCTGCGCCAAGACCAGATGACGCTCGCCGCCCATTTCGGTCAACCACGATGCGAGAACAAGCTGGCTGGGTTCGATTGCTCACAAAAACGCACCGGCGCGCCCGTCTTGGCGGAATGCCTGGCGTATTTCGAGTGCCTGGTTGCGAGCCGGTGCGCCGCCGGCGATCATGAGATCGTACTGGGTCGAGTCGTCGACGGCAGCCCATTGAACGAAGGTATCCCACCGCTGCAATATCGCGACACTGGGGATCTAGACGGTAGCGGTCGCTTGTTCCCGGAAGCTTTCTAATCGATGCAGCGATGAGCCTGGACCAATTTCATCCGGCCGTTCGCGACTGGTTTCAGGGCCGGTTCCGCGAGCCGACGCCCTGCCAAGGACGCGCTTGGCCCGCTATTGTTGAAAATCACCATACCCTGATCGCGGCCCCGACAGGCTCGGGCAAGACACTAGCGGCGTTTCTCGCGGCGATCGATGTGCTCGTGCGTAAAGCTGAAAACGGGCAACTCGGTAATCGGACGGAAATCGTGTACGTGTCGCCGCTGAAAGCGCTCAGCAACGACGTCGAGCGGAATCTTCAAGGCCCGCTGCAAGGGATTCAATCGCTGTTGCGCGAGCGTTACGGCGTCGAGCCAACCATCCGTGCTTTCGTTCGCACGGGCGATACGCCGGGCCGCGACCGTGTGGCGATGCGTAAGCACCCGCCCCACATCCTGGTGACGACTCCCGAATCGCTTTATATCCTACTCACGAGCGTCGGTGGCCGAGAGATGCTTCGCTCCGCTCGTACGGTTATCATCGATGAGATCCACGCCCTGTTTAGTAATAAGCGCGGGGCTCATCTGGCGCTCAGCCTCGCCCGGCTGGACATGCTTGCCGGCGCACCGTTAACGCGTATCGGCCTGTCCGCGACACAGCGGCCCATCGACGAGGTCGCGCGCTTTCTGGCGGGTTGCGATCCGGGCGCGAATCGCCCATGCACGATCATCGACATGGGTCATGAGCGGGCGTGGGATCTCGCGATCGAGGTCCCATCGTCACCGCTCAGCGCGGTGATGTCAAACGAGGTCTGGGAGGAAGTCTATGCGCGCCTCGCGGCACTCATCACCGAGCACCGCACGACCTTGGTATTCGTCAACACCCGGCGCATGGCCGAGCGAGCGGCGCGCCATCTGAGCGAACGCCTCGGCACGGGCGCAGTTACCGCCCATCACGGCAGCATGGCGCGGGAGCAGAGGCTCGACGCGGAGCAGCGGCTCAAGGCCGGGGCACTGCGCGCACTCGTCGCGACCGCTTCGCTCGAGCTCGGGATCGACGTGGGCGAGGTAGATCTCGTGTGCCAGCTCAGCAGCCCGCGGTCAATCGCGGGGCTCCTCCAGCGCGTCGGACGCTCCGGTCATGCGCTCTCGGCGCTCCCGAAGGGCCGGCTGTTTCCAGTGAGCCGCGACGATCTGGTGGAGTGCGCGGCGCTGCTCGAAGCCGTCCGCTGCGGCGATCTCGATCAGGCTAGGGTGCCGCCGGGGCCGCTCGATGTGGCTGCGCAGCAGATCGTGGCCATGGTCGCCAACGAAGACTGGGATGAAGATGAGCTCTACGATCTCGTTGTGCGCACCTACCCCTACCGCGCTCTCGTCCGAACTGAATTCCAGCGGCTTGTCCGCATGCTGTCCGAGGGCTTTACGACGCGCCGGGGCCGGCGCGGCGCCTATCTCCATCGCGACACGGTGCAGCGGCGGTTGCGGGCTAGGCGCGGTAGCCGCCTCGTCGCCGTGACCTGCGGGGGAGCCATCCCCGACAACGCCGACTACGAAGTGCGCCAAGAACCGGCGGGCACCTTCGTCGGGACGGTCAACGAGGACTTCGCCATCGAAAGCCTGGCCGGCGATATCTTCCAGCTCGGCAACACCTCGTGGCGGATCCTGCGCGTTGAGACCGGCATCGTCCGGGTGGAGGATGCCCGCGGCCAACCGCCCACCATTCCCTTCTGGCTGGGCGAGGCGCCCGGGCGGACCGCCACCTTATCACAGGCCGTATCCCGCCTTCGCGCCTTGCTCGACGAGATGCTCGTCGAGAGCGGTATCGAGGAGGCCGTCCGCTGGCTGCGCCTGCACTGCGGACTCACGGAGCCCGCCGCCTTGCAGCTCGCTGAATACCTAGCCAGCGCGCGCGCCGCGCTCGGCGTGCTCCCGACCCAGGAGACGCTGGTACTGGAACGCTTCTTCGATGAGTCGGGCGGCATGCAGTTGGTCCTACACTCCGCCTTCGGATCGCGCCTCAATCGCGCCTTCGGTCTGGCGCTACGCAAACGCTTCTGCGCCACGTTCAACTTCGAGCTTCAAGCCGCGGCCACGGAAGACGCCGTGGTGTTGTCGCTCGGTGAGACCCATAGTTTTCCCCTCCCCGACGTTTGGAGTTATCTCAATGCGGCGAGCGTCCGCGAGGTCTTGACCCAGGCATTGCTCGATGCGCCGATGTTCACCCTGCGCTGGCGCTGGAACGCTTCGATCTCGCTTGCCGTCCCGCGCGCCCAGGGCGGACGCAAGGTCCCGCCACGCTTGCACCGCATGCGCGCGGAGGATCTCCTGGCGGTCGTGTTCCCCGATCAAGTGGCCTGTCTTGAGCACCTGTCCGGACGGCGCGAGATCCCGGACCACCCCTTGGTGCGCCAAACGCTCTACGATTGCCTTACCGACGCCATGGACATCGACGGGCTGGAAGCGCTCTTGAAAACCATCGAAGCCGGACAGATACGCTTGCTCGCGCGCGATCTCACCGAACCCTCGCCGCTCGCCCAAGAGATCCTCAATGCGCGGCCCTATGCCTTTCTCGATGATGCCCCCTTAGAGGAACGGCGCACTCAAGCCATCCTCAGCCGCCGCTGGCTGGATATCGAGTCTGCCGAGCGGCTTGGGCGCTTGGATCCCGGCGCCATCGAGCGCGTACGCGCCGAGGCCTGGCCCGACGCATCGACGGCCGACGAGTTGCACGAGGCGCTGACCTCGGCGGGATTTTTCACCGAACTCGAGGGCCGCCGTGGCGCCGTTGGCGAGACGGCGAACGCGGGAGACTGGGGCGTGTTGCTGGAACAACTTAAGTTGGAAAGGCGCGCAACGGTGTTATGCCTCGGAGAATGGCGGGCGTGGGTCACTGTTGAGCGCTTACCCGAGCTTTTGGCATGCCATCCCGGCGCCGCCGCCACTCCGCCGCTGTGTGTACCGGCGGAGTATGCGTCGAAGGCTTGGACCGCGGAGGAGGCCTTGGTCGAATTGCTGCGCAGCCGGCTCGAAGTCCTCGGACCCACGACACCGGCCGCGCTTGCCTTCGAGTTTGGGCTTGCGGAGCCATCCCTACGGACCGCGCTGCTGACTCTCGAATCCCAGGGCTATGTCTTGCGCGGCGACTTCACCGGGCAGGATCGCGAGGAATGGTGCGAACGACGCTTGCTCGCGCGTATCCACCGCTATACCGTGCAGCGGCTCCGCCAAGAGATCGAACCCGTCGCGGCGGCGGATTTTTTGCGTTTTCTGTTCCGCTGGCAGCATGTGGATCCCGCGACGCGCTTGAGCGGCGAGCCTGCCCTCCCGGCCGTATTGGAACGGCTCGAGGGCTTCGAGGCAGCCGCGGCGAGCTGGGAAGAAGAACTCCTCCCCGCGCGTCTCCGCGATTACGATCCCGCATGGATCGATCGCCTGTGCTTGTCGGGACGAATGGCTTGGCGCCGGCGCGCAGCCGCACCGCCCGCCGGGAACGCCGCGGGGCCCCTACGTTCCACGCCGATCACGTTTTTGGCTCGCCAACGCGAGTGGCCGGCGGAGGTGGCCGACTCCGGCAGCATCGAGCTCGGCCCGCTCGCGGGGGCGGTTGCCGAGTCGTTACGCCGGCAGGGAGCCTTATTCACCGAGGATTTGATCGCCGAGCTCGGTTACCTGAAGACCCAGGTGGAACAGGCACTCGCCGAGCTGGTTGTGAAGGGGATCGTGAGCTGCGATAGCTTCGCCGGCTTGCGTTTGTTGCTCGCCCCCGCCAGCGGCCGCTATCGGCGATCCCGACGGCGGGGGTGGATGCGCGACCACGCCGCGGGACGCTGGGTCCTGGTGCAGAAGCGCTTGCGGACAGCGCCTGCGCCGGATCCCTTGCTCGCGCAGGATCCTACGGGCGCTCTGGAGGCATGCGCCTGGATTTTGCTCCGCCGCTATGGGGTCGTCTTCCGGCACTTGACCCTGCGCGAGCCGAGCTTACCTCCGTGGCGCGATCTGGTTCGGGTTTATCGGCGCTTGGAAGCACGGGGCGAGATCCGCGGGGGGCGGTTCGTGGCAGCGATGAGCGGCGAGCAGTACGCCCTCCCCGAAGCCGTGGGGCTGCTACGCGAGACGCGGCGCGAGGAAAAGACGGGCTGCCTCACCGCCGTGAGCGGCGCGGACCCCTTGAACCTCGCTGGGATCATCACACCCGGCGAGCGCGTGCCTGCGTTGACCTCTTATCGGATCCTCTATCTCGACGGAGAGCCGATCGCGACACTCCAAGGGAAAGAAGTCCAGTTCGCCACCGCTCCCGATCCCGCGAATGCTTGGGCGTTACGAAACGCCCTGATTCGGCGCCCCAGCGGCCAAGGCGCAGGTCTAACCGGACGCTGCCCGCAGGCAACGGCAACCTCAGCTCGCCTAGTAAGCGAGCCCCTTAGGAAATAGGCACGAGATGGATAATCAGTTTTTCGAAAGACCTATCCTAAATTCTCCTTACGAGTACCCGTCTCGTCACTGGGAGCTTGATGATCAGGGACAGCCCACTCAAAGAGTCGTCGAGCGCCGCCGCCGCGCCGAGTTCATCACGCCGATTCCGAAGCCTAAGAAACGCAAAGGTTCCTCTGAACAGGGATCACTGTTGTTCGACGAAGGCAAAGGAATCTCCACGGCGAAACAGCAATACGACCACACGGCCATCATTAATTCGGTTCGCCAGCAGGTGGATCATTGGCGGCGCTTGCCGAATCCCAACGACTGGCGAGTAACCCCAGAGACAGCGCGACTGCCTCAGCACTGGCGGCACCATACATACAGCAGCATCCGTCCATTCTTTTGTCAGGTCGAGGCGGTGGAGACTGCCATCTGGCTCACTGAAGTCGCACCCCAGGCGGGCAAGGTGGGCGAGGGTTTTCTTGAACACCTGGCCAATGCCAACAACGACGCCAACCCGGAGCTTAAGCGCTTCGCGCTGAAGTTGGCCACCGGTGCCGGCAAGACCACCGTCATGGCGATGCTCATCGCCTGGCAAACCATCAACGCGGTGCGGCGACCGCAGAGCACACGCTTCACGCGCGGCTTTCTTGTCGTTGCACCGGGTCTCACGATCAAGGATCGTCTGCGGGTCCTGCAACCGAATGACCCGGACAGCTACTACCAGAGCCGTGAACTGGTTCCCGGCGACCTGCTGAACGACGTGAACCGTGCCAAGATCGTGATCACCAACTATCACGCTTTCAAGCGCCGTGAGCGCATCGATCTCTCCAAGGGCGGACGCTCGCTGCTCCGAGGGCGAGGCGAAGAGCTGAACACCCTCGAAACCGAGGGCCAGATGCTCCAGCGGACGATGCCCGACCTGATGGGCTTGAAAAACCTTTTCGTTCTCAACGACGAAGCCCACCATTGCTACCGGGAGAAGCCGAATGCCGATGACGAGGAAGATCTGAAAGGCGATGACAAGAAGGAGGCCGAGAAGAACAACGAAGCCGCCCGACTCTGGATCTCCGGCCTGGAGGCCGTCAATCGCAAACTCGGCGTGGTGCGCGTGATCGACTTGTCCGCGACCCCATTCTTTCTGCGCGGCTCAGGCTATGCGGAAGGCACGCTCTTCCCGTGGACGATGAGCGACTTCTCGCTGATGGACGCCATCGAGTGCGGCATCGTGAAATTGCCGCGCGTCCCCGTCGCACAGAATATCCCCGGCGATGAGATCCCCATGGTCCGTAACCTCTGGGAGAACATCCGCAAGGACATGCCCAAGAAAGGTCGCGGGAAGGCGGAAGTGCTCGATCCACTCGCCCTGCCGACGCGTCTGCAAACTGCCCTTCAGGCGCTTTACGGCCATTACGAGGAGACCTACAAACTGTGGGCAGACGCCGGGATCCGCGTACCGCCCTGCTTTATCGTGGTCTGCAACAACACCTCCACCTCCAAGCTGGAATACGACTTCATCTCCGGCTTTCACCGGCAGAACGACGACGGCTCTAGCACCCTGGAAAACGGCCGCCTCGCGCTTTTCCGCAACTTCGACGAGCACGGCAACCCGCTCCCGCGGCCGAACACATTGCTCATCGACAGCGAGCAGCTCGAATCCGGTGAAGGGCTTGATGACAATTTCCGCGCCATGGCCGCCGATGAGATCGAGCGCTTCCGCCGCGAGATCCTCGAACGCGGCGGCCAACTCGCCGGTGAACTGCAAAAGGGGAAAGAGCTCGATGACGTGACATTGCTCCGCGAAGTGATGAATACCGTCGGTAAGCACGGCCAATTGGGTGGATCGATCCGCTGCGTCGTTTCCGTCTCCATGCTCACCGAGGGCTGGGATGCCAATACCGTCACCCATGTGCTCGGCGTCCGCGCCTTCGGTACCCAGCTCTTGTGCGAGCAGGTCATCGGACGGGCGCTCCGCCGCCAGTCTTACGACCAAAACGAAGACGGTCTCTTCAATGTGGAATATGCCGACGCGTTGGGGATCCCCTTCGATTTCACCGCCAAGCCGGTGGTCGCGCCGCCACAGCCGCCGCGGGAGACCATCCAAGTCAAAGCTATGCGACCCGATCGCGATGCGCTCGAAATCCGCTTCCCGCGTGTCGAAGGCTATCGTGTCGAACTGCCCGAAGAACGGCTGAGCGCCGAGTTCAACGACGACTCCGTCCTGGAGCTGACCCCCGATCTGGTGGGCCCGTCCATCACCAAGAACGCCGGGATCATCGGCGAGTCGGTCGATCTCAGTCTGGAGCACCTGGGAGACCTGCGGCCCTCCACGCTGCTGTTCCATCTCACCCAGCGACTGCTTTACACCAAATGGCGCGACCCCAGCGAAGCGCCCAAGCTCCACCTCTTCGGTCAGTTGAAGCGCATCACCCGGCAATGGCTGGATGGTTACTTGGTCTGTAAAGGCGCAACCTATCCCGCGCTCCTCATGTACCAGGAGCTAGCCGACATGTCGTGTAACCGCATTACTGCCGGCATCACCCGCGCGTTCGTCGGTGAGCGACCGATCAAGGCCGTGCTCGATCCCTATAACCCTACCGGCTCCACCGCGCATGTCCGTTTCAACACCTCGAAGACCTACCGATGGGAGACCGACGCCCGCCGGTGCCACATCAACTGGGTGGTGCTCGACAGCGAGTGGGAAGCCGAGTTCTGCCGGGTGGCGGAGGCGCACCCGCGCGTCCGAGCCTACGTCAAGAACCACAACCTCGGTCTTGAGGTACCCTATCGTTACGGTTCCGAAACCCGCAAGTACATCCCGGACTTTATTGTGCTAGTCGACGACGGGCACGGCGACAAGGATCTTCTGCACCTCATCGTCGAGATCAAGGGTTACCGGCGCGAGGACGCCAAGGAAAAGAAAGCCACCATGGAGACTTACTGGGCGCCTGGCGTCAATCATCTCGGGACACATGGCCGCTGGGCTTTTGGCGAATTTACCGAGGTGTATCAGATCGAGGCCGACTTCGAAGCGAAAGTCGAAGCCGAGTTCAGTAAAATGCTCGAAACGTATACCGGTCGGCTCGGCCCGGAGTAATCTAGGGGACTTCAAAGAATTGCGAAGAGTCCCTTCTCCCTCCGGGAGAAGGTTAGGATGAGGGGTTAAAAATCATATACTTACACCCCTCACCCTAGCTAGCCCTCTCCCTGGGGGAGAGGGAATTATTGGAAGTGCCTCTAATCAATCAAAATGGCAGCGATACGTATCGGGAGGCATCATGGCGAATACGATACCGTTGGACAAAATGTCGGTGGAAGAGAAGATTCAGGCGATGGAATCGCTTTGGGACGATTTATGCCGGAAGACGGGCGGCGTGTCTTCCCCGTCCTGACATGAAGAAGTGTTAGCGGAACGGGACGCGATGCATAAGCGCGGGGACGATGAATTCGGAGATTGGGACGCCGCCAAGAGGAATATCCGAAACAAGCTTTCATGAAAATAAAAATGCTCGCCTCGGCCAGTCAGGACTTGATCGACGGTTACCGGTTCCCAGAGACAGGCCGCAAGCATTGGCAGCCACCTCTGAATTCGCTGGGTTCGGATCCAACATGAACAGAATCGAAACATTGAAACTCCTCCAAGCCCACAAACCGTACTTGGCCCGCGAGTTTGGAGTGACCGCTTTGGCTCTGTTCGGTTCCGCCGCGCGCGATGTCGCCGGCGCGACCAGCGACATTGACATCCTGATCACCTTCGATGGCCCGGCGACATCAAAGCGTTATTTCAGTGTGCAGTTTTATCTGGAAGACCTGCTGGGCCGACCTGTGGATCTGGTGACGAAAAAGGCGCTGCGTCCGACGTTGCGCTCCCATATTGAGCGGGAGGCCATCCATGTCTGACGCAGAGCGGGGCGAGCGTGAATGGCGCTTCTACGTGGACGCGTAAGCGCAGCTGCCACGGCCATCGTGTACACTATGGCTGTGTACACGAATCATTGAGTCTTAAGCCATGAAGAACATCACCTTGAGCGCGGACGAAGGGCTGATCGAGGCCGCCCGTGAACGCGCGCGGGTCGAGCGCACCACTCTGAACGAAGAATTCCGCCGCTGGCTGGCGGAGTACGCGCGCCGCACAGAGCACATGCAGCGCTACGATGATCTCATTGCCGAGCTGCGTGGCAAAGTCCGCATTGGACGCAAGCTGACGCGGGACGAAATGAATGAGCGCTGAATTCTTTCTCGACACCAACCTGTTTATTTACCAGCTCGAAGCGCTCGACGATCGGAAGTTCGCGATTGCGGAACGCATTATTCGCGCGGGGGTTGCCACCGGTAATGCCTGCATCAGCTTTCAGGTGGTGCAGGAATGTCTGAACACCGTGCTGCGTAAGGCCGAGATCCCCCTCGACGGCGCTGGCGCCGGGGCGTATCTAGACACGGTATTGACGCCTTTGTTTCGAGTACCGGCCAGCGTTGCGCTCTACCAGCGCAGCCTCGATATTCACACGCGTTACCGCTACGGTTTCTACGACGCCCTGATCGTCGCTGCGGCGCTCGAAGCAGGGTGTACCCGGCTCTACAGCGAGGACCTCCAGCATGGCCAGCAGTTCGATCGCTTGACCATCGAAAATCCGTTTCTATAAAACGAGCGACCGCCATGGCACGTAATCCTCGGTCCAAACTCACCGTCGAAACCCTCACGCACGACGACGAGAAGCGCAAGAATATTCCCACGGCGGAATATCAATCGGTGATGCAGAAGCATGAGCAAAATCCCGTCCGGGTGGCCTACGAGCGTCGCAACCGCGATCTCGATCCGCAGCTCGTCTGGCGCGGCAAGGACGAGCGGGACTGGAGTGATCTCGTCGTCCACGCACCGCCGCTCTACATCCAGGAAAAGGTCCACCCCAAGGTGCTCATCGACGACCTGCTCAAGCAGACTCGCGAGCAGCGCGCGCAAGAAGTCGGCTCGCAGATCGACCTTTTTAGCGACTTCAATGGCATCCCTCAAGGCGTGGACAAAACCGAGTTCTACCAGCACGAGCAGAATTGGTCGAACCGCATGATTCTCGGTGACTCCCTCCAGGTAATGGCCAGCCTCGCCGAGCGCGAGGGGCTGCGCGGCAAGGTGCAATGCATCTACCTCGACCCGCCCTACGGCATCAAATTCAACAGCAACTTCCAGTGGAGTACCACCAGCCGGGACGTCAAGGACGGCAAGACCGATCACATCACCCGCGAGCCGGAGCAGGTCAAGGCGTTTCGCGACACGTGGCGCGATGGGATTCACAGCTACCTGACTTACCTGCGCGACCGACTTACGGTCGCCCGCGATTTACTGACCGATTCGGGGTCGATCTTCGTGCAGATCGGGGATGAGAATGTTCACCGAGTTCGAACGTTGCTTGACGAGGTATTTGGCGATTCCAACTTCGTCGCTCAGATCACTTTTCGCGTCAAGAGTCCTCTATCGGTTTCGGATCTTGCTCGAACCACGGATTTCCTCCTCTGGTACTGCAAATCTGCTGACAGGATGAAATTCCGCCAAGCTCGAACGTCAAAGGTCCTGCAAGAGCATCCCGAGTTTGGCTCCGCCATTCTTCCAGATAGTGCGGTCGTGTCTAGGCAAGAAGCCACCCAGCTCGAGTCCCAACAGGGGATTCGATATTTCACGGCGCAGAACCTAGGATCATCTGGCTATACGCCGTCGTGCATGTATGAATTCTCAGTGAACGGTCGGATCTTTTCTCATCCGAGAGGCAAGAGCTGCAAGACGACAAAGGTTGGGATGACAAGGCTCCATTGTACGGATCGCCTTGAGCCGCTGACAACCAGCCTGCGCTGGCGCTATTTTTTTGATGATGCGCCTAGCGAGGTAATAACCGACGTCTGGACCGACACGTTCTCTGCCTCGGACAAGACCTACGTCGTGCAGACTGCTGAGCCGGTTGTGCAGCGTTGCTTACTTATGACCACCGATCCAGGCGACCTCGTCCTCGACCCTACCTGCGGTTCCGGTACGACCGCTACAGTCGCTGAACAATGGGGCCGTCGCTGGATCACGATTGACACCTCGCGCGTAGCGCTGGCTTTGGCCCGTGCCCGCATCATGGGCGCGCGTTATCCGTATTACCTGCTGGCCGATTCGCGCGAAGGCCGGGCCGCCGCCAAAGCGGCGGCAGTGAATAGTGGTCAGTGGTCAGTGGCTAGCCAAGAAGAACTATCCACTAGTGGCCTGTAACAGGTACTTTAATAGTGATGTGGCGTGAGGGATCAAAGTATTTCCACTTCACGGTTTTAGGTTTCTTGTTGTAGTGACGGATGTAGCGCATGAGTTTTCTTTTAAGATCATTGACCGAGGTGAAGATCCCGCGGGCGATGACATCGC
>JBIMKD010000049.1:0-5549 GCA_043673815.1 Chromatiales bacterium
CGGCTCCCGATGCCCATAGCCACCACCTCACCCACCCTTCACCGAAGCAATCCCCTTACTAAAGAACCCACCCAACACCGGGCTTCTTGAACATTGGATTGAAACGACCATCCATGGTCGTCTCAATCCTTACTGGTTAGGCGCCCGTGATTCTACGATCGTCGTCAGTAGACTCTCGGTGAGTGCGGGGTCAACGAAGCCTGGGCTCGTGGAGACGGACACGAGGTCGGGTCTGCGCCAATGTGGCCTGAAGCCGTTGGTGCGACGAAACCTCGAAGACACCGCATCCCAAGCATCGTCGGAGAGCCACTGTGAAGGGTGGTCGATGGGATCTACGGTTATCCAGACGACCTTGCATTGTGGCCAGTGCCGCATGGCGAAGTAGAGGAAGCTACCGAGGTTGGGAGGTGGTATTTCGCTCATCATGTCATGGTGTTCGTCGACATGAAGGAGGAGATGCGGAGGGCCGATAGTACCGGCTGCCACGAGCTTCTTCCACCGTCTGAATGCTTCGTGATGGTGGGGCACGATGAAGTCAACAGGTCGCTGCGCCCAGTCGAGGATGCGGCGCAGTTCAGGCAGGGGGTCCGGGAAGAGTCCGAAGTAATCGAGGTCTATGTCAAGAATGACCGACATACGCGATGGAGGGTAGCAGACGCGGAGGTGGAGTTCACGGCGGTCTTAGGACCTCGAAGAAGGCGAGGACTGTGCTCGGGCGCCTAACGCTAAAGCTCACCGGCGCGCCGCTTTTCGCGCGTCCGGTGGAGTGATAAGTTAGGAGCCAAGCCCTGATGGTCCGACTAGTTTCTCTCCCAAGTTACTTGTGCTTTGTATAACGTCGTGTAAATGGTATAGCATGCTTAAAGCCTTCTCTTGTGATGTTTTTGAAGCGTCAGCTTGTGCCATCCAATTTAATGTCTCAACTATTGAATACGCATGGGTATAGAAAGTAGCTACATCTTGAGCTAACAACGCGGTTATTTTTCCCAATTTAGCTGGATTGTCGTTGTAAATGGCGAAGTAGTTTCCTGCTACTGTAAAAGTTGGGAAACTAGCGTTCCCTGACTTTTTGGTCTTGTCAATTGCATTGCTTACGCCATTTAATAGCCCTTTCTTTTTTACGATGGTCAGCAAGGCCGAAATCTCTCCTTTAAATGCATATTCAAGGTTCTTCTTTTCTTTATAACTCGTCCACTCCTGGGATAAAAAGGTCGAGACCAGCGCAATAAGTGCCCCGACAAGGACTCCAGTATAGTTCGATTCCAGCTTACTCATAGAACTCCTAACGATACAGCTCACCGGCGGGCCGCTTTTTAGCCCGTTCGGTGCAGCGCATTGTTAGCCGGTCACCCTCGTCCACAAGACCTGAAGTCGGCTATTTTCATGATCTCCCAAACCTGCGAATGTCGGGCTGGCCGTTATGGTGGCTCGGGCTCCACTGTAGCCTGGTGCTTGAGGTGCTCTGGAATTGGAGCGCGAATCACTGGCAACGCGTATTGACGAGCTCGGGCAATCCCAACACGACGACCTAAGTCAGCTCCCACTTCGATCCAAAAGCCCTTCCACATACCGAACGCAAAGGCAGCAAGGAAAGCATACGACATCAACTTATGGATAAAGAGTACTAATAGCAGCCAACTTGATGGACCTACCCAAGCTGGCGCGAATAGGAAAGAAAGGCCTATGAAAACCAACAGATTTGCGCACCCGACAAGTATAAAAACACGCAAAAATGCCAGCAGCAACATCCAAACAAGCGGAGCTAGACCGGCCACGATCAAAACAATGAGAATTGGTATCTCCCGATTTATCTCCTCAGCGTACCCGACAATAATTGAGTGATTTGAGTATAGGCGGACTGCATGGAGCAATGCGGGCGATACAAACAACGCGACCCAGGTCCAGACCGCAACCCTGGCCGTAACCTTGCCGAACTGCTTCGCGTAGGCTGTCCCGGTGTCCAAATGGACCTGAAACTCGAATTCCGTACGTCCGAGTGAATCTCGGATCGGCTTCCACTGTTCTTCACCCTGCCGAATAACATCGTCCAAGGAAATCCAACCCTGACGAAGTCCATCAAGCACGTCGCGCTTGGAAAGTCGAGCGACCGTTAGCCCCGTTTCCGTTCGGAGTTGCCAACCGGGCCGGCTACCAGAGGTCGGAGCGCTGTCCTTTGAAGAAGTCATATGGGTCACCTCGGGTGACGGCTAACGCCGCGCTTCAGCGGCGGGCCGAGCGCGCAGCGCGAGGACCGTCCGCTGGAAGCGCTGGTTATGCATGACGTGGCCCAAACATGATGATGGCCATGCCAATGAGTGCGACGGCCGAGCCGACAAGATCCCACGCTGTGGGCCGGACAGAGTCTACGAGCCACAACCACAGAATGGCCACGCCAATGTAAACGCCACCGTATGCGGCGTATACGCGACCTGCAGCGGTAGGGTGAAGCGACAGCAGCCACGCGAACAGCGCCAGGCTGAGGCCGCCGGGGATGAGTAACCAGGCCGACCTATCTTTCCGCAGCCACAGATACGGCAGATAGCAGCCGACGATCTCCGCGACCGCAGTGGCAAGGAAAAGCAACAGCGTCTTGAATTCAGTCATGCATAACGACCAAGCTCACCGGCGCGGCGCTTTTTGCCGCGTCCGGTGGAGCGCCTTGTTCGGCAAATGGAGCATCGATGATGCTACGCTGCCTGCAGGACGAACTCGACCTTCACTACCTGGAACGGGAATTCGACGCTACCATCAGCGGTGCGACTGAGCACACCGGCATTTAGCAGCGCTGTCACATCTCTATGCACGGCCTTCACATCGCGCCCCACGCGCCGCGCCACCTCGCGGATCGACACCGGGCCCGCGCCAGACAGAACCTTGAGCAACTCCCATCGCTTGGCCGTGAGCACCTGCCACAACAACTCGGGCGTCGCAAAGCTGATGCGCGCCTCGCGCTCGGCGCGGCCCGTCTTCATCGCCCTCGCTGCATCGGCCAGGGTCTCGGCCAGAGAACGCACCTCAAGAACGACCGTGTTCATGATTCCACCTCGCAATGTCGGCGTTGAAGTCAGCCATCAGGTGATCCGGCGTAGAAAAGACGTAAGGCGCTTCCACCGTGCCGACGTGCCGGTGATCGCCCTTGCCGCGTTCGTTGTCGTAGCGCAGCACGCACTGGTTGGCCACCACATAGGCGAATCGGTACTTGAAGCCATGCTTGGAGGGCGACACCGGCTGCGATACGCGCCATATCGCCACTTCGGCGAATGCGTCCTCGGCGAGCACGACACGACGGCGTATCAGTGCAACGGCTTTCATGTTGGAGAAGATAACAACGCATGCAGGTGTTGTCAATCACTCCAACGCTCTGGAAGGGCTGGGTCGTGGGCCCGGACCTTCGCGTTCACCGGGGGTGAATGAGCATTGCGAGTGAGCGGTCCGGTGGAACAAGTTGTTCGGCGAGTCCGCAAGTCCCTCTTCCCGAGTGCTGGTGCTTCCGACCTTCCAGGAGATGTCTTGGGATCACTGGGCGGCCTTGACTGTTACATTTGTCTCGGTCGTATCCGTGACTCCTAGGTTGCGGAACAATGCGGCATGAAATGCCTTCACAGTGTCCTCGTCGTCAGAGCCCTCCATAGTGGCTAGGACGACGAACGGATGCTTCGCATGGTAACGGCCTATCGCGTCTACGACAATGACGGCGCCATCAGGCCGCACGGTAACGCTCAGAGAGCGTTGCCCGACGCCACGTGGGCCATTGAACGACAACACCCCGGACTGTCGATCGGCGGCCGAGCTTTGCATTCCGAGACTCGTTCCGGCCCTGAGGCTCGCATCAAAGACTTGTTGAGCGGTGAAGCCTTGAGGCGCGCGCCACTGGTAGAGCCGAGCCGACGCCGTAGCGCATCCGCCTGTAACCAGCACAAGCCCGGCCACCAAGACGCTCAAAAGCACAAGGACACGAAGCCGGGCGGACAAAATGACTAAACTCAAGTTTTCGGTAAACCGGAACATCTGTGCCCTCCTCATGGAACGTATTGCAATATTCTTGCCGCCGAACGATAGAGCTAACCGGCGCCGCCACTATGGCAAAGAAAGGGCGCGGATCTTTCCGGCGTCCGGTTGAGCGAATTGTTAGGTGACGAGCTGCTGAGAGGAGGCTTCATTGATGTTTTCTCGCAGCACCAAACCTCAGACCCGGAGTTGGAGGGCACAGCCAGTGACAATCAAACAGCCCTGTGTCCTTGACCGTTACCCTTCGTTGCATCTTGCGAAAAGATATATTCAGCGGGAGCCTTTTCAAATGCGACGGTTTGGTGACGCCGAGCTGCCACAAAAGGCAGAACGGATTCTCTGCTAGTTTCGCGGCATGTTCCGTTCGCTGTTTCCACAGGTCAACGAGAGTGGCCGTGGCACCGGCGGCAACCGCTACTCCAGTTACCGCAGCTAGAGTCTCAGGGTTTGCGGCTGCCGTCGCACCCAATGCCGCGACGAACGTAGTCAGTGTGCCACCAAGCTGCGAAACATCCCTACGAAGCGCCTGATACTTAGCAGAGCGAGAAAGCTCCGCCACTTCATTCTGAAGTTCTTCGACCGTACCCTCAATGTCAATGCTAGCGGTACCACCCACAAGCTTTCGGAGTGCAGTTCTAAAGCAGAAAAGTTCTTCCTCGTGCTCCTTCAGGAACAACTCGAACTCAGACGGCCGCATTCCTTCAAGGTAAGGCAGCTCCAGTTCCATCAACACAGTCGCAGCCTTCACTGAGGACTCTAGCCGTGATCCCATCGTCACGTCAGCGAGCACTTGTGAGCCGACCTCGGGTAGCGTTGGATCAATACCGACAAGTTCTCCCGGCGCAACAAAGACGTTGCCCCTGCGAAACGCCTCGCTTGCTTCGTCAGTTATCCAGTCAAGCACAGGTTCGGGCATGAGACGCGCGTATCCTATAACAGGAAACCACCGCCGCCCCCTGATCTTAGCAATGCTTCCCAAGGCGCCGATATACCCCCAACCGCCCTCGTTCACGACTCCGTCGGCTGGATACAGATGAAGCACCTTTTGGGTCTTGGTAACACCCCCGACGAAGAGAAAGTCCACCGGTAGCCCCATCAGAGCAAGCCGACGGTACGCCCACCGCATCTCATCGACGTAGCGAACAGGGACGATTAGATGAGGATCTCTTCGTTCACGACCGCGGATAACGCGGCGGAGATAGTTTCCTCTTGCCCAAATATCGAAGCTGACCGCTCGGCCTGGGGCGGCTTTCATCCAGTCGAGGACCATGTCATAGGTGGGAGGTGGTACGTCCGTCAACAGGGAGGCACCTTCATCTGGATAGCTGTGTGCCTGCGAGTCATCGCTTGCACTTGTCATCATCGGTCACTCCGCATCCAGTGTCAGTTGCTGTTCGCCACCTCCGCCGTAGAGCGGCCGGTTACCCGACCGCCCCGGCACAGATCCCGGCGTGCGGAACTACCGCACCGGGCTCCTCGGTGATACTCGCTTCCGCAGTCGGTGAAGACCTCATTATGCCAACACGGGATTCGGTCGTCGA
>JBIMKD010000050.1:0-5023 GCA_043673815.1 Chromatiales bacterium
CGCACGGCCCGCAACATTCTTACCGGATCCTCGCGGAAACGCTGCTGCGTGTTGCCGACGACCCGGATCTGTCCCGCTTTGATGTCGTCCATCCCGCCCACGTAGTCAACGACCGAGAAATCCTCGATGTTGTAGTACAGGGCATTCACCGTGAAATCACGCCGCCAGGCGTCGTTATCAATATTGCCGTAGACGTTGTCGCGCAAGATCCGTCCGTCCTCGGTAAGGACACGGCCATCTTCTTCCGCCGCGTCGGCGCCCCGAAAGGTCGCCACTTCAATGATGTCCCTGCCGAAATGCACATGCGCCAAGCGAAAACGGCGACCGATCAAGCGACAATTACGAAATAGCTCCCGCACCTGTTCCGGAAGCGCGTCGGTTGCTACATCGAAATCCTTCGGCTCGCGGCCGAGGAGTAAATCGCGCACACTGCCGCCCACGAGGAAGGCCTGAAAGCCGGCATTATTCAAGCGGTAAAGGACCTTGAGCGCGCGCTCATCGATATTGGCCCGCGAGATGATATGCCCAGATCGCGGTATGATCCGCGGGGTTAACGGGATCTTCGCGACCTTGGTTTGCATCGCTACGTCAAGCACGGGATTGTCACCTCGGCCGGGATGGCCACCGTTTCAAAGGTATAGACGGTGCGTATAATACACCGCGCGCGGTGCCGATGCTGTAACTGCTCTTCTCTCAAACTGCTCCCTTCGTCTAGCGGCCTAGGACGTCGCCCTCTCACGGCGAAAACAGGGGTTCGATTCCCCTAGGGAGCGCCACAGTGTTTATCCGCTCGCGAGATATCTCCATTCCACGACACTTTTCGCGATTAAGACTGGCGCAATCAAAGGAAAAACGTCGCGTAATTATTAGCTTATACACTGGCATTTTTATTGCTCGAAGCAGCGCGGGGGCGCGGTGCAACCACGGAAGGGGCCGGGCGTCGGGAAGACTCCCGTTCCCCCTTCCCCCCTCCCTGCACTTCGCCCCCACCTGCGTGTTGCGTCAGCGCCGTCTTGAACCAACGCGGCGATCCGCTAGCCTCCGCCTTCGATGCGAGCAACAACCTTGCCCCAAGCCATCCTGTTCGGTCGACACCGTATCACTGAACTCTGACCTTTTCCGGTCTTAACAACGCGAGCCCTGTTCGGATCATGGACTTGCGCGGCGAAGCTCAAGCGCATAGTCTCTATTGATCCCGCACGGCGGTACGTGTTAAAAACCAGCATTACACATCCATTAGTGCGCTCAGCCCAGGGTTGCGATAAGGTAAGACAATCGTCGGGCAGGGGAAAAATCACGCCGTGCGACTGTCGAGCCACGCGCGCAAACAACAAGAGAGAATGATAACCACGGCTCTTGAAACGATGCGTACCCCGATCATTCTACGCAGCCGAACCCGTCGGATGTCCGGTGTTAACCGCGATCGGGGAGAATCGAATTGATGTCCGCGCGCGCCGGCGTCCGGCATGCGACTGCCAACGCGAATCCCTCCAAGCGCGGCAGACCGGTGCTGGTGACAGGCGCTTCGGGCCACCTCGGCGCCAATCTGGTGCGCCGGCTGCTGAGCGAGGGGTATCCGGTCCGTGTTCTTCTCCGCGAGGGTAGCGATCGAGCCGCCGTAGAAGGCTTGGCGGTCGAGCGCGTTTTCGGAGACCTGCGGGACTTTCCCGCCATCGGTGCCGCCGTTGTCGGGTGCGGACGGATCTATCACTGCGCGGCCAAGCTCTCGACCATCGAGGGGGATGCCCGGCACCAGAGGGAGATCTATGAATGCAACGTGATCGGGACGCAGCATCTGTTGCGCGCGGCGCGCGAGGCACGCGTAGAACGGGTCGTTGTCACCGGTTCCTTTAGCGCCGTCGGGTACGATCTCGACGCACCCTCCGCGCCGAGCAATGAAACCATGCAGTTCTATCCCTTCGAGCGTAGCATGCCTTACGAGCGCTCCAAGGTCCTGGTCGAGCACGAATGCCTGAAAGCCGTCATCGACGGCCTCGATGTCGTGGTGGCTACGTGTTGCGCCATCATCGGCGGCAATGATTTCCGGCCTTCGCGCCTGGGCCGGACCCTGTGCGACTTTGTCAACGGGAACCTCCGCGCTTACCTCCGTGGCGGCTTCGAATTCGTGGCGGCACGCGATATCGTAGAAGCTCACCTGCTCTGCATGGACAAAGGCCAGACGGGACATAAGTATATTTTTAGCACGGAGTTCCTGATGCTCGACGAGCTCCTCGATCTGTTCACGGAGATCTCGGGTGTGGCGGGCCCGCGCCGCCGCCTTCCGGCACCCCTGATGCTGGCCTGCGCCGAGATGGCGAGCGCCTACCTAAGCCGCTTTCACCCCGGCGTTCAGCAGCGTTTGACGCCGGGCGCTATCCGTTTGCTGCGCAAATGCCGGCACGCCGATCTCACCAAGGCCCGCACGGAGCTCGGCTACCGGCCGACGAGCATCCGCACCGCGGTGGAGGAAGCATACGCTTTTCATTATGCGCGGGGCGCTATTCATCATGCCGCGGCGCGGGCGCCAAGCGGCCCGGCGGGTAGCGAACCAGTGGTGGCCCACCGCATGGCCTAGCCCTAGACCTGAGGCTGCGACAATCAACGGACAGCGCCTTCCAGCCAACCCTTCCCCGCCTGGCTTCGCGGAGGCCCGCAATGCGCGCCAAAAAGTCCGTGCGGCCGGTCTGGATCCGAATTACTGGTATGCGGTGGAGATCGATGAGCGCATCCTGCCCGGCCAGGTAACCGAGGTGGTGTTCTGGAAGCGTTCCATCGCTCTCTTCAAAGGCCGGGACGGACGCGTGCGGGCGATCGAGAACCGCTGTGCGCATCGCCAGTTGAAGCTGTCGCTGGGCGGAGTCGATGACTGCCAACTGGTGTGCCTCTATCACGGCTGGACATACGACGGGGAGGGGCGCGTGGTCCGCATTCCCCACGATCTATTCGGGCGGCGCATGCCGGAGTTTCGCATCGCGAGCTTCCCCGTGCGCGTGCGCTATGGGCTCGTGTGGCTATTTCCGGGCGATCCGGCCCTGGCCGCGGAACGGCCGATCCCGGAAATCCCGGAGCTCGATGGACCGGATCGATGGCCCTGCCGGCCGCTCAGTTTCATCTGGCGCGCGCATCATTCCCTGATCATCGATAACGTCAGCGATTTCACCCATGCACACTTACACCGCAAGTACCGCCCGTTCGACGATGCGCGGCTGGTCCGCTGTGAAACCGCCGGTGACAGCGTTCACGTCGCCTACGACACCCGCGTGGGACGGGGCCGGATCTCCGGATTGTTCGTCGACCGCGACCGGATCAACACCAACCACATGCGGCTCTGCTACCAGTATCCTTACCAGTGGTCCAACACAGATGACAAGATCAAGCACTGGCTGTTTGTCCTCCCCATCGACGAGCGCACGACGCGGACTTTTTTCCTGTTCTATTTCGAGTCGCTCAAGATCCCGTGGACGGCGGTCCGCATCCCGCGCGCGGCCATGGATTTTGTACTGAGGCTCGCTAACCGCCTGCTGATTGCACCGCTATTGGACCAGGATCGCGGGGCGGTCGAGGCTGAGCAGGAAGGCTACGAAGAGCACTGGGACGCGCCGATCGCGGAGCTGAACCCGGCCGTCCGAGCCTTCCAGGAGGTCACCATCCGAAAATGGCAGGCCCATCTCGACCGCCTAGCGCCGCAAGCGAGTGTCCGCGCAACGCCAGCCATGCAGCGAGCTCCGTAGAGGACCAGCGCGTAGATGAGCAGCCTGACGACTGGCATCAGCTTGGCGGCGCTCGGCGGAGTCGCGGCCTTCGTGATTCTCTTGTTCGTCGGCTCGCGGCTGCTTCCGGGCCCGGAAGCAAAGGGCGCGCCGCTACCCTCGGGCGGGCGACTCACCTACCGCCTCAATGGACTACGGGTCTTCCTCCTGAGTGCTCTGGCGGCGGCGCTCGGGCAGCTACTCGGCTGGTGGTCCCTGTCCGTACTCTACCACCAGTTTCTGCCGATTTTTCTCGCGGCCAATATGTTTGCATTCGTGCTCACAGGAATCGTATTCCTCCGCCGCAAGCCGCCGTCCGCGCAGAAGGGTCAAAATCGTCTGGCGGAGACCTTGCGCGGGTTGTTCCTCGGCGTCGAGTTGAACCCGCGGCTCGCCGGCGTCGATCTCAAGCTCTTCAGCTATCGTCCGTCGCTAATCGGGCTCGCGTTGCTCAATGCTTCGTTCGCCGTCGCGCAGTACGAGATTTACGGGACGCTGTCCGGTGCGATGCTCCTCTATCAGATCTTCACCCTTATCTACATCGGCAACTACTTTCAATTCGAACACGGCATGCTCTATACCTGGGACATCGTCGCCGAGCGTTTCGGTGGGATGCTGATCTGGGGTGATTACGTGCTCGTCCCCTTCTTCTATTCCCTGCCGGGCTGGTTTCTCGTCCACCGGCTCGATCCCCTGCCGGCCTCTGCCGCGGTGGCCCTCACGGCGCTGTTCCTCTTCGGCTTCTGGCTTTTCCGCGGCGCCAATGAGCAGAAACACCGTTTCAAAGCCGACGCCGGCACCCGTATTTGGGGGCGGCCCGCCGAGGCCCTTGGCGGCCGATTGCTGGTCTCGGGCTTTTGGGGCATCGGGCGGCACCTCAATTATTCAGGCGAGATTTGCGTCTACCTGGCCTTCGCGCTCACCACCGGCTTCGACTCGGTCCTACCCTATTTGCTTCCCGCCTGGCTCATCGCACTCTTGATCCACCGCGCCCGACGCGACGAGCGCCGCTGCTACGCGAAATACGGGGTGCTCTGGTCCCAATACACGCACAGGGCTCGCTTCCGCATGCTACCCTTCGTCTATTAGCTCATGGAGCCCCAAGTCTATCCCGTCGTCACCGACACGCTTCCTCCCAGGCCGATCCCGCGAGTGCGCGGCGGACTGCCCGTGCTGGGCCACGCCCTGGCCTTCCAGCGTGATCCGCTGAGCCTGCTGGAGCAGGCCTGGCGGGCGCATGGAGAGGTGTTCCAGTTCCGGCTTGGCGGGCGCGA
>JBIMKD010000051.1:0-12950 GCA_043673815.1 Chromatiales bacterium
CTTTAATAGTGATGTGGCGTGAGGGATCAAAGTATTTCCACTTCACGGTTTTAGGTTTCTTGTTGTAGTGACGGATGTAGCGCATGAGTTTTCTTTTAAGATCATTGACCGAGGTGAAGATCCCGCGGGCGATGACATCGCGCTCGATCTTGGCGAACCACAGCTCCACTTGGTTTAGCCAAGAGGAGTAAGTGGGGATGAAATGAAGACGCACGTTCGGATGCTGGTCAAGGAACTCTTCTACCCGCTTGGTCTTGTGAGCCGAGAGGTTATCCGCGATGACATGGATCTCCTTGTTCTGGGGTTGGCTCACCACGATGTCGGTCAAGAACGCGACAAACTCGGCGGAGGTATGACGATCGGCGGTCTTACCCAGAATCCCTCCGGTCTTGGTGTTGAAGGCGGCGTACAGACTCAAGGTGCCGTGCCGGTAATACTCAAAGCCGTGCCGCTCGGCGCGTCCCGGGGAGAGCGGCAGCAGCGGGTCTTTACGGTCCAAGGCTTGGATGGCGGTCTTCTCGTCCACGCAGAAGACTGCGGCGTGTTGCGGGGGGTTCAGATACAACCCAATGATGTCAGCCGCCTTAGCCTCAAAGTCCGGGTCGTTAGAAGCCATATAGCGCTCCACCCGATGGGGTTTCAACCCATGCTTAGCCCATACCCGCGCTACCATCATATGAGAAAGCCCAAGCGCGCGCGCAAGCTTGCGGGTGCTCCAATGCGTGGAGCCATCGGGCGGTTTCTTCTTGGTGGTCCAGGCCAAGAGCTTCGCCTCGCCTCGCACATCGAGTTTGTTCGCCGACTGTCCCCCGTGCCGACTGTACAAACCGGCAAGCCGTTCCTCACTAAAACGTTTGCTCCAGCAATTGATGAACCCATCATTGCATGCGAGCTTGCCTCGAATCTCAGCCCATGTGTGGCCTTGCTCAAGCAACAAAATCAACCGTGCGCGGCGCGCATCCTCCGCACGGCCCGTCCGGCTTATGGCTCGCTTGGTCAATTCCACACGTTCGGTTTCTATCAACTTTATCGCGGTTTTCATGACCGCGATTATACTACTATATCACATGTTACAGGCCACTAGTGCCGGTGCAGTCCTCCCCGCAAGCCGCCGTCGAGTGGCAAAGCTTCCGCCTCTCCGGCCAAGACGCGCTCGCAGGGCGCGCGAGCAAGAAGCTGCGTAACGATGAGCTACTGGTGACGGTGCTCGCGGGTACGCGGCTCAAGATGGAGCTCGATCGGGTACCGCTGTGGCGCGGGGATCACGTGACGATCAAGCAGCTCACTGAGGACTTCGCACGCTATCTCTACCTGCCTCGGCTCAAGGAGCCAGGCGTGCTGCTGGGTGCGATTCGAGACGGGCTGGCGCTGCTCACCTGGGAGCGCGACTCCTTTGCGTATGCGGAAAGCCACGATGAGTCGGCCGGCCGCTACCGAGGGCTGCGCGCCGGGCAGTTGGTGTCCGTCCCCGACAGCGATGGACCGGGGCTACTGGTCCGGCCCGAGATTGCAAGAAGGCAGATGGATACGGAGCAGCCAGTGGGCCCAACTACCGGCGATAGCGAGCGCGTTCCGCCGAAGCCAGACAAGCCGCCACATTCTCCCGATGCCCCCCGCGAACCACCCAGACCCACGCGCTACCACGGTACCGTCGTACTGGACCCTACGCGCGTAGGGCGCGATGCGAGCCGGATCGCCGAGGAGGTGATCGCCCATATTTCCGGGATCATCGGCGCGAGCGTCCAGGTGACGCTCGAGATCGAAGCGCAGATCCCGGACGGTGCGTCCGATCAAGTGGTCCGAACCGTCACCGAGAATAGCCGGACGCTGCAGTTTACCCACCAGGGGTTTGAGAAGGAGTAGAACGTGGTCCCCGAGGCTCAGGAAGGCGGACCGATCGCGCTCATTCAGGATGGCGATCGGATCACCATCGATGCAGCTAGAGGATGAAGAGCTCGCCCGCCGGCGGAGTTCCAGTTCGATGCCGGGTACGTGCTCGCGACGATTCGGAGGCGCGCATGAAGACCATCGCGTTCTTTAACAACAAAGGCGGCGTGGGCAAAACCACGTTGGTCTATCATCTGGCATGCATGATCGCCGACCGGGGCGAGACTGTGTTGGCGGTGGATCTTGATCCGCAAGCCAACCTGACCAGCATGTTTCTGACGGAAGACGAGCTTGAACTTCTATGGCCTGATGGGGAGCACCCCAAAACCATATTCGGTGCGCTGCGACCCATCATCCGTGGCCTCGGTGACGTTCAAACGCCGTATGTGGAGCAAATCAACGCTTGTCTCGGGCTCGTCGTCGGGGATCTGGCACTATCGACGTTCGAGGACAAACTTTCCGACGCTTGGCCCCGCTGCCACAATAAGGACGAATCGTCATTCCGTACGATGACGGCCTTCTATGCGTCAAGCGGCGTCGGACTTGGAAGCAAGCTGGGTGCTAATCGACGTCGGGCCCAACCTCGGCGCAATCAATCGTGCCGCATTAATCGCAAGCCAACACGTGGTGATCCCACTCGGTCCCGACCTGTTCTCCTTGCAGGGGCTACGCAACCTTGGGCCCTCGCTTCGCGCCTGGCGCGCGAGTTGGAAGGAGCTGTCCGACAAGAACCCCGATCCGGCGATGGAACTGCCCTCGGGGCAGATTGAGCCATTGGGCTACGTGGTGATGCAACATGGCATGCGCGAAAACCGGCCGCCCAAGGCTTACCAGCGTTGGATCGACCGGTTTCCAGCCGAGTACCGGGAGTCGGTGCTCAATGAATCGTCAGGTGCCGCGATGATTGCCGCCACGGATCCATGCTGTCTGGCGATGCTCAAGCATTACCGGAGCTTGATGCCGATGGCGATGGAGGCCCGCAAGCCAGTGTTCTTCCTCAAGCCGGCTGATGGTGCGATCGGTGCGCATAGCCAGGCGCCTACACCGACTTTTTTGAGCTCGCTCAACGGATCGCTGATCGCTCCGGCGTCGTTCTCCCATGACGGTATGCCCCCTCAGCCGCTCATCGAAAGCTGGTATTGCTTATAGTATTGCAGCACGCGCCGCACGTAGGTTTGGGTTTCTGGATAGGGCGGGATCTTGCGGCCATAGCGGATCACGGCATTTTCACCCGCGTTATAGGCCGCGAGCGCGAGCACCAGGTTATTTTTGAACATGCCCATGAGATCGCGCAGGTAACGCGACCCGCCGCTCAAGTTCGCGATGGGATCTTTACGGTTGATGACGCCGTAGCGTAGCGCGGTACCGGGCATGAGCTGCATGAGCCCCACCGCGCCGGCGCGCGAGACCGCTATTGGATTGTAAGCCGATTCGGCCTTAATCACGGCATGCAACAAGGCGTGAGGAAGCTTATACCTGAGTGCCGCCTGGGCGATGGCCGGGCCATAGAGGCTACGATTCTTCCCGCTATTGGCATATCCCCTGCCCGAGGGCAGCGTCCAACCCTTCAAGGTCCGGACAATGCGTTTATAGCCGGAATGGTTTGGCCGGTCGGTGAGGTAGACGCGGCCGTATTTATCGACGTATTTGTAGACATCGGCGTGCGCTTGGGGTGCGAAAAACAGCGCCGCCATAATCGCAATAAAAGAAACCGAGCTGAGATGGTAATGCGCCATAGGATCTAGTTCTCGTATAAAGCAGATGCGCCGGCTTAGTGCGTCAAATATCCGGTCACCTGCATGATTAAAAAGGCGTAAAGCCCCGCGGCGGCATCGTCAAGCATGATCCCCATTCCTCCCGAAACACGCGCATCGATGGTTCGAATCGGCCAGGGTTTGAAGATATCGAAGGCTCTAAACAGCACGAACCCAAGCAGCACCCAAGCCCAACCGTCCGGCGCCGCCGTCATGGCCACCAGGTAACCGACCACTTCGTCCCAAACAATCGCGGGATGGTCGTGCGACCCCAGGGCCTCGGCCGCGCGGTGGCATACGAGCACGCCGGCACCGAACAGAACCACCGTCACCATTAAATACCACAGCACCGGGACGGCTTGCAACGCCAGGTATACCAGAACCCCAAAAACCGTTCCGGCTGTACCCGGTGCTATGGGGGCACATCCTGTGCCAAACCCCAATGCTAGAAGATGGGCAGGATGACGTAAAAAACCCGCCGGGATGGGGCGGGCGGCGGACACATAGGTTTTTTTCACGCTACGGGTTATACCTTATCGCGCACGGCGCGCCACCCTCCCGCTGGTTGACCAAGGGCCGTTGAGCCTCTTACCCTTTGCGATTCTTGTCTACGATAGCCACCAGGATGAGCCCGAACGCGAAAAGCCGTACCAGATAAAAGAAGGGCTCGTGCTCCTGTGACACCGCGGTCAGTCCTAATAGGGCTCGGTTGAGTCCCTCTATGGCGAAAGCGGTGGCGAATAAGAGGAAAAAACGATCTCGCGTATCCCGCCAGAAGCGCAGGAAGAACAGTGCGGCGACCATCGAAGCCATCGCAATCGCGCCCAATATCACGGAATTCATGGCAGCATCTCACTCCGAGTCCCAGATGAGGCCATACAGCAACACCAGCATCGCGAGGAGCCCGACGACTAACCGCCAGGTAGATAGGTCCGCGACGGGCCCCAACGCGTTATCGATAACAACCAGTACATTGTTTACGGTTAACCCGGCAAAGCAGAGGCCGCTCCAGAGTAACAATCGGTAGCGGCCGCGACGATAGGCTTGCAGCAACAGCCAGGTGCATAAGAGCGCTGTCATTGCACACAGTCCGTAGATTAAACCCGCCATTGCTCTAATCCTTATCTGATTTTAGTTTAAAGGCGTCGGCGAATTCTTGAACCCTGGTCCGAGGCTTCGCGTGAATGAGATTGGTCACTGGTATAAGGTACCTGGAATAAAGCGCGGCCACCCGGTCCACCGTTTGTTCGAGCTCAGGAGATCTGACGTGATACCGGTAGAGGAGCGATTTTTCCGGCTTAGCGATTAGAAAACCGTCGGCGCACAGGCGTTGCAACATCACGCTCGCTTCTTGCTCACCGATGTAAAGCCTTTTGGCGACCGCATCGGTGGTCCAATCCATGTGCTGACTACCACGCAGAAGAAGCAGTGCCTCCAATTGGGCAATGGTGTCGATGCGCTCAAGGATGAACTGCTTTACATCGTCCGGGATAATATCACCGACCATTACGCTTTTCTTCGAGATCCGCTGTACACGACCAATCCGAGAGGTTCCCGTCTGTGAACGGCCTGCGAAATCGCTGTTCGGCAAGGCGGGCCGCGGCGTCACCGCAGTATTACCCGTTGCGAAATCGCGTTGAATTGCCTGTCCTTCGATCCGTATGGCTCCCCGACACCCGCCTCAGTTCCAGGGAAGCTGCGCCCACGGCCGTTCCCCGCTCAAGAGTTGTTGCAGCTCAGGCAAGGGCAGGGGCCGGCTGAAAAGATAGCCCTGGCCCTCCTCGCAGCGCAGGCGGCGCAGGACCGCAAGCTGGGCCCCGGTCTCCACCCCTTCGGCAATGACGCGCAACCCTAGCGTACGGCTCAAGCTGATGATGGACTCGACGATCGCCACATCGCCGGCATCGCCGTTGATGTCGCGCACGAAGGACTGGTCGATCTTGAGCCGGTCGATGGGCAGGTGTTTGATGACGCTGAGCGAGGAGTAGCCCGTCCCGAAATCATCGATCGCGATCGTGACCCCCAGGGCCTTGAGCGTGTCGAGGAGTTGCCGGCTGTGCTCGATGACCTGCAAGGTGCTCTCGGTGATCTCGAGCTCGAGCAGGGAGGCCGGGAGTCCGCTCTCGGCAAGCGCCTCGCGCACGGTGTTCTCGAAATGGTCGCGGGCGAGCTGCCGGGCAGAGACGTTGACGGAGAGCTGGAACGGCGGCCCTCCAGCGCGCAGCCGTTCCGCAGCCTGCGCGCAGGCCTTGAATAGCACCCAGCGGCCGAGCGGCTCGATGATCCCGCTCTCCTCGGCGATCGCGATGAAGCGCCCCGGGGGGATGATCCCCTCCTGGGGATGCCGCCAGCGCACCAGCGCCTCGACCCCGGTGAGTGCGCCATCGCTCAATGCCACCTGCGGCTGGTAGTAGAGCACGAGGCCCCCGGTCTCGATCGCGCGCCGCAGCCCTTGTTCGATGGCCAAGCGTTCAGCGGCGCGCGCCGCGAGATCCTCGGTATAGAAACGGTAGTGGTTGCACCCCTGCGCCTTGGCGCTGTACATGGCCGTATCGGCGGCCTTGAGCAGCACATCCCGCGCGCGGCCGTTATTGGGGTAGACACTAATGCCGGCGCTCGCGGAGACCGTGACCCGCTCCCCGCCGAGCTCGACGGGCAAGGCCAGAGCCTCGAGGAGCTTGGCCGCGATGCGCGCCGCGTCCTCGGGGTGGGCGATGTGATCGAGGAGGACCACGAACTCATCGCCTCCCAGGCGGGCCGCGGTGTCGTGGCTCCGCAAGCTCTTCTTGAGCCGGGCGGCAATGGTCTGGAGCAGCAGATCGCCGCTCGAATGCCCGAGGGTGTCGTTGATGACCTTGAAACCATCGAGGTCGAAGAACAGGATGGCGAAGCTCCCCTCCTCGCGCTGCGCCCGCGCCAGCGTCTGATCGAGCCGGTCGTGGAACAGCTGGCGGTTGGGGAGCCCGGTGAGCGGGTCGTGGTGGGCCAGGTGATTCAACTGCGTCTCGGCCCGGCGCATGGCGCTGATATCGGAGAAGGCGGCGACGTAATGGCTCGCCGCGCCCGCCTCGTCCCGCACCACGCTCACGCTCTCCCAGACCGGGAGGACCGTGCCGTTCTTGTGCCGGCAATAGGTCTCGCCCTGCCACTGGCCGCCGGGGGTGGTTTCGAGCCGGGGGTAGAACTGATCGCTATGGCGGCGGGCGTGCAAGAGCACCTCGGGGTCCTGCCCCAGCACCTCGTCCGGGCGGTAGCCCGTGATGGCGGTGAAGGCCGGGTTGACCGAGACGATGCGATGCTCGATATCCATGAGGAAGATCCCCTCGGCCGTGGTCTGGAAGACCACCGCGGCCTGCCGCAGCCGCTCCTCGGCCTCGCGCCGCGCGGTGATGTCTTTCATGACGCCGACCACGCGCCGCTGCCCGGCCGGTGTCGTTTTAGAGGGCTTGGCATGGGCCTCGATCCAGCCGATCGCCCCCCCGGGCCACTCGGTCCGGAACGCGAGGTTCAACGACTTGCCCGACGCCACCGCCTCTTCCATCGCCGCCTGGACCCGCGCGCGGTCCTCCGGGTGCACCCGCGCCAAGAAGGCTGCCCAGGGCTGGCTGATCGGTTCCCTGGCTCCCCCGAAGATGGCCTGGAAGCCCTCGCCGGCGGTGAGCCGGCAGCTAGCGGTGTCCCACTCCCAGACCCCGACGAGCTCGGCCGCATCGAGGGCGAGCTGCAGGCGCTCCTTGCCTTGTTCGATGGCGGCCTCGGCCGCGCGGCGGGAAAGCGCCATCTGCAGGGTGGCGTGCAACTCGCGCCCCTCGACCGGCTTGACCAGATACCCGAAGGGCAGGCTCGCCTGGGCCCGCTGTAAGGTCTCGTCCTCGGCGTAGGCGGTCAGGAACACCACCGGGATGCGACAGCCGGCGTGGATCCGGCCCGCCGCCTCGATCCCGTCCATAGCCCCTTCCAGGTGGATGTCCATGAGCACGAGATCCGGGCGCAGCTCGCCGGCCTTCTCCACGGCCTCCTCGCCGCTCGAAACCGCCGCGGCCACCCGGTAGCCCAGGGCTTCGAGTTGCGATTTCAAATGGAAGGCGATGATCCTCTCGTCCTCGACGACCAGGATGCTCGTTGGGTTCCCCATCTTTTATCCTCCGCTGGTCGGGAAGCGCAGCTCGAAGCAGGCCCCTGGCCCCCGCTCGACGCGCAAGCTCCCATGCATCTGGTTCACGAACAGCGGCACGAGCTGCAAGCCGAGAGATGTCGCCGTATTGATGTCGAAGCCCGGAGGCAAGCCCACGCCATCGTCGCGCACGGTGAGCACCGCCTCGCGGTCCCCGTGCGGCTTCAAGGAGAGACCGATCTCCCCGGCGCGGCCGCCGGGAAAAGCATGCTTGAAGGCGTTGGTCACGAGCTCGTTGACGAGCAGCGCGCAGGGGATGACCCGCTCCAGGTCCAGGCGCACCTCCGCCAGGTCAAACTTGAATCCGATCCGATCCGGATCCACCAGATAAACATTGCGCCCGACCTGCGTCAAGCGTTCCAGGTACTCTCCGAGCTCGACCCGCGAGAAATCAGAGCGCTCGTAAAGGAGCTGGTGGACGAGGGCCATGATGCGCACGCGGCCCTGGCTCTCGGCCAAGGCCGCGCGGGCGCCCGGGTCCTGGCTCCGCCCGGCCTGCAGATCGAGGAAGCTGGAGATGATTTGCAGGTTGTTCTTGACCCGGTGGTGGATCTCTTTCAGCAGGGTCTCTTTCTCCCGGAGGGCGGTGGCCAGCGCCTGCGTCGTGCGGAACAGCTCCGCGAAAGCGGCCACCTTGGATTTTAGGATCTGTGCGCTGACCGGCTTGGTCAGGTAGTCCACCGCGCCCACGCCGTAGCCCATGAGAATATCTTCGTCGGCGCGAGAATGGGCGGTGAGGAAGATGATCGGGATGTGTTCGGTCTTCTTGCGGCCCTTGATCAAACGCGCCAGCTCGAAGCCGCTCATCTCCGGCATCTCGACATCCAGCACGATGGCCGCGATCTCCTGGGCGAGGAGTGCCTCCAAGGCCTGGTTAGCGTTCTGTGCATGGATCAACCGGTAAGCCGGCGAATCCAAGATGCTCTCGAGAACCGCCAGGTTTTGCGGATTGTCGTCCACCAACAAGATATTGGCGCGCTTGTCCATCGCCCGCTCTTTTCAGAGCTTGTGAAAAAATCGTAGCGAGCAAGCCCACCCGCGAGGCGCGCGGCGCGCAGGAACCGCAGTGTATGCGGGAATACATGAGGATTCCGAGCACCGCGCAACGAAGCGGGCGGGCTGCACAGTAGATTTATTCACAATCTCTCACCGATGCAACCAGACGCGCAAGAGTGACAGGAGCTGGTCCGTATTCACGGGCTTGGCAATATAATCGGAGGCGCCGGCGGCGAGGCACTTTTCGCGATCGCCCTTCATCGCCTTGGCGGTCAGGGCCAGGATCGGCAGGACCCGGAAGCGCGGCTCCTTGCGGATTTCCTGCAGGGTCTGGTAGCCGTCCATCTCCGGCATCATGATGTCCATGAGCACGACCCGCAGGTCCGGGGTGTTCTCGATGATCTCGATGGCCTGACGGCCGTTGGTGGCGGTCAAGACCTCCATCTCCTGGTTCTCGAGCACGGTGCTCAGGGCGAAAATATTACGGGCGTCGTCGTCCACCACCAGCACCTTGCGGCCGCGCAGGGCCTCGTTCGAGCCGTGCAGCCGCTCCAGCATCCGGCGCTTGGGCTCGGGTAGATCGGTGACGACGCGGTGCAGGAAGAGCGCCGTCTCATCCAGCAGTCTCTCGGGGGATTGCACGTCCTTGAGCACGATGCCCTGGGCCATCGTCTTGAGTTGTTGGTCCTCCTCAGCGGTGAGGTCTTTGCCGGTAAAGACGATGATCGGCAGGTCGCGCAGGCGCGGCTCGCTCTGCACCCGCTCCAGCAGCTCGAAACCGCTGATGTCGGGCAGCCGCAGGTCCAGCACGCAGCAATCGAAGGCCCGCTCCCGAAGCGCGGCGAGGGCCTCGGCGCCCGAGTCCACGGCGGTTATCTCGATGTCCGTGTGGCCGAGCAATTCGACGATGCCTTGGCTTTCGATCGCATTGTCCTCGACCACCAGCAAGTGCTTGAGGTGCGATGTGGCGAAGGTCTTGATGCGCTCGAAGCTCTGTTCCAGGGCCTCGGTGGTCGCGGGCTTCACCAGGTAGGCGAAGGCGCCGTGGGCCAGGCCGTGCGGGCGTTCTTCTTCCACCGTGATGATCTGTACCGGGATGTGGCGCGTCGCGGGATCGCGCTTCAGATGGTCGAGCACCGTCCAGCCGAGCATGTCGGGCAGGAAGACATCCAGGCTGACGGCCGTAGGCAGATACTGGTGGGCGAGCGCTAAGGCCGTCTGGCCGCGGTCGCTCACGATGCCTTTGAATCCCTTCTCGCGCGCGAGGCCAAGGAGCACCCGCGCATAGTGGCGATCGTCCTCCACGATCAACATCACGGGGTCGCCGGCCTGGATGCTCTCGCGGTCGTCGGGAACGGCTTCCTCGCGCGCGACCGGCAGCACGGGCAAGGCGGCATCAATGGCTTGCGCGGTGGCCGGCGCAATCCTCGGCGCCGCCGGGCCGGTATAGGTCACCGGCAAGTAAAGCGTGAAGGTGCTCCCTTCGCCGGGCGTGCTGACGAGCCGAATTTCGCCGCCCAGCAAGGTCGCCAGCTCGCGGCTGATGGCCAGCCCTAAACCGGTGCCGCCATACTTGCGGCCGGTACCGGAATCGGCCTGCTGGAAGGCCTCGAACACAAGCCGCTGCTTGTCCGGCGGGATGCCGATGCCGGTGTCGCTCACTGACATCGCCACCACGGTCGGAGCGTGGCTGAGCACTCGGTGGCCTGGTGTCCAGCCCTCGGTCACCGGACGAACGTGCAGGCTCACCTGGCCCCCGGCGGTAAACTTGAAGGCGTTGGAGAGCAAGTTCTTCAGGATCTGTTGCAGGCGCTTCGGATCGCAGGTCAGCGAGCGCGGTAGGGCCGGGTCGAAGTTCAATCGGAAGGGAAGGTTCTTCGACTCGGCGACATGGCGGAAGCTCCGCTCCACAACGTCGCGCAGGGTCGCGAAGGGGATCTCCTCCGCTTCCACGGTGACGGTGCCGGACTCGATCTTCGACAGATCGAGGATGTCACTGATGAGGTTCAGCAAGTCGGTGCCGGCGGAGTGGATGTTGCGGGCGAAATCCACTTGCTTGCTGCTGAGGTTGCCGCCGGCGTTCTCGGCGAGCTGCTGCCCGAGGATGAGTATGCTGTTGAGCGGGGTGCGCAGCTCGTGGGACATGTTGGCGAGGAACTCGGATTTGTATTTGGAGGTGAGGGCCAGCTCGGAGGCCTTGTCCTCGAGGGCATGGCGGGCCTGCTCCACTTCCTTGCTCTTGCGCTCGACTTCTACATTGCGCTCGGCAAGCTGAGTGGCCTTGCGCTCGAGCTCCTCATTGGTCTGCTGGAGCTCCGTCTGGCGGGACTGGAGCTCGGAGGTGAGTTGCTGGGATTGCTGCAGCAGATTTTCGGTGCGCATCGTCGCCTCGATGGTGTTGAGGACAACGCCGATGCTCTGCGTGAGCAGCTCGAGGAAGGTGAGGTGCGTCGCCGAGAAGGGTTGCAGGGAAGCCAGCTCGATGACGGCCTTGGTGTCCCCTTCGAAGAGCACGGGCAGCACGACGATGCTGGCGGGCTTCGATTTGCCGAGGCTGGAGTGGATCTGCGTGTAACGGGGGGGCACGCGGTCGAGGAGGATGCGCCGCCTTTCCGCCGCGCACTGGCCGACCAATCCTTCGCCCGCCGGAATGCGCTCGGGCTGGCCGGGCCGCTGGGCGTAAGCGGCAAGTAGACGCAGGGAGGGTTTCGCGCCATCCTCCATCTGGTAGATGGTGCCCTGCTGGGCGTTGACCAACGGCACCAGCTCGGAGAGCAGCGTCCGGCCGACGGTGATGAGATCGCGCTGGCCCTGGAGCATGCCGGTGAACCTTGCCACGTTCGTCTTCAGCCAGTCCTTTTCGAGATTGCTCTCGGTGGTGACCCGGAGGTTATCGATCATCGTGTTGATGTTGTCGCTCAACTCCGCGACCTCGCCGCGGGTTTCGACCGTGATGGAACGGGTGAGGTCGCCCTTGGTCACGGCGGTGGCGACCTCCGCGATGGCGCGCACCTGGCTGGTGAGGTTCGCCGCCAGGAGGTTGACGTTGCCGGTGAGGTCCTTCCAGGTGCCGGCGGCACCCGGGACGTTGGCCTGACCGCCCAGACGGCCTTCGACGCCGACCTCGCGGGCGACGTTGGTGACCTGGTCCGCGAACGTGGCCAGCGTGTCGGTCATGTCGTTGATCGTCTCGCCCAGCGCGGCGACTTCGCCCTTGGCCTGCACCGTGAGCTTCTGACGCAGGTTGCCCTCGGCCACGGCGGTCACGACCTTTACGATGCCGCGAACCTGATCGGTGAGGTTGTTGGCCATGATGTTGACCGAGTCTGTGAGGTCCGCCCAGGTGCCGGCGACCCCGGGCACCTCGGCCTGACCGCCGAGCTTGCCCTCGGTGCCGACCTCGCGCGCCACGCGCGTCACCTCGGCGGCGAAGGCGTTGAGCTGGTCCACCATGATGTTGATGGTATTCTTCAATTCCAGGATCTCGCCCTTCACATCCACCGTGATCTTGCGCGAGAGATCGCCGCGGGCGACGGCGGTGGTGACCTCGGCGATGTTGCGGACCTGGGCGGTGAGGTTGGAGGCCATGTAGTTGACGTTGTCCGTGAGGTCCTTCCAGGTGCCGGCGACCCCAGGCACCACGGCCTGCACGCCCAAGCGGCCTTCCGTGCCGACTTCGCGCGCCACGCGCGTCACTTCCGAGGCAAAGGAGCGCAACTGCTCGACCATCGTGTTGATGGTTTCCTTGAGCTGGAGGATCTCGCCTCGCACATCCACCGTGATCTTGCGGGAGAGATCGCCGTTGGCCACGGCGATGGTGACCTCGGCGATGTTGCGCACCTGGGCGGTGAGGTTGGAGGCCATGTAGTTGACGTTGTCCGTGAGGTCCTTCCAGGTGCCGGCGACCCCAGGCACCTCGGCCTGACCGCCGAGCTTGCCCTCGGTGCCGACCTCGCGCGCCACCCGCGTCACCTCGGCAGCGAAGGCGTTGAGCTGGTCCACCATGGTGTTGATGGTGTTCTTAAGCTCCAGCATTTCGCCTTGAACGTCTACGGTGATCTTCTTGGTGAGGTCTCCGTTCGCAACGGCCGTTGTAACTTCGGCTATATTGCGGACCTGGCCGGTGAGATTGGAAGCCA
>JBIMKD010000052.1:0-42382 GCA_043673815.1 Chromatiales bacterium
ATAACGCTCCAGATAATCGAGCGTGTAGGACCAAGCGTCTCCTTGATTGGCGACCGCGCCTTGCAATAAGCCAAGGGTATAGCTTTTCCCATCGGCGTCCTGGTACTCCACCGCACCTGCCAGCGGAGCCACCTGGGCAAACGGGGAGACCTCGGTGAGAAAGCGTCCAATCTCGAGCTCCATGCTGGTGCCGCTTTGCAGGCGGCGATAGATCTTCAAAAACAAGCGCTCCCCTAAGATCGCGGTGGTGTTGGTCCCAGCCATGGCCGGAAGCCTGATCTCGCGCAAGGCCGTGTTCCCGGCGAGCGCCCCGAAGGCCGCGGTGCAAGAGAACCTGAGATGCCCTCGACCCCAAGGCAGCTCGACATTCTGCCCCATGGCGGCGACCAAGGCTTCGCAGAAAGCGGGATCGGCCAGCGCATCGCACAGCATCCCGATGCGGGCCTGTTGGCGGACCTTAGCCAGCACGTAAGGCGTGAGCGCGGGTCCTTGCTCATCGGTTTCCCAAGCGATGGCCAGCGGCAAAAAATAGCTCTGCTGCGCACGGCCGGCGAAATGGACATCGACCCGAGTCAGGAGCCCATGATCACGGTCTTGCGACCAATGCGCGTGCTCGCGCACTTCGACCCGCTCGATGTACTCTCCCTTCGCCGCGAACCAGCGTTGGCCGGCGATGAAACCGGGAAGGATCTCGCTCTCCAACGTCCGGCGTAGCTTCTCTGCCATCGCCCGCCGCGCGGGTTCCACCTGTTCCGGAAAGAAGCTGCGCCAGCCGGAAAATAGCACCATGACCGGAAGCTCATGGGGCGGGGGCAGATCCTTGTGCCAAGGGGGCCCTTCGGCCCCTTCAGCTAAGCGAAACCAGTAAAAGCCATAGCCCGGCAGGGTCAATAGATAAGGCAGAGCGCCAATAGGGGGGAAAGATGTTCTTCCGAGCATCTCGACCGGAACCCGGCCTTGATAGGCCATAAGATCCAATTCCACCGGTTGCGCCGAACGTGCCAGGTTGGCGACGCATAGCAGGGCCTCGCCTTCAAACTCCCTCAGATAGGCGAGGATTTTGCGGTTTCCCGGATAGCAAAAATGCAACGTCCCGCGCCCGAAGCTCTTGTGCGCCTTGCGCACGGCGAGCAGACGCCGCATCCAATTGAGCAGCGACGACGGATCGCGCCGCTGCGCCTCGACATTGACGCCTTGATAACCGTACACGGGATCCATGATGGGAGGCAGGTAGAGCCGCTCGGGATCGACTTGGGAGAAACCGCCGTTGCGATCTGGACTCCATTGCATCGGGGTACGCACGCCGTTGCGATCGCCCAGGAAAATATTATCTCCCATCCCGATCTCGTCCCCGTAGTAGATGATCGGCGTGCCGGGCATGGACAAGAGCAGGCTGTTCATGAGCTTGATCTTGTCGGGATCGTTGTCCATGAGCGGCGCGAGCCGGCGGCGGATCCCAAGATTCACGCGCATGCGCGGATCGGCAGCGTAGGCTTGATACATATAATCGCGTTCACGATCGGTCATTATCTCGAGCGTGAGCTCGTCATGGTTGCGCAAGAAGATCGCCCACTGACAGGACCCCGGGATCTCGGGGGTCTGGCCCAGGATCTCGACGATAGGGTGGCGGTCTTCTTGAGCGATCGCCATATACATGCGCGGCATGAGCGGAAAGTGATAGGCCATATGGCATTCGTCACCTTCGCCGAAATAATCCCGCACGTCCTCGGGCCACTGGTTGGCCTCGGCAAGAAACATCCGGTTGCGGTAATGGCGGTCCACGACCGCTCGCATCTGTTTGATCACCGCATGGGTCTCCGGAAGGTTTTCATTGCTGGTTCCTTCGCGCACGCACAGGTAGGGGATGGCATCCAGGCGCAAACCGTCTACGCCCATATCCAACCAAAAACGCATGATACGAGTTACCGCACGCACCACGTGCGGATTGCTGAAATTGAGATCCGGCTGGTGAGTGAAGAAGCGGTGCCAATAGTAGCCACGCGCGAGCGGATCCCACGCCCAGTTGGAGCTTTCCGTGTCGGTGAAGATGATGCGCGTCTCCGGCGATAGCTTGTCGCTGTCGCTCCAAACATAGAAATTGCGCTTGACGGATTGCGGCCGGGCCCGGCGCGCGGCCTGGAACCACGGATGCTGGTCCGAGGTATGGTTGATCACCAGTTCCGTGATTACACGCAGACCCGAGCGATGTGCCTCGCGCACAAAAGTTCGAAAGTCCTTGAGGCTGCCATAGGCAGGATGAACGTTGCGGTAGTCGGCAATGTCGTAGCCGTCGTCGCGCATCGGCGAGGGATAAAACGGCATCAGCCAAATCGCGGTGACGCCGAGGTCGTGGAGGTATTGGAGCTTCGTCGTCAATCCGGCAAAATCTCCGACGCCGTCCAGGCAGCCGTCGTAGAACGCCTTGACATGGAGCTGATAGATGATCGCATCTTTGTACCAGAGCGGATCGTCTCCCAAGGCCTCGGAAGGTGACGAGATTGCGAGCATTTATGTAGCTTCCATGAAGTAATCGAAGTTCTGCTCGCTCCGGACTTGCGTAATCGGTGACATTCGTGGGGACGTATTGCAGGAAATGTCAGTCCAAGCTCGCATCGTGGTTCCATTCGCGCTACTGGCTAAATTTACTGCCCATGAACAATATCGTCTTGCCCGGATGGGTATACAGGGAATAGGGATTTGAAAAGGTCCTTGGCTTTAAAAGGGAAGATACGACCGGACCTGTCAGCCGTTAAACATGCGGATCCAGGATCGACGACACTGCTCGTTCGCATCAGTTGCCGCAGTACCCATTTCCCTTTCCTCGGTCAAGTAACCGTCTCCTCAATCTACCTCGCCCGCGGTGTGAGCCGCCGGCTCGCGCAGCGTACCACGCCTTAAGCGATCCGCTATTTCCCGACGCAAAACGTAGAAAAAATTTTGCCTAAAAGATCTTCGCTAGTAAAGTCGCCGGTAATTTCGCTCAAGGCTTGCTGGGCCAGGCGCAGGTGTTCCGCCACGAGCTCCGGTCCGCGCGCGGCGAGGAACGCTTCTTGGGCGTCTCGTACGCACGCCTGTACCCGCCGCAGGGCATCCACATGGCGCTTGCGCGCACTGAAGGCCCCGGCGGAAGCTTCGTGGTAATCCACGCAGCTCTTTAGATACTCCTCGAGGAGCGCCACGCCGGCGCCCGTCTTCGCCGAGAGGTAGACCGCATCACCGCTGGGCACAGTGAGCGCGGCAGGCTCCACACCGATGAGATCGATCTTGTTGTGTACCCAGGTCAGGCGCGCACCCGCGGGAAGCCCCTCGATTGCATCGCCGGGATCGCGGGCTCCGGGATCGCTCGCGTCAAGCACGAAGAGCACGTGATCTGCTTGGGCGACCGCCGTGCGGGTGCGCCGGATCCCCTCACTCTCAACCGGGTCGGACGTGGCGCGCAAGCCCGCAGTATCGGTGAAATGGAACGGCGTCCCGCCGAGGCTGATCTCGACATGGATCGCATCGCGCGTGGTGCCGGCCTCGGCAGTCACGATCGCGCAATCTTCGCGCGCCAAGCGATTCAAGAGACTGGATTTTCCGACATTCGGGGGGCCTGCGATCACTACCCGCACACCATCGGTGAGCATTCGCCCGAGGGTCGCCTGCGTGATCAGCCTGGCTGTAGCACTGAGGGCGCCCTCCAGTTGTTCGCCCAAACCCGCCGAATCCACCGCGTCGATCTCCTCCTCGGGGAAATCGAGTGTCCCTTCTAGATGTACCCGGACCGCGACGAGCTGGCCGAGGATCTCGCGCACGCGCGCCGAGAACTCCCCTTCCAAAGAGCGTAGAGCGGCGCGCGCGGTTTCGGCCGTCGCGCTATTGATGAGATCCGCGATGGCCTCGGCTTGAGTGAGATCGAGTTTGCCGTTCAGGAAAGCGCGTTCCGAAAACTCTCCGGGGTGCGCCAGCCGGGCACCGAGGCTCGATACTCTTTGCAGCAGCAGGTTCAGCGCAACCGGGCTACCGTGACCATGCAATTCTAAAACATCTTCGCCGGTATAAGAATGCGGTGCTTCGTAAAGGAGAGCGATCCCACGATCCAGCGTTTCGTCGCCAGTCCCGACAAAGCGCGCATAGGTCCCGACGCGCGGCGAGAGTGGCCGGCGAACGATGTTGTCGGCAATTGCACGGGCCAATGGCCCCGAGATGCGCACAACCCCGATACCTCCCCGTCCTGGCGGGGTGGCGATAGCGGTTATTGTATCCCGTTCAGGGGCTACCACATGGCAAGCTGGCGGCCGTCTCAATGCCGGAAGCGCACGAAGACTATCGGGAACCCGCCCGTCGTACAGGCATGCTCGGGCGCACTTCTAACCTGCCTTAGCCGGGTGTGCTGCTTCGCCATATTGCTTGTTGATCAACCATTGCTGACCGATCGACAGCACGTTGTTTGCCAGCCAATAGAGGACCAAGCCCGAAGGGAAAAACGCGAAAAAAACAGTAAGCACGATGGGCAGAAGCTGCATAACTTTCTGCTGCATGGGATCGATTGGAGTCGGGTTAAGCTTATATTGAATAAGCATAGTGGCGCCCATTAGCACCGGTAGAACAAAAAACGGATCGGGTGCGGACAGGTCTTTTATCCAGAATCCGAATGTCGCTTGGCGCAATTCCACGCTTTCAAGCAAGACCCAGTATAAAGCGATAAAGACCGGGATCTGCACGAGGATTGGCAGGCAGCCACCGAAGGGATTGACCTTCTCTTCTTTGTAAAGCTCCATGACGGCTTGATTCATTTTCATGCGGTCGTCTTCGTGACGTTCCCGCAGCGCCTGCAAGCGGGGCTGGAGCTTCTTCATCTTCGCCATCGAGCGATAGCTTGCCGCGGATAATTGAAAGAACATCACTTTCAAAATGACCGTCACACCCACGATGGCCCAACCCCAGTTGCCGGTGAAGCGGTGAAGCTGCTCCAACAACCAAAAAATCGGCTTGCCGATGAACCATAGCACGCCGTAGTCGACCGTGAGCTCAAGCCCGGGAGCAATCTTCTCGAGGCTGTGCTGAAGCTTTGGGCCTAAGAAAATTCTCATGTCGATCGCATGATCTGCCCCGGAGGGGACGTTCAGTTCCGGTCCATAGAGGCCGATCAGATAGCGTTTCCCGTCGTCCAAAATCTTCGAATAATAGTGGTAAATCTCCTTAGGACCGGGAACTAGCGCTACGACGAAATAGTGCTGCAGCATCGCCGCCCAACCGTTAGCGACATCGCGTTCTATAGGCCTTTCTTGCATGTCATCGAAATCGATCTTCTCGTAAGGCTTTTCCGGGCTCGAGATGGCGGCGCCGGTATAGGTGTAAATAAAACCGGCCCCCGACTCTGATTGGCTGCGCTGCAGCTGGCCATAAAGGCGGCCGGCCCAAGGGTTGGGTCCCTCGTTTGCAATTTCATAGCGCAGGTTGACGAGATAGCTACCGCGCTCGAAGGTGTAGATCTTCCGCACCGTAAGTCCTTGCACCGGACCCCAGGTAAATACGACTTTTAGCGAATTCTTGGCGTTTTCCAACTCGTAAGCGTTTTGCTCGCTCCGATATTCGCTGTGATGATCCGGGGCAACATCCGTGCTTCTTAACCCTCCTTGCACAACGAACGTTAGCGATTCGCTCTGGTCAAGTAAAACAAACGGTTTATCAGGGGCGTTCACGGATACGGGAAATTCAAGCAGCTTCGCTTTTTCGATGACCCCGCCGATCTTGTTGATCTCGAGATCCAGGACATCGGTTGTGACGCGGACCTGCGAACCTTCCTTGCCTTCCGGCTCGGCCTCTTCATCGGAAACCGCTGTGCTAGCCTCCTTGCCGTGCTCTACGGTGGGAATGTCGGTCCCCTTAAGTGCCGTAGTCTCACCGGTTGTTGACCGTGACCATGGGGATTCGAGGCTACCGTAATCACGCTGCCAGGCTTGCCAAATAAGCAGGGAAATAATACATAACCCTGCGATCATCAGTAATCTAACGTTATCCATCTACCCTAACCCTTAGCACGTGGTACCGGATCAACCCCTCCGGGGTGAAACGGATGACAATTGCATATACGTTTTATAGTCAAGCGAAGCCCCCGCGCTATACCATGTAAAGCGATTGCCTCCGCAGCATATTGCGAACAACTCGGGTGGAAGCGGCAGTGCCGCCCCATGAACGGGCTCACGACCCTCGCGTAGAGGCTAATGACGGAAATCAAAACTCTCTGCATTGCGCGATACGGGCCCAGTGGAAGTCGAGTAGATCACGGAACTGTATCCCGGTGAGCTCGCACGCGGGTTTACGAACTATGACTAGCGTATCGAAGCCGGCGAGCTTTGGCTTGTGGTGGCGGAAGAACTCACGCACACGTCGTCTTAATCGATTCCTCTTTACCGCAAGGCGAACCTGTTTTTTCGGAACTGCGATACCCAACCTGGCTCCGGTCAATCCATTGCGGCACCTAAGCACGATTACGTACCGGTCGCTCGATTTGCATCGAGCTGAAAGAAGGCGTTGAAAATCCCGACGCTCTTTGACTCTATCGTCCGCAGAAAAGGATACTATGGCCCTCGCTTGCTTATCAGTCAGGCCGTCAATCGCTTGCGGCCTTTTGCACGCCTGGCCTTGATCACCAACCGGCCGGCTTTGCTTCTTATCCGAGCCCGGAAACCATGCGTCCGCTTGCGTTTAATTTTGCTCGGTTGGTAAGTGCGTTTCATCACAAAGTACTACGGATAAGTGGCATGCAAAATAAACGTGAGATGTTGTACGAATAAGCTTATTCTGTCAAATCATGATGGTTTCTCCTCTAAAGCCACGGCGGGGTGGCTAGGCACCATGAATCAGGTATAAACTTTTCAGCTTCCTACTCGTTTCTATAACACATATAGAGGAAGGTTCTATGGGGGGATCTCTGTGGCAACACTGCCTCGCCAAACTAGAGTGCGAACTACCACCACAACAATTCAGCACCTGGATTAGACCTCTCCATGCGGTGGAAGAGGACCAAAATCTCAAGTTGCTAGCCCCCAACCGGTTCGTACTTGAATGGATCAAGGACAGGTACCTTGAGCGGATAATAGACCTCGTCACTCATCTTCCACAAGCCGAGGGTGTGAAGGTCTACCTCTCGGTCGGGAGCCATTCCGGGCGGACCTCGGCAGGTAAAATGCCGCATTGTCTGCCCAAAAGTAGCAACCGGGATGCCCCGATTAACCGCGGCCTAAAACCAGCTTTTACCTTTGAGACTTTCGTCGAGGGCAAATCCAACCAGCTTGCCCGAGCTGCGTCCCTTCAGGTCGCCGAGAATCCAGGAGCCGCATATAATCCACTTTTTATCTGTGGCGGCGTTGGGCTCGGCAAGACGCACTGCATGCATGCAGTCGGAAACATGATTTGCCAGAGTCGCCCAAATGCGAATGTTGTATACCTACACTCCGAGCGCTTCGTAGCAGATATGGTCAAGGCATTGCAACACAACACAATCAACGACTTCAAGCGCTTCTATCGATCTGTCGATGCCTTACTAATCGATGATATTCAGTTTTTTGCGGGCAAGGAGCGCTCTCAGGAGGAGTTCTTCCATACCTTCAACGCTTTACTCGAAGGTCAACAACAAATTGTTCTAACGTGTGATCGTTACCCGAAAGAGGTCCAAGGCGTCGAGGAACGACTGAAATCGCTCTTTGGATGGGGTCTTATGGTTGCCATTGAGCCCCCGGAACTCGAAACCCGTGTTGCAATTCTAATGATTAAGGCCGAAATGGCGCGAATCGTCCTTTCTGACGAGGTTGCCTTTTTTATCGGCAAGCGCTTTCGCTCCAATGTAAGGGAACTGGAAGGCGCACTGCATCGTGTCATTGCAAACTCTCAATTTACCGGACGACCTATAACTCTCGAATTCGCAAAGGATGCGTTAAAAGACCTACTTGCCTTAAACGACAAGCTGGTAACGATCGATAACATCCAAAAAACCGTCGCGGACTTTTACAAAACACGCGTATCCGACCTAGTATCGCACCGCCGCAATCGCTCTATCGCGCGTCCTCGGCAAATCGCGATCGCCTTATCTAAAGACTTAACTAATCATAGTCTTCCGGAGATCGGCGATGCTTTTGGAGGTAGAGATCATACCACCGTTCTGCATGCGTGCCGAAAGGTATCCGAATTGCGCAAACTCGAACTACGCTTTGACGACGATTACTTAACGCTGTACAGAATCCTGACCACATGATGTGAATTCCCTGTGAACAATCCCATACGCATGGTCCCCATTTCATCTTGTTCATCTTTATCCACAGAGAGTGCGCTCGGTTATTACCTATATATCCACCAAGAGGTACTCATTTAAGTCCCTGTTTAGTAGACCAAGCTTTATATCGATAGCAGTTAAACTCTTTGCACTAATAGCGAATACAAGCCTATGAAATTATCTATTGAGCGTGAGAGGCTGCTTTCGCCATTGCAAAAGCTAAGTGGGATCCTGGATCGAAACCAGTCCATCCCCATTCTGGGCCATGTGTTGGTGTCGGCACGCGAAGATTCTGTGTCATGCTCGGCGACCGACATGGAAGTGGAGCTTGTCGTTGTTGTCGAGCACGGTGCGGCGGAGCCAGGTGAGATAACCCTTCCGGGAAGGAAGCTATTAGATATTTGTCGGGCGCTGCCGCCCGCGTCACGAATCGATATTTCTTACCAAAGTGGTCAGGCCGTCATTCGTTCGGGTAGAAGCCGTTTTACGCTGCAAACACTGCCAGTAGCCGAGTTCCCAAGCTTTACCGCGTTTTCTCCGCGAGTGACCTTCGATATTACAAGCCGACAATTACGGGCACTTCTTGAAGAAACTCATTTTGCTATGGCCCAGCAGGACGTCAGATATTATTTAAACGGCCTCTTAATCGAGATTGGTCCGGGGAGGATCCGGGCGGTGGCCACTGATGGGCATCGGTTAGCCCTGAAAGACATGCCAGCAAGTCCTGCTGTAGTGGAATCGATGCAAATTATTGTGCCTAGAAAAGCGGTTATTGAATTGCTCAAGGTACTGGATGGGGACGACGGCGAAGCCAGCCTATCGATTAGTGACAACCACTTTCAGGTGCAAGGAGTGAATGGCACGTTTACTTCCAAGCTTATCGATGGGCGATATCCGGACTACGAGAGGGTGTTACCGCATAACACAAACAAGATCGTGATTGCCGATCGGGAGTTGCTGCGACAGGGTCTGGTGCGTAGCGCTATCTTATGTGCTGACCGTTTCAAGGGCGTACGCATCTCGCTCGATCGGGATACATTACGCTCATGCGGTCAAAATGCGGAGCGGGAGGAATCGGAGGAACAGATCGAGGTTAGCTACAACGATGAGTTTCTAGAAGTAGGTTTTAACATCATCTATTTGATCGATGCGCTTGCGGCGATTAAAACGTCCCAGGTACGACTGGAATTTAAGGATACGGGTAGCAGTTGTGTGATTAGGCCGGACGGGGATTCGACGAACCTCTATGTTGTTATGCCTATGAGAATTTGAAAGACGTGTTTTCGTAAGGCTCACTGTTTGAAAATGGTTTAGACGTTTCACGTGGAACATAGGTGGCTGTGGTAAACTTTATTCTTACAGTACCCCGGACCCACCATGCAAAGCTCCGCACGATACGATTCCACGAATATCAAGGTTCTAAAGGGATTAGATGCTGTACGAAAACGGCCAGGGATGTACATCGGTGACACCGATGATGGTACGGGTCTCCACCATATGGTATTCGAGGTGGTAGACAACAGCATCGATGAGGCGCTAGCAGGCTACTGCACGGAAATTAATGTCCGTATTCATAGTGACGGATCGGTCACGGTTAAGGATAACGGCCGTGGTATCCCGGTGGACCTACATGTCGAAGAAGGCCGCTCAGCGGCCGAAGTCATCATGACGACCCTTCACGCCGGCGGTAAATTTGACGATGATTCTTATAAGATCGCAGGCGGCTTGCACGGTGTAGGCGTGTCGGTCGTTAATGCGCTGTCGGAGTCCTTGAATTTAACGATTAATCGTGATCGGCAATGCTCTTATCAAGAATATGCGGATGGCGAGCCAAAAACTCCGATCCGAGTCCTTGGAAGTGCTATACACCGCGGAACGGAAATAAGATTTAAACCAAGCCCGAGGGTATTCTCAAATATAGAGTTTCACTATGATATTTTAGCCAAAAGGTTACGCGAGTTGTCGTTCCTTAATTCCGGTGTCAAGATCGATTTGGTAGATGAGGGCACGGGGCGAAGGGATGCTTTTGAATATAAAGGCGGAATTTCCGCGTTTGTTGAGCATTTAAATAAGAAAAAGACACCCTTACACGGGAGCGTTATTACTATTGCTGTTGCTCGCGATGCAATCGAGGTGGCCGTCGCGATGCAATGGAACGATTCCTATCAAGAGAATATCTTTTGTTTTACCAACACCATTCCGCAGCGCGATGGCGGTACTCACCTAGCGGGGTTTAAAGGAGGAATTACACGGACGTTTAACCACTACATGGAGCGGCAGGGGATCCTTCAAAAGAGTAAGGTTCTCGTCGCGGGTGACGATGTCCGGGAGGGGTTAACCGCCGTCCTCGCTGTAAAGCTTCGGGATCCGAAGTTTTCTTCGCAAACAAAGGATAAGTTGGTGTCGAGCGAGGTGAAAGGTGTCGTGGAAAGCGTCGTAGCCGAGAAACTCGATGAGTTTCTGTTAGAGCGGCCAAACGAGGCGAGGGTAATTACCGATAAAATTGTTGATGCTGCCCGCGCGCGCGAAGCGGCCCGTAAAGCCAGAGAGCTGACCAGGCGCAAGACAGCATTGGATATCGCGGGGTTACCGGGGAAACTTGCCGATTGTCAAGAAAGGGACCCAAAACAATCAGAGATCTTTCTGGTCGAGGGCGATTCCGCTGGCGGATCAGCGAAGCAGGCCAGAGACCGACGTTTTCAGGCTATCCTTCCGCTTAAAGGAAAGATACTCAATGTTGAGAAAGCCCGGTTTGACAAGATGTTGGCATCGGCCGAGGTGGGCACACTGATTATGGCCCTTGGGTGTGGGATCGGCCGAGAAGAATATAATCCGGAGCGACTTCGCTATCACCGGATCATCATCATGACGGACGCCGATATTGATGGCTCGCATATCCGCACCTTGTTACTGACGTTTTTCTATAGGCAGATGTTTGATTTAGTGGAGCGGGGGCACGTGTATATCGCTCAACCGCCGCTCTACAGGGTAAAGAAGGGAAAGCAGGAGCAATACATAAAAGACGAGCGATCGTTTCTGAACTATTTGCTGATGAACGCGTTACGCGACGCCCGGTTCTACACATCGGATGCTGCTTTGAAATCAGACGAGGTCCATCGGATCGGGCAGGATTACCTCGTGTGGCGTGAGTTACTTAACCGCTTACAGAGATCATATAACGAGGAAATACTGAAGGGCATCGGAGACATCCCGCTGCTGAGGAGCGAAGAGCTTTCCAACCCGGAATCGCTCGCTATTTGGTGTGCGCGCCTCGATCAACGGCTACGGCAAATCGACCCACAAGGGACATATAGTACCCAATATGACCTGGGACCCGACCGACCTACGAGAGTCATCGCCAAGAAGGTCAGGCATGGCATCGAAGCTACCGATATCTACACGCATGATTTCTTCAAGTCCAGCGAGTACCACCGGCTCGCGGAGCTATCTGTGCACCTTAGTACCGGTTTGGCGAACGGCGCAAGGGTAGAAATAGGGGGTAAGTCATATCCGATCGGCAGCATGAGAGAGGGGTTTGAGCGTATTTTGGAAGAATTTCGCGACGGGTTGCAGATCCAACGCTACAAAGGTCTCGGTGAAATGAACCCGGAGCAATTGTGGGAAACCACTATGCATTCTGAGTCACGGAGCCTATTGCAAGTGCGCATCGAGGATGCGGTGGCCGCGGATGAGATTTTCACGACGCTGATGGGGGACCAAGTTGAACCGCGACGGGAGTTTATCGAAGTCAACGCTCTTTCCGTGGGGAACCTAGATACCTAAGCGCGAGAGAGCAAGAACGTCGGTTCTAAGGCTTGTGATCGATAAGTACCGCTTCTACCGGTGTGCGCGCGCGGCAACCCACACATCCACTCGCCGCACCCCCTCGGAACGTAATAAAACCGCGAGCTCGCTGGCTGTGTAGCCTGTCGTCATTACGTCGTCGACCAGGGCGACGTGCTGATATCGCACAGGTTGGTTCAACTGAAACGCGCGGTGAACGTTGCGGCGTCGCGCTTTAGCCGCTAGGCTAGCCTGTGGAATCGTCTTTCGAGTCCGGACGGCCGCGTCGTGCAGCAGCGGGATCCCGAGGCTTTCGGCGAGGGGCTTAGCGAGTTCAACGGCTTGGTTATAGCCGCGGTGGAACAGCCGTTTCCAATGCAGGGGAATGGGAATCAAGCACTCGGGCAAGTCGGTCTGTAAGCGCGCAATCTGTTGATACATTAGGCGCGCAACGAGTTCCGCGTAAGCGAGGCGTTGCGAGAACTTGATCGCTTTGAGCAGCATATCGACAGGGAAGGCATAGTGATACGGAGCGAAGCACAGTCCAAAGGGTGGCGGGTCTTGCAGGCAGGTACCGCAGATCGTATTCACCGGTAACGGGAGAGCACAGGTACGGCATGCGTTTGTATTCGCCGGCAGGGCCTCGGAACAAGCTTGGCAGAGCAAGCCTATTGAGGGGATCCGAGCATCGCAAAGAACACAGTGCATGGACTATCCGTATCGGCAAGGGCCCGCGTACTGGTTTAATAACGGGGTTAATGAAGAGACACTTAACACCATGATGAACGCGCGCGCAAGCGGCTCTTTGTTTCCCGATCCGGCCTTAACAAGCCCGGAGATTAGGCATGATTGGAAAACGGAGGAGGCTGAGTATATATACAGTCTCCCGTTCTCAGATCTCCTGTTTCAAGCGCAAAGCGTTCATCGGCGATATTTTAAGTCCAATACTGTCCAGCTCAGCACGTTGCTTAATATCAAGATTGGGGGTTGTCCGGAAGACTGCGCGTATTGCCCGCAGAGCGCGCGCCACGGCACTTCGGTGAAAGCTGCACGCATGCTTGATGTTGCCATCGTCACGGAGGCCGCCGAAAAGGCGAAACGCGAAGGGGCGACAAGGTTTTGCATGGGGGCCGCATGGCGTAGCCCGCGTCGGAATGATCTGGAGCGCGTGCTTGAAATGGTGAGTGCGGTCAAGCACCTCGGCTTGGAAACATGCGCGACCCTGGGCATGTTAACGGCGGAACAAGCCGAGGCGTTAAAGGACGCAGGGCTCGATTATTACAATCACAACCTCGATACCTCCCCCGCGTACTACCCCCGGATTATCACTACACGAACCTATGAGGACAGGTTGCGCACCCTTGGGCATGTGAGAGCCGCGGGGATGCGGGTATGTTGCGGCGGGATCATCGGTATGGGCGAGAGCCACCACGATCGCTGTTCTTTATTGATGACCCTCGCCAACCTTCCTGAACATCCCGAAAGCGTCCCGATCAATCTTTTGGTGCGGGTTGAGGGAACGCCGCTGGGGGCTGCCGAGATCCCGGATCCCTTCGAGATGGTGCGCACCATTGCGCTCGCGCGCATCTTAATGCCCGCATCCTACGTAAGGTTATCGGCCGGCAGGAGCAGCATGTCGGATGAGCTGCAAGCCCTTTGTTTTCTTGCCGGAGCTAACTCTGTGTTTTACGGAGAGCAACTCTTGACGACGGAAAACCCTGCGGCAGGCCATGATCGGCGGCTATTTCACCGCCTCGGGATCACGGCAGCTTGAACACAGCGGTCTTAATCCATACGAAACGTTGGTCGTTCCGATGCTTGGTTCGGCCTTCTTATAGGCGGTTCCGGATAAAGGAAGGGTATCGAACGCGAAGAAAGTAAGCATGAAGAGGAAATGCAAGGATGGGAACCACGCTGAATCGGGATGTTAACGTGCCAGCGTTCGACGCAGCCCTGCTTGCTGGACTGCAACACCTCAAAGAGCACTATCAATATCGCACACGCTGGGTTAAAGAAGCCGCGGAAGGGCCGGAGATCGAAGTCGAAGGTCGTCGCTATGTCGATTTCTCCAGTAACGATTATCTCGGTTTAAGCGGCGACCCCCGCGTTGTTACCGCGTTTCGGCGTGGTTTGGGGCGCTATGGCGCCGGGGCCGGCGCGTCGCATCTGGTCTCGGGTCACTGTCAGCCTCATCACGCGCTGGAAGTGGAATTGGCTGCGTTTACCGGCCGGCCCAGGGCGCTGCTATTCTCGGCAGGCTATCTGGCGAACCTCGGAATCGCCAGCGCGTTGTTTCGGCGAAACGATACCGTGATCCAGGATCGGGCTAACCATGCCTCGCTGGTCGATGCGGCGATCCTCGCGCGCACACGCCTGGTGCGTTATCCGCATCGCGATATCGGGGCGCTTGAACGCCTGCTTTCAAAGGGTCGGGGCGGGAATACCTATGTCGTGACCGATGCTGTCTTTAGCATGGACGGGGGCCTCGCACCTTTGGTCGAAATCGCCGCCTTGTGCGCGCGGCACGAAGCGGTGTTGTTGGTTGATGATGCGCATGGGTTCGGCGTGTTGGGAGCGAATGGGGCGGGCGCCCTGAATCAGCTCGGGCTTGGGCTTGAGGAGGCGCCGATACTCATGGCCACCTGCGGTAAGGCATTGGGCGTATTCGGGGCGTTTGTGGCGGGTTCGGAGCCGCTCATCGAAACACTCATTCAGCGTGCCCGGAGTTATATTTACACCACGGCCATGCCGCCAGCGATGGCCGAAGCAGTGCGCGAAAGCCTCGCGTTGCTGCGTCTCGAGGGGTGGCGTAGGACGCATTTGCAGACGCTAATCGAACACTTCAGGGCTGCGGCGCGACGCCTTGGGGTAAAGCTTGGTGACTCCCGTACACCGATCCAGCCGGTCATTATAGGTCACAGCCGCAGGACCTTGGAGGTGGCGGCATTTCTGCGGCGCAATGGGTACTACGTCGTCGCTTTCCGGCCACCGACGGTGCCGAAGGGTACGGCCCGATTGCGGATCACCCTCACGGCAAATCACACGGCAGCGCATATCGATGGGTTAATGGCGACGCTCACCGAGGTCCCATGCGCTGTTTCATAGAACGGCAAGGGCAGGGTATCCCGCTGGTCTTCATTCACGGGTGGGGATTCACCTGGGACGAAATCATCGGGGAGCTAACACAGCAGCATGAAGTCTTTGTGGTGCCCTGAGCAGGATGGAGGCCCCCGTTTCAGCTATACTAGGAGACCGCAATCCCTTGACTCCAGTTCGTATTGTTGATCCTCTGATGCGCCTGTCTCCGCGTTTATGCACCCAACTCATCGCTGGCGCGGGGCATTTGCCTTTTATCTCGCATCAACACGAGACCCGGCGGGTGTTGCGAGAGTTTCTTGATGCCAACAACCTTTCCGGACGCCTATCGGCTCGATAAAAAGCGCTTGGCGGCCGCGTTTAACCGCGCGGCGCCGAGCTATGACCGGCACGCCGTGCTACAGCAGACTGTGGCCATGCGCATGCTGGAGCGTTTAGCGCTAGTAAAGATTACTCCCAGGAGGGTGCTGGATGCGGGCGCTGGCACGGGTTACGCTGCGGCCTTATTGCGCCGGACCTATCGGCCCGAGGCACTTGTGGCCTTCGATATTGCCCACGGAATGCTGCGGCAGGCACGGAGGCATGCACCGAGTTTCTTATCGCGCCAGGTTTATCTTTGCGGCGATGTGGAACGCCTGCCCTTAGCCGCGGCAAGTATCGACCTCGCGTTTTCCAATCTCTTGCTGCAATGGTGCAACGATCTCGACCGGGTGCTCGAAGAATTCCGCCGGGTTCTGACTACCCAAGGGCTCTTGATGTTGTCGACGTTCGGGCCAGACACGCTCAGCGAGTTACGGGCAAGTTGGGCGAAGGTGGATAAGCGAGTTCACGTTCATGGATTCGCCGATATGCACGACATCGGTGATGCGCTCATTCGTGCCGGTTTCAGTGGCCCGGTGCTGGACGTCGAGCGCTTCACGATGACCTACGCCGATGCCTATGCGCTGATGCGGGATCTGAAAACGATCGGGGCGGTTAACGCGGCGCAAGGCCGCCATCGCGGTCTCACCGGGAAAGCTGAATTGACAGCGCTTGTGAACGAATACGAACGCTTTCGCTGCCACGGCGTGCTACCGGCGACCTTCGAAGTCGTTTATGGGCATGCGTGGGTACCGGAAGCCGGAGTGCGGGCGCAGGACGGAAGCACGGTCGCGGCGTTTCCAATCGAGCAGCTTAGAAGTGCGATCAAGGTGCGCTTACCACACTGACTACGCCTGAAAGGGTGCGTCCAGGCCGGCTATGCGAGAGGGGCTTTTCGTCACCGGAACCGATACAGGGGTGGGCAAGACCATCGTCGCGCTTGCTCTTATCGACGCATTGAAGGAGGTTGGACTGCGCGTAGCGGGCATGAAGCCGATTGCGACCGGCTGCGTGCGTACGGCCGAGGGACTCAAAAACGCGGATGGGCTCGCGCTATTAGAACGATCAAGCGTGCCCCTGCCTTACGCCAGCGTTAACCTCTACGCCTTCGAGCCTCCCGTGGCGCCGCACCTCGCCGTCACTAGCGTGGATACGGGCATTTCGCTGGATGCGGTGAACGACGTTTATCGCGAGCTTCTCCAGCAGGTGAATTGCGTGGTCGTGGAAGGCATTGGCGGCTGGCGCGTACCTCTCAATCACCAGGCTTTCGTGTCCACGCTGGTGCGGTACCTAGGCCTTCCCGCGTTACTCGTCGTCGGCGTGCGGCTTGGATGTATTAATCATGCATTGCTGACCGTCGAGGCGATCGAGAGAGACGAGGTGAAAATGCTCGGTTGGGTTGCAAACCAGGTGGACGTGGATTATAGGTACGTCGAGGCCACCGTGACTAGCTTAGAACGTTTCATCGAGGCGCCGTTGCTTGGGATGATCCCTTACCTTCGGCCGGGGGAGGAGCATACCGTATCCTCGCTCCTAGGCGAGGTTGTACGGACCGTGCTAGAACGACAAACCGTGCCGCTATGAACCGCGCGGCGGCCATTTAGGCGAGCGTTTAGTTGCTGGCGACACATGAACAGGAGACGAACATGCCTCACGTCAACTTTGGCACAAAAGAGGAACCCGGTTTCGAGCTCAAGGAGAGTCCCGACCTGATCGCGGTGCGAACTCGTAGCCGCCGGTCGGTGATGGGGGTGGGACCGGTGTCTCAGCCGAGCGCCGCCGAAGTGAGCGATGGAACACTGGTGGCGAGCTTCCCCGATGCGGGGGTGGAAGTCTATCGCGTCCCCACCACCCGCCGATCCGTGGACAAACGCAAGTTGGCATTGCGCGCGATGCCGGACGTGCGGTTCGCTGGGTCTGTCCTCGTTCAACCCAAGACTGGAAAGCCCGTGCTTTACAGCGAGAACATCTATATCCGGTTCAAAGAGACCGTCGATCCCGACGACTGCGAGACGATCCTTCGCGAGGCTGGACTGACAATTAAGGAGCGGCTGGAATTTGCGACCAACGCGTACTTCGTAGCCGCTCCGGAAGGGACCGGACAGCAAGTATTCGACGTCGCTTCGGATCTGTTGAAGCGAAAGGATGTCATTTATTGCCACCCGGAACTGCTCGAGACGCGGGCGCTCAAGGCGATCTTTCCGCAGCAGTGGCACCTCAAACTGACGACCGTCGGCGGAGTGGCGATTAACGCCCATGCGAACGTCGAGGCGGCCCACACGATCGCCAAGGGGGCCGGGGTCACGATCGCGGTCATCGACGATGGCGTGGACATCGACCATCCCGAGTTCGGCGGGTCGGGCAAGATCGTCGCGCCGCGTGACGCGACCCTCCAGACCGATGATCCGCGGCCGAAGGCAAACGCTGAAAAACACGGTACCGCGTGCGCTGGCGTCGCCAGTGGCATCGGCCTCGACGGCGCGTCCGGCGTGGCACCATCGGCCAGGTTGATGCCGATCCGACTGGGATCCGCGCTCGGCTCCGTTCGCGAAGCCGAAGCGTTTCGGTGGGCGGCCGATAATGGGGCCGATGTCATTTCGTGCAGTTGGGGCCCAGAGGATGGAGCGTGGTGGGATCCCACCGATCCCGCACACACTGCGCCCGCCCAGCTTCGGGCCAGCACGCGCGACGCCATCGACTACGCCGTCACGAATGGTCGTGGCGGGAAGGGATGCGTGATCCTGTTCGCAGCGGGGAACGGGAACGAGTCCGTCGAGTTCGACGGGTACGCGAGCTACGAGAAGGTGATCGCCGTGGCGGCGTGCAATGACCTGGGCAAGCGGAGCGTTTACAGCGACTTCGGCAAGGCCGTCTGGTGCGCCTTCCCCAGCAGCGATATCGGCCACGCCCCGTTCGATCATCCTGAGCCGCTGACCGACGGGATCTGGACCACCGATCGGCTCGGCCAACAGGGCTATAACCCGGGCGACCCGCAGTTCGGTGACGCCGCCGGAAAGTACACGAACAGCTTTGGCGGCACGTCCAGTGCGTGCCCGGGTGCGGCGGGTGTGGCGGCCCTGGTTCTGTCCGCGAACGCGACCCTGCGTTGGAACGAGGTCAAGGACATCCTTCGCCGAGCGTGCGACCGGATTGATCCCCAGGGTGGCGCCTACAGCGCCCGCGGGCACAGCAAGTTTTACGGTCACGGACGGCTGAACGCTGAGACCGCAGTCAAACTCGCGAAGCAATCGGTCGGGAAGCTCGTCATCGTCAACAAGGTGCTCAATGAATCCATTCCGGATCTTGGCAGTGTGGAAGGGACCGTGGACGTTACGGAGACGACCCCCGTCGAAAAGCTCGCCATCTCCGTCCGGCTGCAACACACCTACATCGGGGATCTGGTCATCACTGCCGTACCGCCCGCCGGCAGCGGACTGCCGAAGGTCGTCCTACACAATCGCTCCGGCGGCAGTCGGAACGATATCGACCGGCAGTACGACCCATCGAACACCCCGAGTTTGACCGCGTATTCCGGGATGAATTGCAACGGAACCTGGACGGTGCGGGTCGAGGACAAGGCCGCGCAGGACTCAGGGACGCTGATTCAAATTGGGTTTCACATGTTTCTGACACCGGCCCAACCGAGTGGTGGGGGGGCCACCCCGCACGCGGCCCACGTTCCGGGACGAAGCACATCGAGGTGCAAGAAGTCGGCGGGCTCCAGCGCCCGTAAGAAGCCGAAGCATTGACAGGCGGCAATGGCTCGTGGGTGGGCGCGATCCGGATTGGAAAGCCCGTGCTTTGCCTTTGCGTCCTACGAGGAGCATGAGCCGCAGAGGCTCGGAGTTGAGCTAGCCGCGATGACGGCTCTTCCATCGAAGATGAGTACCCGCCGGGGACGAACGTTCCCGGCGGGGTGCGCGGGGAATTATTTCAAACCGCGAGATTGAGCGCTGTTGCGGGGAGAGGATTATTTGCATGGCGCTAAGTGCGGATACCCAGCCGCATCCTACACCTATCTTTATGCGGCGTCGGCATCCATTCCGGGCTTCCCTACGCTGTCGCCCACGACCTTCCTTCCGCCCTAACTAACCGCGACGAGCAGGGCGGGCCGAACCTCGGCCGCGAGCGAGACGTCGGTGTTCCGTACCCCCCGCCTGCTCACACGCATCCACTGAGCCCGCAGATCGGTCTAGGTGAGCACCGCCCTTGTTCGCGCGCTTGTCAGCAAGAATTTATTTTTTTATTGATCATTGCAAGATCCTGTGGTATACATAGCACAAGGTTCTGCAAATAACTGCTGATTTGTTGAACAAATTTATGAGAAAAAAGCAGGAGATTTTGTGCAGGGGACGATGGCCCGTCGCAAGGTGGTTTTTACATTTTCGTGAGCAACATCAAAGATCTTTGGCGTCAATTGATCTTTATTTTTATACTTCCTTTGTCAAGCGAGCAAGGTTATTCACGAAATTGATTGCTAAAGAGAAGCGAGTCGTGTATTTTTGTCGTTGCGGAATTGCCACAATTTAATGCGCATTGAGTTGTATAGGTGCACGAATGGTGATTGCGTCCGCGCACGGTTACCCCTACGGTGTGGGCGCTCGTCAGGTCTTGGGGACGGAGTTACGAGAATGATGAAATTATTTTTTGCACTTTCTGGAATTGCGTTAAGTACAGTTGCAATGGCGCAATCGACGGGCATGCCGCCCTACACCCCTGATCCGGGCCCCGTGGCCGGGAATTGGGAAGCAATTGTAAACGGCGCGGGCGCATCGGACAGCAGGTTCAGTGATAACGCTTTTGCCTTCAGCGGCTCGATCGGATACTACCTGACCAAGAATATCCCACTCACGTTCAGGCAAGGTGTTTCGATTGGCGAACGGGATAACAGCACCCAAATCAACGGCAGGTCGGTATTTCAGGCTGCGTATCAGTTTGATCTTGCACGCTGGCAGCCATACCTCGCCTTGAACCTCGGCGGGCAATATGGTGCGCGTCTCACCGACGACGGCGTCTGGGGTCCTGAAGGGGGGCTCAAATATTTCGTAAACGAGAGCACTTTTATTTTTGGGAGCGTTGCTTACGATATGGAGATCAGTTCGTGCTGCAGCGACGGGGTAATTCCCTACTCGCTCGGCGTTGGTTTCCTTTTCTAGGCTAAGGTATAGACACTGTAGACGTTCCGGCCCGGCCGTTTGATCGGGTTCTCGCATTGAGATGCCGGGGAAACCCTACGAGGGAGGACATAGACAATGACTTCTGTAAAGAGATTCGCGATCCTGATGATCGCGGCGTTTATGCTTACCGGATGTGCATCGCGGCCGATGAATCAGCTCGGTAGCATAAAACCGTACGGCGGCGGCTTTAACGATGCCTTGGCGCAGGATTATATCGCGCTGTCCGGGGCGGAGGCGTTGCAGGGCGACAACCGGGATGCTGATACGTACGCGCAGCGGGCCATGGCCGCAGCCGCAGGCAATCCGACGGGGCCGGATCAGGTCGAGCTAAGGCAGCCGTTCCTGAAACATAAGTACGTCTCGGAGCTGTCCGATGCGCGTCAGCGGCTGGTCTCGGCGCTCGACAAAACTGGGCGGACCAAAGCACCTGACGATGCGGCCCGCGCCCAAGCGACTTACGATTGCTGGATAGAGCAGGCTTCCGAGGACCTACAACCGGCGCACATCGACGCCTGCAAGCAGGCTTTCATGGATGCAATCGCCAGGGTCGAGGCGGCGCTAGTCGAAGAGGTTCCGCCGCCAGCGGAGGTTGCTGCCCCACCGAGCTATATGGTGTTCTTCGATTTCGACAAGTATGATGTAACGTCTGACGGTATGAGCGTCGTCGAGAGTGCAGCGACCGATGCCAACGCTACGCCGTTCAAGAGGATCGTCGTGCAGGGTCATACGGATACGGTCGGCTCTGCAGACTATAATATGGCCCTATCACAGCGCCGTGCGGATGCGGTGAGGTCCGCTATGGCCGACTTCGGTACGCAAGCTGATGCCATTGACACCGAAGCCTTCGGCTTTACTGATCTGTTGGTACCCACCGGTGACGGTGTTCCGGAGGCGCAAAACCGACGGGCCGTGATTGTCATCGAGCGCTAAGGATCTGCTGCGTTCCAACAGTTAGCCCGCTTTCTGCCACGTGCGGACGCCGCCCCTGGGGCGGCGTCTTTTTTTACGTGCCCTCAGCGTTACTTCGGTCCCTTCGGGTTATCGCTGACTATCGCTTTGCTGCCCGAAAAGCCGTCGGCGATGGGCTTTCCGTTTGTATTGATCTTTCCGCCGCAGGGTGCAATATCGTGACTTGAGGTGGCAGTAGAGCTTTCGAGTAATTTCTCCAATCTCACGGACCTCGCAGTCAATAACCGATTAAGAAGCAATGACGAGTTGGCGCAGAATGCCGCGTGCGTAATACTGCTGCGGTGTGAAGCTTCGTTGGCCAGCCGTGTGATAAAGGTGTTTAGGTTTTTCCGTCCCGCGGCACCGTGTTTTCGTTGGAAGAACGACTGCAGGGATCGCCCATGTTTGACTAAATCGCCCTGATATTTTCTTACGAAGGCGTTATAGTGGATTCTATGGCCACAGGAAAGCGCAGCTACCATAAGCTCGGTTTGTAGGGCGCGGGTATCGAGGGCGGTCTGTTCACCTGGGCCTGCGCATGGATCTGCCCAAGCGGAATCCGCCGTAATAAGGCCGGTCGTGATGACCATAGCTGATGTGAAGATGCGAACTGGCCTCCAATTTATAGAGTTCACGAAACACCTCCCAAGTAATTCGTAAGTGATTACTATGCCACGTCTAAATGCTTTTGCCTAGCCGTAATTCTTGTCAGTACGATCGAGTATAGTACTCCCTAACGGTGCAAAAAATCCCATTGTTCGGTGAACTCATGCAGCTTTCAAAGCGGCCAGGTAACGCAACAGTTCTGCCTGGACCGCAGGATTGGCTGGCCTACTGAGGGTGAGCTGTCCTTGCGGCCGGATCAAAACGGCCACGGTGGGTCGATCGCCATAATTCGTCCCCAAAGGTTTCTTTCGAATCGCCTGCTCCTGCGCGCGCATTGGCGCGGACGTGAGCGCGAACACACTACCCAGCGCGCTTCAGCGTCCGCGCGAAATATTCGAGCGCGGTACGGGTCTTCGTTTCCTGAGCCCCGGCCGGGTCAAGGCCAAGTTCGCGCAGATGGCTTTCAAACGCCCGCCGCGCTGTCGCGGCTTGATCCGGGTCCACTTTGATCGAAACTTCAAGTAAATCCTCACCGTCGGGAAGCCGCCACTCCTCGGCAGTCAACTCATAAGGGAATCCCTTATGCTCCGTTTTCCAGCGGAGCACTCTAATCGGACCAAGCGCTCTGAGCCTCTCGAAGTTGATGGGGTGCGGGGAGAACTCAGTAAGAAAGCGCAGCTGATCCGCCGAGAAAAGTTTGTGGGCCGGACGATCACCCTTGGCCACTTCATCGATCTCGTCGCGTTTTTGCACTCCGGTGAGGGAGGCAGAGCAAACGACGCGGTCCCCCGTGCTATCCGCCTCTAACTTGAAACCCTCTGTTTCGATCCAGCTCTGCGGTACCGCACCGGGTTCGATCGGTCGGACCTTGACCGTGGAGTCATCATCATCCCCTTTGACCAAGCGTCCGCGAAGCACAACCCCCGCGTTGAACAAATCAAGGTTGACCGTGTCGTAGAAATAAATCACGCGGACCTCCGCCGAGTCCTCGTTAAGCTCCAGCGCCCTAAGACCCTGGAGTTCCTGATCCGGCCGTATGGTCACCTTGATTTCAACCCCCTCCACCCCCGTGATTGCATGGGTATTGCTGGTGCCCTTGGCTTTTTTGCGAGTTGTTGGCATGATAAGTCCTCCTGTGGTTGTGTTCAGGTCGCTGCGGTAGACCGGACCGCCAGCCTATTGGCGCGCTATGGCCGCCTTGGCGAAAGCCTTCATCTCTTCTTCAGTGTCCTGGATCATCTTGCCCGACACGTCCGCCGTCACCTTGAGGATCCGGCCCGTGAATTCGAATGGTGGGCCGTAGAGCTTCGAGACCGCCGAGCCGGGATCGCGACCGACGGTCAGTCCCTCACCGAGGCTCAGTAAGAGTGGCACCGTGGCGGGGATGTCGCCCTGACCCGCGAGCTTGCCGTTGATGTAGAACTGCGCACGGCCGCAGGCACCCTTGCCCTTGGCGACATCCGGCTTGCCCGTCGGCTCGAACTCAAAGCGCAGCTTAACCTTGCCTTCGGGCACTTCCTTCTTCGACTCGACGTGAAACTCCTCGGCGCCGACATAGTTGTGCACGTAGTGCAGCTTTTTATCTTTGACGAAGAAGGGATAGCCGCCGGCATTGCCTCCGTGGCAGATGAGCACGCCCTCGGCGCCGCCCTTGGGAATTTCCACACTGGCGGTGAAACTGTGCGCGCGGTTTAGGACTTTCACCGCCACGTTTTCCGGGATTGACTGTGTGTGCGGGTAGTAGACATAGGTCGTTCGGTCCTTGGTGAGCTGCGGGCGCTCATCGGCGAAGCGCGCGGTGCCGCGGCTGTCCAGCGGCAGCACGTTGTACTTGCCCGCCTCCGTGTACCACAGCGCGATCATCTCGATCAGCTTATCGCAGTGCGTGTCGGCGAGGTTCTTGGTCTCGGCAGGGTCCTCCTGGACGTTGTAGAGTTCCCAGCCTTTCGCATCGATCGCGCGCAGTTTTTCCTCGGTGAGCGCGAGCTGGCCGAAGAAGGCCTTCGCCTCGGTAAAGGATGTGCCCGGGAACGGGCACACCGCGCGCCAGCCGTCGTGGTAAATCGAGCGGTGGGCAAACATCTCGAAGTACTGTGTCTTGTGCTTGCTCTCGGCCTTGGCGTCGTTGAAGGTGTGGGCGAAGCTCACGCCCTCGATGGGCGACTGGGTGACGCCCCGGATGTGCGCGGGCGGCTCGATCCCGAGCGCCTCGATCACCGTGGGTACCATGTCGATAGCGTGTGCGTACTGGTGACGGATCTCGCCCTTTTTCTTGATGCCCTTCGGCCAGTGCACGAGGAACGGATCGCTGACACCGCCCCGGTAGGTCTCGCGCTTCCAGCGGCGAAAAGGCGTGTTGCCGGCAAAGGTCCAACCCCACGCGTAGTGGTTGAAGAACTTGGGTCCGCCGAGCTCGTCGAGCGCCGCGAGGTTCTGCTTCAGGTTGTCCGGCACGTTATTGAAGAATTTGTTCTCGTTGGTCGAGCCGCTGGGACCACCCTCGGAGCTGGCGCCGTTGTCGGAGATCACCATTATCAGAGTGTTCTTCAGCTCGCCCATGCCGTCGAGGAAGTTGATGAGCCGCCCGATGTGGTGATCGGTGTGTTCGAGAAAGCCGGCAAAGACTTCCATCATGCGCGCGTAGAGCTTGCGCTCGTCGGCCGAGAGCTTTTTCCAGTCTTGCACGTCCGGGTCATGGCGCGACAGCACCGTGTACTTAAGGATGATGCCGAGTTCCTTCTGTCGTTTGAACACCTTCTCGCGGTAGGCATCCCAACCATCGTCGAACTGGCCCTTGTACTTGTCGGCCCACTCTTTCGGCACTTGATGCGGCGCGTGCATGGCGCCGGTCGCGAAGTAGAGGAAGAAGGGCTTGTCCGGCGCGAGTTGCTTGGAGTCGGCGATGAACCCGATGGCCTTGTCCACCAGGTCTTGGGTCAGGTGGTAGCCCTCCTCTGGGGTCTTCGGTGGCTCGACCTGATGGTTGTCGTACACGAGATCAGGGTAGTACTGGCTCGTGTCTCCCCCGAGGAACCCATAGTAACGCTCGAAGCCGCGCCTCAATGGCCACCGCTCATACGGTCCCGCGGCGCTGATCTGCTCGGCGGGTGTCAGGTGCCACTTGCCGATGCAGTAGGTGTTGTAGCCGTGGCCGAGCAGCATCTCGGGAAGGAACCCGTTTTCGAACGGGATGGCGCCGTTGGAACCCGGATAGCCCTCAGAGCCCTCGGTGATGCAGGCCATCGCGTTCGAGTGGTGGTTGCGACCGGTCAGCATGCACGATCGCGACGGTGAGCACAGCGCGGTCGTATGCATGTTGGTATAGAGGAGACCTTGCTTGGCCAGTTTGTCCAGGTTAGGAGTGCGAATGGGCGAGCCATAACAGCCGAGCTGACCGAAGCCGGTGTCGTCGAGCACGATGAAGAGCACGTTGGGCGCTCCCTCCTTCGCCCGCCGAGGCGCGGGCCAAGCCGGCTCAGATTCCCCAATGGTGCGGCCCATGCGGCCGGGGAAGGCGGTTCCGGGTTTGTATTCTTTCAATGCCATGTTGTGCTCCTATCAAGTTGTTGTAGATTGATTCCCTGGTTCATAACGGTCGGCCTGCGGCGCGCCAGGCGCGCGCCAGGACCCCCCTCATCGATACCAGCTATTCGCGCTTTCATCTCTCCATGATGCGGTCTCACCCGCCGCCCGGGCCGATGACCCCAAGCGCACCGAGATTCACCAGGATGATCTGGAGCGCAAGCGCGACTTGAATGACGCCGATGATCACACCGAAAATCTGTAAGGGCATGCCCAGCCAGCGGAGAATGGGCCGGGCATAAAGCATGAAAAGCAGGTTCAGTAGCATGACACCGAGCAAGACAGCGGCGATCGTCAGCTTGCCGCGGACATCGTCGCTGATGGCCATGAAGATGATGACCGCCGCGACGCCGTAGGGCGTGACGATGGTCGGGAATGCCAGCGGCTGCGCGGCGAGCTTCAAGGTGGGCGCTGCGGCTTGCGCGCCGCCTGGCTCGGGAGGACTGAATTGCTCCAGCACCACCTGCAGCGCGACGAGGAAGAGGATGATCGCGCCCGCGAGCGTAAGTACGTTCAGTGGAACACCGAAGTTACTTAACAACTTCTGCCCGACGAGGCCGGCCACCAGCACCGTGATGGTCGCGACGAAGAACGCGCGCACGGCCAACTGCCGGCACAAAGGCTGATCCGCCCCTTGGGTCATCTTGACGAAAGGGCCTAGGATCTTGAGCGGTCCGAGCATCAGGAACAAAAAGGCGAAGATTTTTTGCAGACCAATCGGCTCACCGGCTGGGGTCTCCAGGGCGCCCGCTTGGACGCACACCACCGTGCCGAGGAGCGCCGCTCCTACGAGGACGACGGCGAGGGTCCTGCCAACCAGCCGGCTGTTCGTCCGCGAGCAGCCGCGGTCGGATCCCTTAGGTGACGCTCGTGCATCGCTTTTCATCGATGCAGCTTTCCTCTGTAAGTACCGAAACCGAATTCTATTTTTTTGATTCTAGGCCTGTCAATTAGAGTTAATGAGAAACCCCTTCTCCCTGGCAGGGGGTACGAAAGTAAAGAGTGTTTTCCTCTCAAAAGGGACCCAGGTGAAAGAACAGGTTGAGCAGCGCCATCAGTCCCAGCAGCACGATGAGAGACGCCGCGAGGAGCGCCAGGGAGAAGGGCGGCCGTTCTTTCTGCAGACGCCGCAGCCTCCTGCGGAAGAGCCAGTGCTGTATGGTTGCGATGATCAACAGGACCGTACCCAGCGCCACGAGCATGGATCCCACGGCGTGCGGTCCGCGGGGCTCCCAGTTGTCCCCTATGGTCTTGGATTCAAGGAGGTACTGGAAGAACTTGTAGATCGTGAAACCGAAGCTGATCATCGACAGTGAGGTTCGGATCCAGGCCATCAACGTTCTTTCGGAGGCGAGGTCGGAGCGCGTAACGGCAAGCTGCGTGCGCTCGAGCGCGAGACGCGTGCTGGTGTCGAGCTCTTTCTCCACCGCGCTCGGATCGCCTTGCGGTGTGATGGCGCTCATACCAGATCCCTCCTCTGAAAAATAAATGGGGCCGAAATCCGGATAGCGTGCGGCTCGATGGACGGCTTAGGCGCTTTTGCCATGCGCACCTCCTTCCAATCGCGGGTGTTGCACTTCGCGGATCCTCTCCACGTCCCGATCGAGGAAATAGGTGAGGAAGGTACGGATCACGGCGATGGCGGCCACACGGCCGATTTCGTCCCAGGTCGGTGCGACCGGCGTCTCGACGATGTCGGCGGCGAGCTGGAAGGTCAACCCTGCCACCAGCCAGCGCGCGAATCGGAGCCAGACCGCTCGCTGAGCGACGCCGCCTGCACGGGAGAACAGCATGACGCGAAACACGCCCACCACGGCTTCAAGAGCGCCGATCGCAATCACCAGGAGGGCCACGGCCTGAATGATCAACGCCACGTAGTGGGCCGCCTCTTGCAGCAGGTGTTCCATCTCAGGAACCCCCATTCGCGCGCATGATGCAACGGAAGCCCAGGTGCGAGGTCGAGGTGTCGATAGGCTCCGGGAAGCGCGCTGCGGGGCGATAGCGCCGGCAATAGTTCGGCGCACAGAGGTGCGATCCCCCTTTGATCACCTTGCGCGGAATGCGGATCCCGGGCTGACAGGGATCGTAGCTTTCTTGTTCGCACGCGCCGCGCGGGTTGGCGGGAATGCAACAGGCTATAGGTTCATCGGCTGGATGACCGGGCCCGTACCAGTCGGTGGTCCACTCCCAGACGTTGCCGATCATGTCGTAGAGCCCGCAGCCGTTCGCCGGAAATGCGCCCACCGGCGAGGTCCCTGGGTAGCCATCGGTAGCGAGGTTCTGCCACGGGAACTCGCCTTGCCAGGTGTTGGCCATCATCTTCCCGCCCGGCGTGAGCTCATCCCCCCAGGCGTAATCCGCACCCTCCAGCCCGCCGCGCGCTGCGAGCTCCCATTCGGCCTCCGTGGGCAATTCCTTGCCGGCCCAGGTAGCGTAAGCCCCCGCATCGCTGTAGGCGACGTGCACCACCGGATGGTTCGCGCGCCTCTTGAGCGAGCTTTCAGAGCCTTGCGGATGACGCCAGTCGGCGCCGCGCATGAACATCCACCAGTTGCCGAAATCGCGCAGGTCGACCGGGCCGGGCGCTGGCACGAAGACCAGCGAGCCAACGTAGAGCATCTCCGGCAGCGCGCCCGGGTACTGTGCCGGATCCGGCGGCTGCTCCGCGAAAGTCACATGCCCCGTCGCCTCGATGAAGCGCCGGAACTGCGCATTGGTAACCGGGGATCGGTCCATCCAAAAGCCGCCGACCGTTACCCTGTGGACGGGCCTCTCTTCGGGGTAGTGGCGATCCGAGCCCATGCAAAAGCTGCCGCCGGGGATCCAAACCATACCGGGGTAAGGCGCTTTGCCGGGAGCTTGCCCTGGGGCGCTTCGTTCCCCGGTCTCGCCATGCTGCATCGCTTGCTCTGTCATCGTGGCCTCACTCGCTGGATTTTCTCATGACTGGGGCGGGGCGGAACAAACATAAAGAGTCCCCGCCCGGCATTGTAAGCCTCGGATCAGAGATACGGATCGACCCATCTTGCATGGTATCCTCGAAGTGGGTTGGCGCCGATCAGACTACGGTGGACTCCCGTCATCTGCTCTACCGCGAAGCTTGCCATCCGCCGCGCCGAGGCATTGCTCGGCGCTGCAGCCCATCCTGCTCCGCAGATCGCGGCGCTTCCGACCCTACTCGCTCATCTCTTCTCTTCGCATCACCTGCTCGACAAGCCTGCGGTGAGCTTGTCTATCACCTGGTCGACGCCGAAGCTCGCGGCCTTCTGCCGCGGCGGGAACTTTTTGAACGTCGCGAGAAACTCCCCGACCTTGGCTTGCGCAGGCACCAGCAGGAAAACGTGATCGAGCAACCAGTCGTAATAGGTGTTCGAAGTGATATCGGCGCGCTCGTACGGATCGGTGCGCAAATTGAAGATCTTTGGCACACGCAGGGTGACGAAGGGCTCGGCCCAGATCTGACAGGTCCCGGCCACACGCTGCTCCATGAAGACGATCTTCCAGTGGTCGTAGCGCATCCCGGTCAGGTCGCCGTCGTCATTGAAGTAGAAGAACTCCTTGCGCGGACTCTCTTTCTGTTCGCCCGTCAAGAGCGGCAGGATGTTGTAGCCGTCGAGGTGCACCTTGAAGGTCTTGTTGTTCGCCTTGTGCCCCTTCTTGCACTTCTCTTTAATGTCCGGCTCGCCGGCGGCCGCGAGCAGCGTCGGCATCCAGTCAAGATGGCTCACGATTTCGTTGCATACCGAGCCGGGCTTGATCTTTCCGGGCCAGCGGACCATCGCCGGCACGCGATAGGCCCCTTCCCAGTTGCTGTTCTTCTCGTTGCGGAACGGCGTCATGCCGCCATCGGGCCATGTGTTCATGTGCGGACCGTTGTCGGTGCTGTACATCACGATGGTGTTGTCGGCGATGCCCAGTTCGTCGAGGAGCTTCAACATCTCGCCGACGTGCTTGTCGTGGTCGATCATCACATCGTGATATTCGGACTGCCAACGGCCTGCTTGGCCCAGGCTCTTGGGCTTGGCATGGGTGCGGAAGTGCATGTGAGTGGTGTTGAACCAGAGGAAGAATGGTTTGCCGGCCCGGTGCTGCTTCTCGATGAAGCCCTTCGCGGCGGCCAGGAACTCCTCATCGGCGGTCTCCATGCGCTTCTTGGTCAGCGGACCGGTGTTCTCGATCTTCTGCCCTCCCTTGCCGTCCGCCCAGCAATGCATCACGCCGCGCGGCCCAAACTTCTTTTTGAACTCAGGGAAGTCCTTCTGCGACGGATAGTCGCGCAGCTCGGGCTCTTCTTCGGCATTCAGGTGGTAAAGGTTGCCGAAGAACTCGTCGAATCCGTGCATCGTCGGCAGATGCTCGTCGCGGTCGCCAAAGTGGTTCTTCCCGAACTGGCCGGTGGCATACCCCAGCGGTTTGAGCAACTCGGCGATGGTCGGATCTTCCGCCCGCGAGCCGAGCGCCGCCCCGGGCAGGCCGACCTTGGACAGGCCGCTACGGAAAACGCTCTGGCCCAGCATGAAGGCCGCGCGTCCGGCCGTGCAGCTTTGCTCGGCGTAGTAGTCGGTGAAGAGCATGCCTTCTGCTGCGATGCGGTCGATGTTGGGCGTGCGATAGCCCATCAGCCCTTTCGTGAACACGCTGAGGTTGGACTGACCGATATCGTCACCCCAGATGATGAGGATGTTGGGCTTTTTTGCTTTGGCCATTATCAGTGCTCCTTTATAGATGTCTCTAAAGCGGCGATGTGGTCTTCGTTGTCGGAGGCGGCGGTGCCGCAAAAACCGCCCACCCCTGGTGGTAAAACGATATTGCGATACATGCGCATCACTCGATTTTCTGAATGCGCTTTTTTCTGCTGGCTTAGCGGTCAATGGTTGGGCGTCAATGGCGTTATCAGCACTCAGAAGCCCGGGGGCTGCTTCGACCAGGGGTAGCCTTTTGCTGCCAGATCATAGCCAACCTTAAAAAGCTGCCGCATGTAGGCCGTGTCGAAGTCTTCCTGACGCTGCGCCTTGAAGGTCGACGGGATGTAGGCGAGGTTGTAGTCGATCCCGTCGCGCTCGGCGATCGCGTAGATCTGGACGAGGTCGCCGATCCCCTGGGTGTGGATGAGTGACGAGATAGCGCGCTGAGCGATGCTCAAGGTACGCCGCTCCACATCCGCCCAATCCGGGTCCAGCCGCGCGTTGCGTATGACATACAGATGGCGTTCGCGTTGAATACCCTCGATCGCTGCCTGTTCCCGCAGCTTAAACCCAGGCGGGTAAATGAACACCTGTGCCATGGTTCCGCCGTCGACGTGCATCTCCTGGAAGGGCCTGCCCCCAGCTTCGACGTCCAACATCATAGGGGGCAAGCCGCCCGGAATGGCCGCCGAAGCGACCATTATCCTATGGAACAGATCCAGCGCCTGCGGATGCCCGCTCGCCGCAATCTTGGTCATGTTCCAGATCACCGCGCGCCGGGCATCGAGGTTCGCGGTGGCGACCAAGAGCACGCGCCCCTTGGCGTACTCGGCCGCGATCGCGCGCAGCATCGCCTCGGTTACGTATTTTTGCGTGAGACGCAGGAGTGGCGCGTTGTCGGCCATGGCATCGTTGAAGGCTGCCGCGAGAAAACCGCGTGCCTTTAGGATGTCCGTGGGCGCGGAGTTGGTGTATACGTCCCTGAGCTGGGAATCGGAGTCGGATCCGAGGAAGGCGAAGGGTGCGATCAAGGCTCCGGTGCTGATCCCCGTGACTACCTTGAACATGGGCCGATTGCCGTCCGCGGTCCACCCGCACAATAGCCCGGCACCGAACGCTCCGTTGTCGCCGCCACCGGATAAGGCCAGAAAGTTGACCGGGGGGAGAGGGCCCTCATGACCCGCTTTCGCCAGCAGTGCTTGCTCGCGATGGACCAACTCGAATGCCTCCCGAGTGAACGCCGACATGTCGCCACCAACCACATAACGGACGCCGGGAAGACCCACGACCTCGGCTTGGGTCTCCAAATCGGCGGGTACGGCGGGGTGTCTCGTGGGCAGCGCGCATCCGTGTAGCCCAATGCCCAGCGCTAAGCACATGAGCAGCATCCGGAGCACTGCGCGGCCCGCGTTAGTCACCGCCTTGCCCCCCTCCCTGCAAGGCCCCCTCCCTTTAAGACGCCTAGTCATTAGTTTTCTTTCCATGGCTCCCCCTTGCTCTCGTTATCGATGAATCGCTGCCGGAACTACCGGCCACGGCTGAACCGCGGAAGGCACATTGTATTGCTTAACCACGCCCTTCGGGTATCCACCCTGTCGTTTCGACTGCGCCATCTTACACGCACACCGGCCGGCTTTTAGCAGCTTCGATCGGTAAAGGCTCTTAATCCGGGGGTCGGGAACGAATGTATTGCGTTATATTGAATTGATGACGGGAGGACGCTAACATTTTGTTCTGCGCTGCGAAATTGGGAAGCGAAGCCTCGAACAAACCATCAGAGTCCAAGGAAGGGTATGCCCGCGCGCTTGAAGTGATCAGGTCTCTCATCCGGTCGCACTGCTCCGTTCAAGGAAAGAAGCGCGCTCCAGCCAAGCGTTTTTTCGTCGGCGATCGGCTGCTGGATTGTCCTGAGTCTGATTTAACTTGTGACTGCGTTAGGTACACGCGACCCCCATCGTATCGAATCGAGGACCAAGAGATTAATGCAGATTAGACGACCGGCTTGGCTTATGCCGATGGCATTGATCTCTTGGTCGGGGATCGCGGGGGCGGATTTCACGGTCAACATGCCACAGGGTGTGACACTGATTTCGCACAAGGGCTATGACCTGCACATGCTGATCCTCGCCATGTGCGGGATTATAGCGGCCTTGCTCTATAGCGTGATGTTCTATTCGATCTTCGCGCACCGCAAATCCAAGTGCGCGGTGGCGGTACAGTTCCACGAGAACACTCTGGTAGAGGTGCTGTGGACCGTAGTCCCCTTCCTGATCCTTGTGCTGATGGCGGTGCCCGCAACCAAGGCGATGATCGCGAAGTATGACACCTCGGACGCGGAGGTCACGATTAGAGTGACGGGGTACCAGTGGAAGTGGCAGTATGAGTACCTCGAGGACGGGATCAAATTCGTCAGTCACTTGAAAACCCCAAGCGAGCCGATCGACAAGGGCGAAGCGAAGCGCGAACATTATCTGCGGGAGGTGGATAACCCGCTCGTGTTGCCGGTGGGCAAGAAGGTACGATTCCTAATCACGGCCGGGGATGTGCTGCACGCCTGGTGGGTTCCCGACTTCGGCTGGAAGCAAGACGCGACGCCGGGGTTTATAAATGAGGGCTGGGCGAGGATCGAAAAACCCGGTACCTATCGCGGGCAATGTGCCGAGCTATGCGGCCGCGGACACGCCTTCATGCCAATCGTTATCGAGGCCAAGAGCGATCAAGAGTATACGCAATGGATTAGCGGTCAAAAAACGCTCCAGGCGGCCCCTCAAGATGCCGCGGGCAAGACCTTCACGAAGGACTAGCGCATGGCTGAGGGGTTCGAGGTATATAACGCCAACCGCGCTGCTTGCTACCTAAGCGGCGGCAAAGGGGTGCCGGGCGCATTCCCGCAACCCCGCTACACTCTAGCGCATGGATAATGTGCGTCTGGGCGATTTCGTCGCGACCGTATGGGCTCAATCGGTTGTTCCTGAGATCACCGAATACATCCGCATCCCCAATAAATCCCCGGCCTTTGACGCCGATTGGCAAGCCCATGGGTATATGGACGAGGCCGTGGCCCAGTTTGAACGCTGGGCCCGTCGCCAGCCCCTTCGAGACATCGAAGTCGAGGCCGTACGGCTGCCGGGACGCACGCCGCTGTTGTATGTGGAGATCCCCGGCGCGGGTGCGGGCACGATCCTTCTGTACGGTCACTTGGATAAGCAGCCGGAGACGAGCGGCTGGCGTGCGGGCCTGGGCCCATGGCAGCCAGTGCTCGAGGGGGAACGTCTCTACGGCCGCGGCGCCGCGGACGACGGCTACGCGCTTTTTTCCGCACTCACCGCACTTGCGGGAATACAAGCCCAAGGCCTCAAGCATGCGCGCGCTGTCGTCATCATCGAAGCCTGCGAGGAGAGCGGTAGCTTTGACCTGCCGCACTATATCGATCTGCTGTCCGAGCGCATCGGTAGACCTGATCTCGTCATCTGTCTCGATTCCGGCTGCGGTGATTACGAGCGCTTGTGGTGCACGACCTCTTTGCGGGGTCTCATCGGCGGGGTGCTCACGGTCGAGGTCCTCACCGAAGGGGTGCATTCGGGCGACGCGAGCGGCATTGTCCCCTCGAGCTTTCGCATTTTGCGGCAAATCCTCAACCGCTTGGAAGATGCCGAGACAGGCGCGATCCTGCCTCCCGACTTTAGCGTTGAGATTCCCGCAGAGCGCGTCAAGCAGGCGCGCCGCGCCGCTCACGTCCTCGGCTCGCAAGTCCACGCCAAGTTCCCGTTCAGCGGGACCACCCGCGCCGCGACGGCGGAGCCGCTGGCATTGCTTCTTAACCGTACCTGGCGGCCGGCGCTTGCGGTCGTCGGCGCCGAGGGCTTTCCGCCCCTCCGTCAGGCCGGCAATGTCCTGCTTCCTGCGACCTCGGTCAAGCTCTCCCTGCGGCTGCCCCCGACGTGCAACGCCGTGGTGGCCGCGCGCGCGCTCAAACAGTTATTGCAATCGGCCCCGCCCTATGACGCGACCGTGACCTTTACCCCGGATTGGTCCGCCACGGGTTGGAATGCGCCGCCCCTCGCCGAGTGGCTTGAGAACGCCATCGATGCTGCCTCGCGGACCTTTTTTGAGAAACCCGCGGTGTACCTGGGTGAAGGCGGTACCATCCCCTTCATGGCCATGCTGGGCGAGCGCTTTCCCCACGCGCAATTTCTCATTACCGGCGTGCTAGGGCCGGGATCGAATGCCCATGGACCCAACGAGTTTCTGGATATTCCGACAGCCAAGCGCTTGACCTGCTGCATCGCCCGCGTCATCGTCGATCATTACCGGCATGGACGAGAGGGAGGATAACACGACGATGAAGGTTGGAGTGATCGGGCTGGGCGCGATGGGCGCGCCGATGGCCATGAATCTGCACCGCGCGGGCTTGCTTTGTGCCGTCTGGAATCGGACCTACCCGCGGGCGCAAGCCCTGTCACGGGAGACGGGTGTGGCCATCGCCGAGAGTCCGGCGGAGCTCGCGGCGGGGGTGGACCTCGTGCTCACATCGGTGTCCCGCGATGCGGATCTGGAAGAGGTAGTGAACGCTTTGCTGCCCGGCATTCGGCCGGGCGGTGCGGTGGCGGACACCTCCACCGTCAGCGCAGATACCGCGCGTAAGATGGCGGCGGCGCTTAAACTCAAGGGGGCGGCATTTCTCGATTGCCCGGTCTCCGGGGGCGTGGAGGGCGCGCGAAACGCCCGCCTGGCCATGATGGTCGGCGGCGAGGAGACGATGCTGGAACACGTTCGGCCGGCTTTGGCCGCGCTTGCCGCGACTATCGTCTACATGGGCCCCAGCGGTTCCGGTCAAGCGACCAAGGCGGTCAATCAGATCATGGCCGCGGGGATCAACCAGGCGGTGACCGAAGCCCTCGCCTTCGGTGAGTCCATGGGACTGGACCTCACGAAAGTAATCGACGTCGTGAGCCAAGGCGCGGCCGCGAACTGGTACCTGAGTCACCGCGGCAAGACCATGGTGGCCGGGTGCTTTGATCCCGGCTTTAAAGTCGCGCTCCATCATAAGGACCTTGCGATCTGCCGGGCGATGGGCGGCCCGCCGCTGCCGATCGTGGATTTAACCCTGGAAAATTACCAACGGCTCATCGACCGAGGTTACGGCGCGGAGGACATCTCGGCCCTGTACCGGATCAAGCGCGAACAACTCGTAGCGGGATAACGCGCCGCAAGCGGGCGTATAGGCCGGGCGGGTTCACGGGGACAAATGAATACATCTCGAACGCGGCTCTTTAAAGCCGCATTGATTCTAGCCGCTGTCGCCTCCCTAGCTGTTGTTGTGGCCAGCTTTCTGAATAAAACACCCACGGACTATGAGATTGAATTAGCCACGATAGAAAATGACATCTTGAGCACCCAGACCAGCGCTCCTAGCGGATCCGCGGAAACAGCATTAAGGCTGGTTTATCTGCATTATCTTAAAGCTTTGCTCACCGGCTGCTTCGACGATTTCAACGTGGCGGAAACCGAAACCGACAACGCCATGCACACACTAGGCTCCTCCGACGATCTCTATCTTGTCAGGGCCAATCTCAATTACACGTTTCACCGGCTGGATGAGGCCACGCACGATCTCGATCGCCTTTCCTCTCTCGCCGCGAGCCCGCGAGCCCGAGTCCTACGAACCAATATAGACTTGCAACAGGGAAAGTACGCCGATGCAAGACGAGGCTATGAAAGCGTGATACAAGCCGAGCGCACCTGGGACAACCTGGCACGCCTGGCCTATCTGGAATCCAAGATCGGTGATTCCCTCGCCGCGGATCGCTTATACCGGGAAGCTCAGGACGAGATTACAGCCAAGGACATGCGCTCCTATGCCTGGGTGGAAGTGCAAAGGGGATTGCTGGATTTAAGGCAAGGACGACATGACGAAGCCTGGACGCATTACCAGCATGCCGATAAGGCCTATTCCGGCTATTGGCTCATCGAGGATCACATGGCGGAGCTCCTCGGGGCGCGGGGGAAATACGGCGAAGCGATCGCGCGCTACCAGAGCGTCGTCGCGCGCTCGCCGCGGCCGGAGCTCCAACAAGCCGTGGGCGATCTCTACGTCCTGATGGGCCAACCCGAGCAAGCGCGGCGGTGGCACGAGCAAGCGCTCGCCGCTTACCTCGCGTCGGCCGGGCGCCGCGAAGTGCATTACTTCCACCACCTCGCTTGGTTTTACGCCGACGTGCGCGAGGACGGCGCCGAGGCGGTGAAATGGGCGCGCAGGGATCTCGATCTGCGGCGCAATTACGCGACCCGGGAAGCACTGGCCTGGGCGCTGTATCGCGCCGGCCGGATCACCGAATCCCTCGACGAAATCAAGCAAGCGCTCGCGGCCGGCGTGAAGGATGCACACCTGTTTTTCCATGCGGCGATGATCCACCTCGCCGCCGGCCGCACCGGCGAGGGTAAGCAGTTTTTAAAAAGGGCGGCCGAAGTGAATCCGCGGTACGAAGCCTTCCATGTGCATCGTTGAGGCACATCGGCTGGGACGCGGCGATTGGGCGCGGTATTGCCTGCTCGCCTTAGCGCTCTGCGCCACGCGGTTGGCCGGGGCGCATCCGGTGGCGCAAGGCGCGCTGGAGATCGAGATTCTTCCCGGCCGCATCGAGCTCCGCGCGACGGTGTCGCGCGAGGAAGTGCTCGTGGCAGCGGCCTTCGGCGGGCAAGAGGGCATTCCGTATCCGGTAGCGGTGCGCCACCACGGTGCCTATCTACTCGCGCACTTCCAGGTCTGGGCCGACGGGCGCGCGCTTGAGGGGCGTGCGCTTAAGGTTTCCGATCAAGCGGCAGGGCGTCCGGCGTACACACTCGAGTATCGGCTCACGGGAGGCGCGCCCGCGCGGCTCGAGTTGCGGCAGGACGTGCTGCGCGAGTTTGAGTTCGCGCCGGGAAATCCGTGGGAAGCGAGCTACCTCGTGCGCATTTCCCAGCCGGGCCAGCCACTGGCCGAGGGGCTACTCCTGACCTCGAGAGAAGCGCTGAGCTTCGATTGCCGGCGGGACCCGATGATGGGGCTCGGCCAAGCGCGGATGGCCGCGGCTTTCGTGCGCCACGGGATCACCCACATCCTCGGCGGCTACGATCACCTCCTCTTTGTCGGCGCATTGGTCCTGGCGGTCGTGAGCCTTTGGGACTTGATCAAGGTGATCAGCGCCTTCACGCTTGCCCACACCCTCACGCTCGCCTTGGCGGCGTTCGATCTGTTCCGGCTGTCGGCCGCCATCGTCGAGCCGATGATCGCCGCGAGCATCGTCGTCGTCGCGGCGCAGAACCTCTTCTGGCCGCGGCAGAGCCGAGGCTGGAGCCGTGCGCTCGTGGCGTTTGTTTTCGGGCTCTTCCACGGCTTGGGCTTCGCCGGCGGATTACTGGAGGCGATGGCGAGCCTCGGTGGGGCCGGCGCCGTCTTGGCTATCGCGGCCTTCAGCGTGGGTGTCGAGATCGGGCATCAAACCGTGGTGTTGCCGGCCTTCTGCGGGCTGCGCTTGCTGCGGCGCACGGCCAGAGGCGCAAACCGTAACGAGCGGCTCGTGCAACGCTACGGCTCGGCCGTGATTTCGCTGGCCGGGATGATCTATCTCGTCGCCGCCTTGCGTTAAGGCGCGCTTTTTTAAGACCGGGACCCAACTCATTCGCGAGTGTTTTTAAACGCATACCTCGCGGTCTTGCAGCGGGTACCTTAGCGATGGGTTTCCAAAGGGGAGAAGCGCAGCTCTCCCTTTGGTCAAGGGCGGGATTCATACCGCGTCCGCGAAGTATATTGATTCATACAGCTATGTGTATTGACCGCACATTGTCGCCTGGACATAATGGCGGAGTCGATCGGCGCCCGCACAAATTCGCACTGGGGGGCAAGCGCGGCAGGGGGTCTGTGCGGGCAGGGTTGCGGCGGCGCAGTGGAGGGGGGCATATGGCTACAGTAGCAGAACCGGGGACGGCTGAGGTGCGTATGAAGCTGGGTCTCGCGCTCTCGGGAGGCGGTTTTCGCGCCTCGTTCTTTCACCTGGGCGTCCTGGCCCAGATGGCGATGCAGGGCCTGCTGCGGCGAGTAGAGGTGATCTCAACGGTCTCCGGCGGCTCGATCATCGGGGCGCTCTACTACCTGCACCTCAAGCATCTCTTGGAATCGGAGGCGGACTCCGATCTGACCGATGGCCGCTACCAGCAGATGGTCGAGCGCATCGAGCGCGATTTCTTCGCGGCCGTACAGAGCAACTTTCGCATGAGCACCTTCACCGATCCGGCCGCGAACCTCAAGATCAGACGGCCGGACTATTCGCGCAGCGACCGTCTTGCGGAGCTGTACAACGATCGCCTCTATCAAGGTGTACTGCCCAGCCTAGAACCCCCTATCAAGATACGCGAGCTCAAGATCCAGCCTAAAGGAACCAATGCGGCGTTTCACCCCGAGCGCGACAACCACGGTAGAAGTGCTAAGGTCCCTATTCTCCTTATCAACGCGACCACGCTCAACTCCGGTCGTAACTGGCGCTTTGCCGCATCGCGCATGGGGGAACCGCCGCGCGACAATGCCCAAGCAAGAGAAATAGACAAGAAGGCGATTCGCTTGCGCCAACCGCCGTCCTACACCGACATCCCGCCCTACCAACAAGACTTTACCCTAGGCCACGCCGTAGCCGCCTCCGCGTGTGTGCCGGGGATCTTTCACCCGCTCGCGATCAGTGGCCTGTACCGTGATCCCGAGATGGGAGACGAGATCCGCGTGCAGTTGGTTGATGGCGGTGTCCACGACAACCAGGGGATCCAGGGACTCCTGGACGCAGCCTGCACCCACTTCATCGTGAGCGATGCCTCGGCCCAAATGGAAGAGATAGATGAGCCCGCTACCCACCTCGATGCGGTCCTGGGCCGCGCGGCCGCGATCTCCCAGGACCGCGTGCGCGAAGAAGAGCTTTTCCGTCTGTGGGACCTCACCGACCGGTCGCGCATCGCCTTCATGCATCTCCGGGCTGGCCTGACCACTCGTGCCATCGCCTGGCTGGGACCCGACGGGCAGCCCGGGACTCCCCCGCAGGAGGTCCTGCGACCTGCGCTCTCGACGGCCGATTTTCATGTCGATGAGCGAGTCCAGGATCTCATTTCGGGGATCCGAACCGACCTCGACTCGTTCACCGAGATTGAGGCCTGCACGCTCATGGCGGACGGGTATCTGATGAGCGACTTCGAGCTCAACAGCCTGGCTGCGGTGGCGGCCGGCCGGTCGGGTGGTACCGCAAGGCCCGCGGATCTGGCGCCACCTGCGTGGGGTTTCCTCAAAATTAAGCCCTGGATGGAACGGCCCAACGAGGCCTATCTCAAGCAACTCAAAGTGGCGTCCTATCAGTTTCTCAAGTTATTCAACTTGGTCCTGCCCGCCTGGGCAAAGGAGGCTTTAGCGGTGCTCGCCCTCCTAGCGCTTCTCGCTCTCGTCTGGATCCTGATCGATGTGAGGTTCTCGCTGGGCCTTATCCTGCTGATGGTGATAATGTGGGGGCTGAATCGCTACATCTCAAAGCTCGGCCGCGCCGTGTGGGTATTCCGCGTCCTTCGCGCGCCCGTGGAGGCCATCGTCCGCCTGATCGTGAGAGCACTCATCCCGATGCTCGGGTCCTGGGTCATAAAGTTTCATCTCAAGTACATCAATCCCATCTTTTTGCGCTACGGCCAGATCGAGCGCTTACCGCTGCCGGGGCCCTGATGCACGGCGCACGAGAAATGCGGGCTAAGCCATGCCCGAATGTCCACCCTTGTTCGCGCATTCTTATTGCTCCTGATGACCGATTTTCGCCTCGTGCATCGCTGCAGATCGAGAACGCGATGCTCCGCCATCAGCTTAAACGTTGATGCTAGTTAAACCGGCGACCGTGATTGCTTGGCGGCGCAAGCGCTTCCGCGACTACTGGGCCGCGCTGAGCCAACACCGAGGACCAGGCCGCCCGCACGTGGCCAAGGAAGTCCCTCATTCGGAAGCTTTCGGGTGCTAGCTAGCATTGGGTGGGGCGTTTCCGCGTCTCATCGGGGAACTCCGTAAGCTCGGGATTCACGTGGCGAAGTCCACGGTGGAGAAGTACCGAGCGAAGCATCCGTCCGAGTGCGACCGCCTTTTTCATCACACGTTGCCAGATGCTCGGAACCCGTTCGCTGTATAAGCTCTGTACACAATAGACGCAATCCCGGATTGACCTAGGCAAGCGCATGGTTTGATCGATTGTGACTCGTAGCTCTGGCGTCCATTCGTAAAGTAATCTCGTGCCGGTTTTAGCTTGTGTCACGAGCAAGCCGTCGGACGTTAGGTCGGCCAGACGTATCTTCAGCATATCCCGCTGCGCAGCGTACTGCGGCGCATACCGGGCCGGATTCGCTGCGCAGGCATCGCGGTTGCCCTGGGACGTGAAGAAGAAAACCAATCCCTTGTACTCGGCCTTGTATTCCGGCGGGCCCTTGACCGGCTTTTGTTCCTTGAAATAGGCCACCGGATCGTAACCCCTTGATGGCCGCGCCATCCTTTTCGTAGAACTCGCCGGCCCAGGCGCTTGCGGTAAAGACAAGGACCGCCATCGACACAAACCTGCGGCCAGGTAGAATCGTTGCGATGCTCATGTCTCAATCTCCTTCCGGACAAGGAAATCTGCTCAGCATTGGTTGACCGCGCTGGGATTCATGTACATCAGTTCCCAGATGTGGCCGTCCAGGTCCTGGAAACCATGCGCGTACATGAAGCCATGGTCTTGCGGTTCGTTATAGATGCTGCCGCCGGCAGCGACCGCCTTGCGCACCAGCTCGTTCACCTTCGCCCGGTTCTCGCACGACAGACAGACGAGCACTTCCGTACTCTTTGTTGCGTCGCAAATCGGCTTGGGTGTAAACGTCTTGAACTTATCGTTCGTCAGCAGCATGACGAAAATGTCCTCGCTGACAATCATGCAAGTCGCGGTCTCGTCTGTGAACTGGGGGTTGAAGCTGAAGCCGAGGCTGGTAAAGAACCCGATGGACTTGTTCAGGTTTTTTACCGGCAGATTCACGAAAATCTTGGTGCTCATGTTTTCTCCTGCCATACGGCGATAGGCGTCCAGATTCTTCTTCGGTACCGGGAATACGAAACCATCTACATACGAGCCATGTCTTTTGTCTGATTGTACTGCTATCCATTGACTACCCCGCGTACGCCCGCTTCAGTCCGGCGATGTCGAGCTTTTTCATTTGCAACATCGCCGCCGTCACCCGTTGCGATTTTACGTAATCGGGGTCGGTCATCATCTCGATCAGGGCGACAGGCACCACCTGCCACGACACACCGTATTTGTCTTTGAGCCAGCCGCATTGCTGGGCCGCTTCGTCGCCGCCCTCGGACAGCTTCTCCCAGTAATGGTCCACTTCTTTCTGCGTCCCGCAACTTATCTGGAACGAAATCGCTTCGTTGAACTTGAATACCGGCCCGCCGTTGAGGGCGGTAAACGCATGTCCATCGAGCTCGAACGCGACGACCATCACCGAGCCCGCCGCTCTTCCATGAATTTCATGCCCCACTTTCCCATACCGGGAAATATTGGTGACCTTTGAATTCTCGAAAATGCCGGTGTAGAACTTTGCCGCTTCTTCGGCTTGATTGTCGAACCACAAGCAAGGGGCGATTTTTTGCAGCTTCAGCATGATGTTTTCCTTTCAGTTTGTCTTGGTTGCACTGTGATTGACTGGATACATGGGGTTTTTGTTCATTCAACCCGGATTTTCCATTGAGCAGGTTTTTGGGCGTGCTTTCTAATGGCAGTCATTAGCGCAACTGTCTGATAATGTGGTGGTGGTGTCGATTTTCGGTCAGTTAGATTGACGCGGTTTAGGGGGTAAAAAAAAGTGAAGGC
>JBIMKD010000053.1:0-21220 GCA_043673815.1 Chromatiales bacterium
AGTTAACCGTGGCGCACTTGCCTTGCCTCGAAATCTCGAACCCGAAAACTCGTGGCCAGGCCCAAATAAACAGACCCAGCTTATCATGCGATCATTCCCATACCGTCTCTCAGCTGACCCACAAATTCTGCGGAAGAGCCAGAAAAGAAGGGATGGGTATTGCGGAGGACACAGGGCAGTCATCATATCTACGTTAAGGAGGGCAATCCGGCGCGCATTTCCGTCCCTATCCATGGCAACAAACCTTTGAAGGTTGGCTTACAAAGTTCCCTCATGAAAGTAGCCGGCATTGATGAAAGCGAGCTATGACACAGAGCACGTAAAGGCGCTCCCCCAGGCCGCAAAGCGACTCGGGATTATCTAAAGCAAGCTGATTCAACAAAAAGCGGGGCGCTGGTTAGCGTCGCGTTACACGTCACACAGGATCATCGATGGTCGAGCGGACACTCTATAGTCAAGACCTGACCCCTTTGACTTTGCATGACTTGATGTTCCAACGTCTGGACGTTAGTCTAAGCCAATGGAAACTCAAAAGCGTGCCACCGTTTATTTTGATGCCGAGGTCCATCAAGCTCTTCGGCTGAAAGCCGCAGCCTCCCATCGCTCCATTTCCGAAATGGTTAACGAGGCGGTCAAAGTCATCCTAGCGGAAGATGCTGAGGACCTCTCAGCCTTCGAGAAGCGCAAAGGCGAGCGCAGCATTTCCTTCGAGTCCTTCGTACAAGATTTGAGACAGCGTGGCCGAATATAGGCTACGCATCAAGCTGTCAGCCACGAGAGGGATCGCCGACCCATCACTGCTCGAATTGCGGCACTCTCAGAGGAACCTCGTCCCTTGGGCTGTAAGCTTGCAGGTTCCGAGAGTCGGGGTGACTTTTAAAACTCAATGCAATCCAATGCCAAACCTATTGGTTACGTTTCTTACGATCGTGGTCATCACGTGGTTGCTGCTGACGTTCGCGCTGTACGTGTTTCAACCCAATTTCATCTATTTTCCCACGAAAGAGCTGGTCGCGACGCCGAAGGAAATCGGGCTTACGTATGAATCGGTTTACTTAAGCACCGGCGACGGCGCGCGTATCCATGGCTGGTATGTGCCCGCGGACAAACCGCGCGCGACAGTACTCTACCTGCACGGGAACGGCGGAAACATCTCCCACCGGCTCGCCGCGCTCCAAGCGTTCCACTCGCTGGCGCTCAATACTCTCATCATTGATTACCACGGCTATGGCTTGAGCGAGGGCGATCCGAGCGAAGACGCCACTTACCAGGACGCCGAGGCCGCCTGGGAACACCTGACGCGCACGCGCGGCTTCGCGCCCGAGAAAATCATCGTCTTCGGCGAATCGCTGGGCGGGGCTGTCGCCGGCTGGCTGGCCACCCGCCACCGGCCGGCCGCTGTCATTCTCGCATCGCCCTTTACCTCCTTGCGTGATCTGGCAAAGCGTTACTATCCGTTCGCGCCGGTGGACTTCTTATTGCGGTTCCACTACCCCACCTTGGAACGCATCGCTAAGGTCGCTTGCCCCATACTCATCGTCCATAGCCGCGACGATGAGATCGTACCTTTCGAGCACGGCGAGCGGCTCTATAAAGCGATCACCGCCCGCAAGATGTTCCTGGAACGCACCGGCGGCCACAACGACGCATTCAGCGCGGACGTCAATCACTACATGCCGGCCCTCGGCGGCTTTATCACCGGGGTGCTCGCGCCCGCGGACGACGCAGCCGAGGTGCCGCTTGCTTTACCCTAAACGCATTTTGCGGCACCGGTTTTGCCTTAGATGGCGGTACCGATTGTGCTATAATCGGCCGCGGAGCTCGCTCCTGTTCATAACATCCATGCGGAAACGTCGTATGTACAAGGTAATCTTTCGTAACCAAGGCCGGGTCTACGAGATCTACGCAAAGAACGTCGTGCAGAGCGGTATGTACGGCTTTATCGAGGTCGATAAGCTCGTGTTCGGAACGCGCTCTACCTTGGTCGTCGATCCTTCCGAAGAGCAATTGAAATCGGAATTCGGTGGCGTCAACCGCACCTATATTCCTCTGCATGCCATCATTCGTATCGATGAGGTCGATAAGGAAGGCCAGGTTAAGGTGACACAGGCAAGCGCCGACGGCGCTAACGTTACGCCGTTCCCAATCTTTACCCAAAAAGACACGACGAAAGGCTGAGCCCTGCGGGCGCCTAGCGTCTATTCGAGCGCGATGGTGTCGGCAATCGTGTGGCGTAGTCCCAAGCCGCCGACCTCCAGGGTGATCGTCACCGCTAGCCGCTCCGCACCACTCAGTTGACCCGCGGCGATGCTCTCCCGGACGGCGCGCTCGAGCTCGCGCTGGGAGCTCACGCCGACCTTCTTTAGAAACTTCCGCACTTCCAGGTTGAATGTGTCCTCGTTCATGTGGGCCTCCGAGATCTGTGCGCAATCGTTTATACCGTTCTAGCCGGGGTTTCTTGTCAATCTCGCCCCCTCAACCAATAATAGCGCATGGCCACCGGCACACACCTGAAACTGTCTACCCATTGCTTCAAATGCCTGAAACTCGCACCCAGATCACGGGACTGATCCTGGCCGGCGGGCGCGCTCAGCGCATGGGGGGGCAGGATAAGGGGCTGCTGCCCTTGGCGGGCCAGCCGCTGGTTGCTCACGTCATCGCGGCGCTCGCGCCCCAGGTTTGCGACATCGTCATTAACGCCAATCGCAATGCCGAGGCATACTCGAGCCAGGGCTACCGCGTCTCTGCGGATGCGGTGGGTGGGTATTGCGGACCCCTGGCGGGGATTGAATGCGGCCTGCGCCTCGCGGTCACCCCCTATCTCCTGAGCGTGCCGTGTGATTCTCCGTTCTTGCCTGCGACGCTTTGTCAGCGGCTTTATGCCGCCCTCACCGAGGCGGACGCCGAGATTGCGGTGGTCCACGACGGCGAGTGGATGCAACCGGTATTCGCGCTCATCACCCGCGGTCTGCGATCGTCTTTGTCGCGTTTCCTGGCGGACGGCGGGCGTAAAATCGACCGCTGGTACGCGCAGCACCGGCTTGCGATTGCGGACTTCTCCGATACCCCCGAGGCCTTTGTCAATCTCAACACACCGGAAGAGCTCGCGGCCGCCGAAGACACGATGGCCGGCCGGTGGCCGGTGGCCGGAGCTATACAATCATGAGCGCGAAGACCCCGTTCGCACCGAGCTGCGCGGATGACCACGATCCGGACTCGCTGGCGCCCGATCTGGCCCTCAAGCGCATTCTGGCGGAAATTACGCCCTTAAAATCGCCCGAAGTCGTCCCGGTGCGCAGCGCGCTCGGGCGGATATTAGCGCGCGAAATCGTGTCCACCCTCGACGTGCCCGCGCACACCAATGCCGCCATGGACGGCTACGCGCTGAAAGCGGCCGATCTGCCCCGCGCGGGTGTCGCGGCGCTCAAGCTTAGCGGCACCGCCTGGGCCGGCAAGCCCTTCGAGGGCGATGTCGCGGCCGGTCATTGCGTCCGCATCTTCACCGGAGCGCTCATGCCTGCCGGCACGGATACCGTCATCATGCAAGAACAGGTCGAAGCCGCCGGCGATGTGATCCGGGTGCGCCCGGGCCAAAAACCGGGTCAGAACGTGCGCCCGGCCGGCGAGGACATTGCGCAGGGCGAGCATGTGCTCAGTGCCGGAAAACGCCTCATGCCCGCCGATCTCGGGCTTATCGCATCCTTGGGGATGGGCGAGGTCGCGGTCACGAGGCGGCCGCGGGTGGCTTTTTTTTCGACCGGCGATGAGCTGCGTTCGATCGGCGAGCCCCTGTCTCCCGGAGCGATCTACGACAGTAACCGCTACACGCTCCACGGGGGTTTGACGCGCCTTGGCGTCGATCTCATCGACATGGGCGTGGTCCGCGATGTGCGCGAGGCATTGGAGCAAGCCTTCGCCGAGGGCGCGGCGAGCGCGGATGTTCTCATGACGACGGGCGGGGCATCGGTCGGAGAGGCGGACTACATCACCGAGACGCTACGGCGCGCCGGCCGGGTAGCATTCTGGAAAGTAGCCATCAAGCCCGGCCGCCCACTCGCCTTCGGGCGCGTGCACGGCGCGTATTTCTTCGGTCTCCCCGGCAATCCCGTGTCCGTGATGGCCACGTTTTATCAATTGGTCCAGCCGGCGCTTCGCCACCTCATGGGTGAAACCGAAATCACCCCCTTGCTCATCAAGGCACGCTGCATGAGCCCGCTCAGGAAAAAACCGGGACGGGTGGAATACCAGCGCGGGATGATCGCGCGCGACGCCGAGGGCGAGCTCGTGGTCCACAGCACCGGATCGCAGGGCTCGGCGATCCTTCGTTCCATGAGCGCGGCCAACTGTTTCATCGTGCTCCCCACGGATTGGGGCCGCGTCGAGCCGGGAACGCTCGTCGATGTGCAGCCGTTTTTCGGGTTGGTTTAGCCGGTGTTTTTTTCCACCCAGCGGGCGCCTTCTGCCAATATTTCCTTCTTCCAAAAAGGCGCGCGTGACTTGAGGTCTTCAATCACGAACCGGCAGGCTTCGAAGGCCGCCGACCGGTGCGCGGACCACACCGCGATGACGACGATCGGATCGCCCGGTTGCACCTCCCCGACCCGATGAATGATGAGGCCATCGAGGATCGGCCAGCGCGCCTTCGCCTCCTGGCCAACCTGTTCGAGATGATTTTCGGTCATCCCGGGATAGTGCTCGAGCGTCATGGCGCGGACGGATGTGCCTTCGTTGAAGTCGCGCATCGTGCCCACGAAAACGGCGCACGCGCCGTAAGAGCCCCGCGCTCGCCCGAGCACCTGCTCGTAACGGGTCACCTCGGCCCAGGGATCGATCGCTTGATGACGTATCTCGATTTTCATCAGATTTCAGCGGTAACGATTCGCGCCGAGCGAAGCCCGGCGCGGCGATACATTATAGGCTAGGCACTTACAAAATAAATTCTTACCGTCCAAATGTTGAACAAAACCACTACGACAAAATGATGAGTCCCTTCTCCCTCCGGGAGAAGGTTAGGATGAGGGGATATGAAACAATGAGTTATCCTTATTCTAATCCCCTCACCCCAACCCTCCCGGAGGGAGAGGGAGTTTAATGAAATACTTAAATTGCAAATATTTTTGGGCAGGATCTCAGCTGTTGCGTGGCCGGGATCGGCGCCGGAAACCCGCGCCAACAAGGTATTAAAAATTCGATGCGGCTTTCACTGTTCGGACATCGGTTTACACAGCCTTCGGGGATCCTCCGGCTCATGGAAGATCTCGGGCAGGCGCTCGCCGTCAACAAAGGCATGTTGATGCTGGGCGGCGGTAATCCTGCACATATCCCGGAGGTCGAGTCGGTGCTCAAGGCCAGCATGCAGAAACTACTCGATGCACCGGGGGCGCTGGGGCGTGTGATCGGCGACTATAGCCCGCCCCAAGGAGATCCCGCGTTCATCGAAGCGGTGGCCGATCTCCTGCGCCACGAGTACGGTTGGAACATAGGGCCACGGAATGTCGCTTTAACCGGCGGCAGCCAGTGCGCTTTTTTTATGCTCTTTAATATGTTCGCGGGCGCCACGGAAGACGGGCGGAGTAAGAAGATCCTGTTACCGATGGGCCCCGAATATATCGGTTACTCGAACCTTGGCCTCGCGCCCGATTTCTTCGCCGCCACACCTCCGAGCATGGAGCTCATCGACAAGCATACGTTCAAGTACCATGTTGCTGTGGATAGCATCGCGTGGGCGGATGAAATAGGCGCCATCTGCGTCTCAAGACCGACCAATCCCACTGGTAACGTCCTAACCGACGGCGAGATGCAAGCCCTGATCAAACTCGCACGCGCGCATGACATCCCCCTCATCGTGGACAGCGCCTATGGCGCGCCGTTTCCGAACATCCTCTTTAGCGATGTACAACCGCTATGGGACGAGTCCGTTATCCTGACGCTGAGCCTCTCGAAGTTCGGGCTTCCGGGGACGCGCACCGGCATCGTCATTGCGCGCGAGGAGGTGATCGATGCCATCGCGCGCATCAACGCCATCATCAACCTGGCTCCGGCCAATGTGGGATCGGCGTTGATGCTCGATCTGTTCCGGAGCGGCGAGGTGTTGCGGCTCGGCCGCGAAGTGATCAAACCGTACTATGAGTCCAAGGCTAGGGAAGCGGTCGCCCAACTGACCGACGAACTGGATGCATACCCTTTTCTCCTGCATAAGCCCGAAGGCGCGATCTTCCTTTGGCTGTGGCTTAAGGATCTGCCGATTACGAGCGAGATCTTGTATCAGCGGCTCAAGGATCGGGGTGTCCTCGTCGTTCCCGGACACTATTTTTTCCCGGGGATGGGAGCGGAGGCCCCGCAGGGCCGGGAATGTTTACGGATAACCTATGCGCAGTCACAAGAGGTGGTTGAGCAGGGGCTTGCGATCGTCGCGGACGAAGTGCGTAAGGCCTACGCGGAGAGACGAGCATGAGCGCGAGCCGGCTTCTCGATAAAACCGCCGTCATCACCGGCGCTAGCTCCGGGATCGGGCGCGCCATCGCTCGTCTCTTCGCGCGGCATGGGGCGCGGGTGGTGGTGAACTATCGGCGCTCGCGTGCCTTGGCCGAGGAGTTGGTGTGTGAGATCACGGCGGAGGGCGGGGAGGCCCACGCCGTTCAGGCCGACGTTTCCAGCCCCGATGAAGTCGCCCGCTTGATCGAGAGCGCGGGTGCGCTCCTTGGCCGCATCGACATTTGGGCTAACATCGCCGGAGCCGATATCCTGACCGGCGAGGGCGGGTCGCTACAGCTCTCCGAAAAACTCGAGCGACTGATCGAGGTCGACCTCAAGGGCACGATTTACTGTTGTTGGGGTGTCGCGCCGCTGATGAAGGCCGCCGGATCGGGGGTCATCCTCAACATGTCCTGGGACCTTGCGCTCCATGGCATGGAAGGCCGGAATCCCGAGATGTTTGCCGCGGTGAAGGCCGGGGTTCTCGGTTTCAGCAAGTGTCTGGCGCGATCCTATGCGCCGGAGGTGCGCGTCAACGATCTCGCGCCCGGCTGGATCGCGACGGCGTTCGCAAGAGAGATCATGCGCCCGGACGCGTACGAACGTGTCGTCGAACGCACCCCCTTGCGGCGCTTCGGCGCCCCGGAAGACGTCGCCCACGCTGCGCTTTACCTGGCCTCCGACGAGGCCGCGTTTATCACCGGGCAAACCTTGCGCGTGAACGGCGGACTCGTATAAGCGGATAGAAATTCCAGTCTCTTCAACGTCTCTCATTGGCGTGTTTGGCGCATGCGGCGCAAGCTCTCCAATCGCGACGAACACCTTCTCCTGCCTTGTGCTTGAAATAGCGCTTGGCAAGATCCGGCGCCGGCACCAAACCGAAACCCGGTGATTGGTCGAGCTGTAATGAATCGATATCGAGCTCACCATTTGCGCCGAACATGAGCGTCGGCTGCACGGCATCGGACTCCAGCAACATTGTGCCGAACGCGCCTTCCTGCCCGATCACGATGTCGCCTGCCGCCTGCGCCACGATGAGCGCCGCGCGCGTGAGCAGGCTCGTTTCGCCTACCTGGGCGCCGACAACCAGAGCAAGTCCCATTTCGCGGCAACGGTTCGTTACACTGAGCGAGCGCAGCAGGCCACCCATTTTCGAAACCCGAAGATTCACGATCCACCGCGCAGGCGCCCCTGGTAACTGCGAGAGCTGGTTTTCCCGCGTAATGCTCTCGTCGAGCACGATACGAGTCGCGAGTGACTCGGCGAGCACTACCAGATCGGCGAACCGCCCGGGCCGAAGCGGTTCCTCGATAGCGGCAAAGGGGTAATCGAGCGATTCGAGATAGTATTGCGCCACCTTGCGATCGGACCAGAGATTGTTCGCATCGGCCCGCACCTGCTCCGGCGCAATACCGGCGGATTTCAGGATGGCGAGATTCGCACGGTCGCGGCCGGAATCGCCCGAAAGCTTGATCTTGTAATCACGCAACCCAAGCTTCTGGTAGCGACCCAAGGTGTCATCAAACTGTGCCGCGCGTATAGCACCGAGCACAGCGGTGTAACCAAACGGTCCTGCCAACAGTGGCATGCCCAGTAATGCTTCCACAGGTTGTTTGTTTTGCCGCGCGAAAAGATCTAGCAACGCCAGCTCGATCGCGCACCACGCCGCCGGGTTTTCGTCGATGTCCCGCTCATGACCCTGGCGCCATTCTTCCAGAGTCGGCAGGTCGATGGCCTTGGCTATGAGGTCTACCCGATGCCGTTCGAAAAACGCGACAACACTAGCATCGGTCTCCCCAGTGACGTAGTCGCGCGGGCATCCCTCACCGTAACCCCTCAGGCCATCGTCCGACCGGGCGATGACCAGAACGCTTTGGGTGACGTTGCGCTCGGCCGAGGCGTGTTTGAAGGAGACGCGGAAGGGAATGCGCAGCGGCTCCAGGGAAAGGCTCGCGATTTTCACGTCTGTACTAACCCGCCGCGAGGTGTTGCCGGAAATCGAAATCGTCATCGTCCTTATAAACCAAACACTGGGCCTTGAACTGCCCTTCCTTCTGGCCGTGTTTAACCAGATGCTCACGATATCGCGTGGCGGTTCCTGGCTTGAGAAGCCTGGCTTCCGCGGGCTTGAGGCGGCCGCTGGCGCGCTTCTGTTTGTATTCCTCGTTCTGCCGACACAGGTTTTCATCGAGCAGGCGGCTCAATTCATGGAGGTCCGGCACACTGGAGTCGGCCAGCTCCAGATAAAACGCATAGCGGCTGGCGCTGCGATCGGCCAGAGCGATAAAGAAGGGAATGGTTAACGAACACTGATGTGCCGTGTCCGCCGTGGCCCGGATCGCTTGTTTCTCGTAAAGCTTCTCGCCGGTGATGTTGGTCACGCCCCGGCCTTTCTGAATGAACTCCATCAACGGGGCCTGATGCAGATGTCCGGTCACGGCCACGATGTCATTCATGTCATAGCGATAGAGTCCGCCCGTGGTGGTGACAAAAATGTAATACTCCTTGTCATTTTCCAGCCGATCCAGCGTGAGAAATTCCGGAACCTTATCGTCCCATTTCGCGCGCTCGACAAACTCAAAGAAATAATCCTGAAAGGCCGGCAAACCCGAGGAAGTATTCGCTTCCATGGCGAAAGTAATCCGGCATTCGCTCGCCAGAAAACCGAGGTCCATGATCAAGGTCTTCTCGGGTAGCTGTGTCTTGACCGTTTGCAACGGGATACGGCAATTGCCCCCAGTCCACGTCGCCACCAGGGCGACGTGCGGCCAGAGATCCTTGATCGTAAGCTGGTCTTTGGCGGCAAACAGTCTTCTCAACTCGGTAGCCCTTTCCCGATTCGGCCGGAGTTTGTTTTTTAGCGCGTCAGCGATCTCGGCTGGCAGTGGCCGGTGGACAGGCCATTGTCCCGTCTCAATGCTGGTTAACAATAAATCACGATACTTGTGTAAAAGCTCGAGCAGCAGCACAAACGTGGAAGGATTCGCGGTCGCGACATAGGTGATGTCTTTCTCTGCCAGCGCCAGGCGGAGTATCACCAGGTACTTGCTCAGATGATCTTCAAGACCGAACACAACGGCCGGAATAATAAATTTCTTTTTCATCGGCAACGGCAATTTTTCGTACATGACTCCCGAGATCGAACCGACTATTTTTTCGGTCCCGGTCCGTTCCTCCTCTGGGGCACCCGTGATTCCCAGCAGTTTCCCGCGGAAGGCGCGCGGACAGGCGCGATACTGCAGATAACCGGCGATGGCCTGTTGGCGTTTGATCTGCGCGAACATGGTGGGTGTCACCGGCAACAGCTTCGCCGCACCGGTGGTGCCGCTGGTCTTGGCGTAGAGCATCGCATTCTCCGCCGTAATGGCGGGTTTGCCGGTATTCTCCTGTTCTTCAATAAAGGGGTGAAGGCTGTTGTAGGTTTGCACCGGGCATAGACGCTGGAAATCCTCAACCGTTGCCATTTCCGCGAAACCGGTAGCGCTCCCCAAAGGTGGTGGATCGATTCTGTTTCAGGACGCCGTGCAACACCTGTTTCTGCACGTCCGCGACGTGGCGCGCGGCCTTTTCCAGAGCGCGCCAATTCGTGTATTTGATCCTGGCGAAGCCGAGCCTGAGCAGGAGATTCATCGCCGCCTGGCGCAACGAGGGTACGAACACGTCGCGGCTTTCCAGATCCTTCACGAACGGTCCGAGCAATTGCCGGCCGAAGCTCTGCGGATAACTGTCATTCTGGATACCGGCCCCTGCCAGGTCACGATTACGCGGACGATAATAGGTGCCGAACACGATGTCCCAGATTATCGTGGTATTGCTGTAGTTATGGTTGGCTTCCCGCGGGATTTTCGAGTGATGCCAGCGATGCAGTTCGGCGGTGCTGAAAATGTAATTGAGCAGGCCGAGCCGGAGATGGACGTTGCTGTGCTGATAGAAACCGTTTACCGCATAACAGACAAAATAGAAGGCCAGCACGTATTCATTTACGCCCAGAAGGATGAACGGCATCGAGTCGAACGCAAACTGCAAGGCCTTCTCCAACGGATGAAAGCGCGAAGTGTTAAGCCAGTAGAGCTTGTCGGGCGAATGATGCACCGCATGCAACCGCCACAGGATGGGATTGGTGTGCGCGTAGCGATGGACCCAGTAGCGCACCAGATCAACAAGCAGGACCATCAGTATGCCTTGGGTGAGAATCGGCCATTCATGCGGCCACAACGAAGAATGCAGATATGGGTGGGCCAAGTCACTCAATCCGAGCACCACGAGCAGCGCCAGTAACGGCGGCAAAGCAATTTGTATGACGATGGTGTACAGCGCGTCCGTGAACCATTCCTTGGCGTCCGGTCGCCAGTCGCGGCGATAGGGTGTGATGCGTTCCAGCATAGGGAGAATGATGGCCGCGCAGAAAATCACCGGAAGATAGGCGCTGACCCACTTCGGATATCCGTTTGCGTTGGCCCAGAGAAATGCCGCGATGGCGAGAAAAAACGAGGCTGGATAGGCGACCACAGCGATAAGCTCCTGCCACGCCGGGCGCGGGGTTTTTTTCGGTGTGCTGGAAATTACGAAACTCATTATCGTTGCACTGTGGCCTGGATATGAAAAGCTCTTATACGCATTTGCAGTCTTCATACCCATTCATGAGACCCTGCTCGTTGACCTGTTCAAATTTGCGCTCGCCGGAAAGGGCCTTCGTCGCCCGTTACGATTGCTCTCGATGCAAGTCTAGTCCGCGGGGATCACAAATCAAGACGAATCTTATGGAGTATTATAATAAGATACCTGCCGTATAAACAAAGGGGGATACTTATGAACCAGCTTGGCGCCATCACAGGTACCTTGAAGAAGCTGCTCAAGGCCAGGGGGATAACTTACCAAGAGCTTGGGAGGAAGCTGCGTTTGAGTGAAGCCTCCGTTAAGCGGCTTTTCTCGCGAGGATCCTTCACTGTGAAACGGCTTGAGGACATCTGCCATGCGCTCGATGTGGATTTTTACGAGCTCGCGAGGCTTTGCCGTAATCAAGCGGATGCTGCGCAGGCATTATCCCTCGGTCAGGAAACGGGACTGGCGGAAGAACCGAAGCTGCTCATGTTGTTTCACTTGCTGCTCAGTGATTGGAGCGCCGAGGATATCTGTCGAGAGTACGAACTGAGTCGGGCCGAGGCCGTCAAGCTGCTGAACAAACTGGAACGTATGGAACTTATCGAAACTCGTCATGGTACCGAAGTGAGGCTGCTGACATCCCGAAGTATTGCGTGGCGGCGAGGAGGTCCCGTGCGTAACCGCTTTGAGACGCAAGTCCTAAACGAGTATTTCGATTCCCGATTTGCGAATGAAGATGAAATCTTGCGGTTTGAGGCGAAGGAGATCAGCCGCGCGTCGCTGGCCGTGATGCAACGTAAAATCGACCGGCTCGCCGCGGAATTCTTAGAGCTTGCCGAGCTGGACCTGAACCTGCCCCCCACGGAGAAGATCAGCGTCGGATTGGTGTTGGCGATACGGCCTTGGGTTTTTTCGGTCCTTTCGCTGCTGAAGCGCAAGCCTTCTCGGTAGCTCGTGCTTGCGGTCGGAATCTTCGGACGCTCCGACCAATGGGCGCTCGTCCTTCCTTGCTATACCCAACCTGATAAGCGGGCGCGAGGGCGTAACGTCCAGTAACGTGCTACAGTGTTACACGATGATCTTGGATTTCTTGACCAGATGAGAAACAACATATTCAACCAGAGAATTGGATAACAGTTAGACAATGTCTATCTGCGTGTCCTATTAGGAGAACTTCAATGGCCAAAGGTCAAAAACGCAGTAATCGTGAAGCTAAGAAACCAAAGCAATCCAAAAAGGCTGCCGTTCCGGCGTCGCCTTTTGACGTGACGAAAAAGCCCGCTGCTCCCATGCCCGGAAAAAAGAAGTAGCGGGCGCGAGGCAATTCAAGGATCGAGCGAGAGACCAGAATAATCGCTCCTTGTTGATGATGTGTTCGCCCCACCCCCTGGGCAGCGATTGCTAATATGGTAATCTCAAATTAACTGCCTGAATCGTAGGCGGTTTGACTAGAGCTTACTTCCACGGTGGACTTGCCGGTGTATCGAACAGTGCGACATCAAGCAAATGCTTAAGCGCAAGCTGAGTGCCCGTTTCTGTCTGCTGATCTATCTCATGATGGGAGCGGGAAACGGGCAGGCACCGCTCCTGTTCATGATCCTAGGTCACGGCCATAAGACCTACGTCGATTACAGTGATGAGGGTATCCGATTAACCCTGCACCACCCAGGACACCCTGACGAGCACGAACCGAAACCGTTCCTTCCCAGTCAACATCAACCCGATGTCTTGGACCAGGTGCTGGCGGCGATCACGGGGCAGGATAACCAACAAGATCACGTCATCCAGACCCATCCACAGGAACCGCAGGGCCTAGCAGCATTCAAAACGATCGAAATCCCCAAGGCCTTATCTTTACCAGTAACGACCCACCCGTTTGCCGTTACGCTTGCGTCCGTACCCACCCTGGCGCGGCCGCCGCCTGGGATCAACCCCACGCTCGCTTCCCGCCGCACCACCGTCCTTCTGATTTAGATCGCTCTGAAAAAACCCGCACGCCTCGGGCGTGTGCAATCCGTGGGTTATGGCTTGGCCTGACCCTTATCGACTTTCAGAGGCGATTTATGTCCAAAACTTTATCGATCTTGTTGCTGGCGCAGCTCATGGGTGGCGCCTGCGCTTATGCGGATTCGCCGGGGCCGCGCCCCCTGGGCCGGGGGATCCCGGCGCCCCACCCCCCGCTTGAGTCACCGGAAGTCTTGCCTTTCGGTCCTGCTATCACCGAGCCCGCCGGCGACCTCACACTGCGCGAGGCGCTCTCGCTTGCGCTCCTTCAGAACCCGGAGATCAAGGCCTTTGCTTTTGAGGTCCGCGCCCGGGAGGCGGCGGTGCTCCAGTCGAGCCTGCTTCCAAACCCTCATCTTGGCGTGATAGTGGAGAACTTCGGCAATAACGCTATTCAGGGGTTTGATAGCACGGCGATTACCATTCAGCTCAGCCAGTTGATCGAGCTCGGCGGCAAGCGGGCAGCCCGAACGGAGGCCACGCAACTGGCGCGCGATCTCGCCGGCTGGGACTACGAGAGGGAACGGATCAAGGTCTTGACGGAGACTCATAAGGCCTATGTAGAGGTCCTAAGCACACAGGGGCGGGCCGCACTGAGCAAACAAGTGGTGGATCTCGCGGAAGAGGTCGCCGCCGCCGCGGCCAAACGGGTGATGGCCGGTAAGGTCTCCCCGGTGGAAGAGACCAAGGCCGGGGTCGCGACTGCCTCGGTGCGAATCGAGCTCACGCGTGGCGAGCGGGAGCTCGAGGCCGCCCGTGCGCGCCTGGCGGCAACCTGGGGCAGCACTGCCCCGCGCTTCAAGCGCGCCTTAGGCGTGATCGAGGCCGTCTTCCCTATTCCCTCCCTGGAACAGCTCATGGAGCGGCTCCGCCAGAACCCGGAGCTCGCACGCTGGGCCACGGAGATCGCGGAGCGTCAGGCCGTTATCGGCTTAGAAGAGACCCGGGCCATTCCGGACCTCACCGCCAGCTTTGGGGTCCGGCGTTTCGAGGAGCCCGGGGATGACGCCCTGGTGGCCGGGATCTCCGTGCCCCTGCCGCTGTTCAACCGCAACCAGGGCGCCATTCTGGAGGCGCAGCGCCGGCTCACCAAGGCCGAAGAAGAACGCCGCGCGGCGGAAGTGCGGGTGGCCACGGCCTTGAGCAACGCCTACCAGACCTTGGCCGGCGCGCATGCCGAGATCATTGCCTTGAAGGCTCAGGTCCTGCCCGGCGCCCAGAGCGCCTTCGCGGCCGCAACCAAAGGTTACCGGCTGGGCAAGTTCGGCCTGCTCGATGTCCTGGACGCGCAGCGCACCCTGTTCGGAGCCAAGGCGCAATACCTGCGCGCGCTGAGCGACTACCACCAGTCCGTCGCCCAGGTGGAGGGCTTGATCGGCGAGCGGATTGACGCGGTCCAAACCCAGAAGGAGTCACGATGAACGTAAAGAATTGGCTTTCCATCGCCGCCGTGGTGTTGGTGGGGATCGTCCTCGGCTTTTTCATCTTGCGCCTGGAACCCGCCAGCACCGAGGAGCATGAGCCCCAGAGTGATCAGGAAGAAACCCTAATGGCCAAGGGACCTCACGGCGGCCGGCTGTTGACTCAAGACGGCTTCGAGATCGAGATCACGATTTACGAACGAGGCGTGCCGCCGCAATTCCGGGTCTATGCCTATGAACAGGGAACGCCCTTATCCCCTGAGCAAGTCGAACTGACTATCGAGTTGCACCGGCTAGGGGGCACGGTGGATGTGATCAACTTCCAGAAGGAGGGAGACTTTCTGCGCGGCGATCGAGTCATCGAGGAGCCGCACTCCTTCGATGTGAAGGTCAGCGCGGTGCGCGAAAGCCGCCGCTATGAGTGGGAATACACACAAGTCGAAGGCAGAGTCCAGCTTTCCCATGAAGCGTTGCAAGGCTCGGGCATAAAGATTATGACCGCGGGCCCCGCGCGCATCAGATCGCTCTTGGAGCTACCCGGGGAGATTAAGCTCAATCAAAACCACTTAGCCCATGTCGTCGCTCGATTCGCCGGTGTAGTCACCGCCGTCCACAAAAATCTGGGCGATAGGGTAAGGAGGGGCGAGGTTATCGCGATCGTAGACAGCCTCGAGCTCGCGGACGTAAAGGGCCAATACATCGAATCGGTGCATCGGCTTGAGCTCGCACAGACCAGTTTCATTCGGGAACAGAGCCTGTGGAGGAACAAGATCTCACCCGAGCAGGATTACCTTAGCAGCCGTCACGCCTTAGAAGAGGCAGAGATTACCAAGCAAATCGCCGCGCAGAAACTGCTGGCGTTGGGACTCTCCCACGCCGACCTCGCCACGCTGTCCATAGAGCCGGAAGGTACGGTCAGGCTGCATCGGCTGCGGACGCCTTTCCGCGAGCAGATGCTCACACGCTATGAGATCCGCGCACCGCTCGACGGTGTCGTCATCGAGAAGCACCTCGTGCTGGGCGAGGCCATCAAGGAGGACACGGCGATCTTTATGATCGCGGATCTCTCGACGGTGTGGGGGGAGTTCAACGTCTACGCTAAGGATTTAAACGCGGTCCGGCTCGGCCAGGAGGTCACTGTCAGATCCGAAGTTTTGGCGATCGAGGCCACCGCTACCGTGTCTTACCTCGGCCCGCTGGTGGGCGAAGAGACTCGGTCCGCGCGCGCCCATGTGCACATCCCGAACCCGGACGGGCGCTGGCGGCCGGGTCTCTTCGTGACGGTGGAGGTCGTGCAAGAAGAAGTCACCGTACCGGTGGCCGTCGCGGCCGAGGCTATACAGACCTACCGTGACTGGAAGGTCGTGTTCGGCCGCTTCGGCGAGTTCTTCGAAGCGCGACCGCTGGAATTGGGGCGCAGGGACGGGCAATGGGTGGAGGTCGTCCGGGGCCTCTCTGCGGGCGAACGCTATGCCGCGACGAACAGCTTTGTGCTCAAGGCTGAGTTGGGCAAGTCCGGGGCGACCCACGATCATTGAGAGCTAGCCAGACATGATTAAAATTACGGATACCTTTCCAAGGTCCTTGTCCCTCCGAGACAGGGACTGTGTTTTCTCCCTCTCCCTCCGGGAGAGGGTTGGGGTGAGGGGATCAAATCTTGATTCGATTCCCCTCCTCCTAACCTTCTCCCGGAGGGAGAAGGGACCCCCAGATTTTGCTGAAGTGGTTCTGTACGGATATGTGTGAATCTAGTGTACGAATCTGTGCGCTCGGGATCTCGCGCCGCGTCCTCCCTTCGCTCGCGACGATTTTTTTTCACAAGCTCTGAGGAGTGAACATGTTTGAACGTCTCCTGAGATTTTCCATCAAACAACGCTGGTTCGTTTTCCTGGCCACCCTCGCCACCGCCGTGCTGGGGGTTTACAACTACCAGCGCCTGCCCATCGATGCCGTCCCCGACATCACCAACGTCCAGGTCCAGATCAACACGGAGGCGCCGGGCTATTCCCCCTTGGAGGTCGAGCAGCGCATCACCTTCCCCATCGAAACCGTGATCGCGGGCCTGCCGCACCTGCAAGAAACCCGCTCGCTCTCCCGCTACGGGCTGTCGCAGGTCACCGTGATCTTCGAGGACGGCACCGACATCTATTTCGCCCGGAGCCTCGTCAACCAGCGCATTCAGGAGGCCAAAGGCCGGCTGCCCCCGGGCGTCGAGCCGGAGATGGGGCCCATCGCCACGGGTCTGGGCGAGATCTTCATGTGGACCGTGCAGGCGGAGCCGGGGGCCATGAAACCCGATGGCACCCGTTACACGGCCACGGATCTCAGGACCTTGCAGGATTGGGTGATCCGGCCGCAGATCCGCACCGTGCCCGGGGTCACGGAGGTCAACAGCATCGGCGGCTATCTGAAGCAATACCATGTGACGCCCGACCCGGCGAAGCTCATCGCCTATGGCCTGAGCTTCCAGGATGTGCTCGAGGCACTCGCCCGCAACAATGCCAACGTGGGCGCGGGCTATATAGAGCATCGGGGAGAACAGTATCTCATCCGGGCGCCGGGACAGGTGGCTGATCTTAACGATATCCGCCACATCATCGCCGGCAACCATCAGGGCGTACCGATTTATATCAAAGACATTGCGGAGGTCCTGCTGGGGGAGGAGCTGCGCACCGGTGCGGCCACCCAGAACGCGGAAGAGACCGTGATCGGCACCGTGTTCATGCTCATGGGAGAAAACAGCCGCACGGTGGCAAGAGCGGCGGCCGACAAGCTGGTCGAGATCAACCGCAGCCTACCCGAGGGGGTGGTGGCGAACGCCACCTATGACCGCACTGTACTCGTGGACAAGACCATCGCCACGGTGACCACCAACCTGCTGGAAGGGGCGGCGCTGGTCATCGCCATCCTGTTTCTGTTCCTGGGCAACCTCCGCGCGGCGCTCATCACTGCGCTCATCATCCCGCTCTCTATGCTCTTCACCATCACCGGGATGGTGGGACAAGGGGTGAGCGCCAATCTGATGAGTCTCGGGGCGCTCGACTTTGGCATCATCGTGGATGGCGCGGTGGTGATCGTGGAGAACTGCGTCCGCCATCTCGCGGAGGAACAACACCGCCTGCAACGCCCCTTGACCCGTGCCGAGCGCTTTGAGGTGGTCTTCCAGGCCTCGAAAGAGGCGCGGCAGGCGCTGCTCTTCGGGCAGTTAATCATCATGGTGGTCTATATCCCCATCTTTGCGCTCACCGGGGTAGAGGGGAAGATGTTCGGTCCCATGGCCTTTACCGTCGTCACCGCGCTCCTGGGTGCCATGATCCTGTCGGTCACCTTTGTCCCGGCTGCTGCAGCACTGTTTCTCACCCGCCCCATGGCGGAAAAGGAAAACTGGCTCATGCGGGTTGCCAAGACGGCCTATGAGCCTCTCTTGGACCTGACCCTGAGGAACCGGACCTTGGTAGTCACCACGAGCGTAGTGATCGTGATATTGAGCGGGCTGCTCGCCACGCGCATGGGCACCGAATTCGTGCCCAGCCTCGATGAGGGCGATATCGCGTTGCACGCCCTGCGCATCCCGGGGACCAGCCTGTCCCAGGCGATCGGGATGCAGGAATCCCTGGAGAAACGGATCAAGGAGTTCCCCGAGGTGGAGCGGGTCTTCGCGAAGATGGGCACGGCGGAGATCGCCACCGATCCCATGCCGCCGAGCGTCGCCGACAACTATGTCATTCTCAAGGACCGTGCCGACTGGCCTGATCCCTCCCGCCCTAAGGCCGATCTGGTTCAGGCGCTCGAAGAGGCCGTGCAGGCGATCCCGGGCAACAACTACGAATTCACCCAGCCGATCAAGATGCGCTTCAATGAGCTCATCGCCGGTGTGCGCGCCGATGTGGCGGTCAAGGTGTTTGGCGATGATCTGGAGGTCTTGCTGGAGGCCGGGGAGGCGATCGCCGAGGTGCTGGAAAAGGTTCCTGGAGCCGCGGATGTGCGGGTTGAACAGATCACGGGCCTGCCGGTCTTGACCCTCCGGATGAACCGCGAGGCCATGGCCCGCTACGGCTTGAACGTCGCCGATGTCCAGGAGGTGGTCGAGATCGCCCTCGGCGGCAAGAAGGCCGGAGAGGTGTTTGAGGGGGACCGGCGGTTTGACCTGGTGGTGCGCCTGCCGGAAGCCTTGCGCGTCGATCTCGATGCCATCCAACGCCTCCCCGTGCCCCTGCCCGCAGTGGGCCCGGCAACGCCGGTCGCCGTGACCACGCCGCGGCCGAGCTTCGTGCCCCTGGGCGCGGTGGCCGAGGTGAACATCGCCCCGGGTCCCAACCAGATCAGCCGCGAGAACGGCAAACGCCGGGTAGTGGTGACGGCCAATGTGCGCGGGCGCGACCTCGGCTCCTTTGTGGCCGAGGCCGAGGAGAGGATCCAGGAGGAGGTGACCATTCCCGCCGGTTATTGGACCGATTGGGGAGGTCAGTTCGAGCAGCTCATATCGGCCGCCCAGCGCCTCCGAATCGTCGTGCCCATCGCGCTGCTCCTCATCTTCCTGTTTCTCTTCGCCGCCTTCGGCAATGTCAAGGACGGTCTCCTGGTGTTCACAGGGGTGCCGTTCGCCTTGACCGGCGGGGTGCTCGCCCTTTGGCTTCGGGATATCCCCCTCTCGATCTCGGCCGGGGTCGGGTTCATTGCCCTCTCGGGGGTCGCCGTGCTGAATGGGCTGGTAATGCTCACGTTTATCAATAAACTGCGGCAGGACGGTCTGCCTGTTCTGGAGGCTGTTCGGCAAGGGGCCTTGCTACGCCTGCGCCCGGTGCTGATGACAGCCCTCGTCGCCTCCCTGGGGTTTCTGCCCATGGCCATCGCCATCGGCACCGGCGCGGAAGTTCAGCGCCCGCTTGCCACGGTGGTGATCGGCGGGATCCTCTCCTCGACTGTGCTGACGCTGCTCGTCTTGCCGGTCTTGTACCGGCTGGCGCATCGCGAGTAAGGCAGCGATGGGCTTGCGACGCGGCATTCAGCAACCGGGCGTGTTCGCCGCTTTGGGGGCGGCTTTTCTGTTCGGGGCTGGTACACCGCTCGCGAAGCTCTTGCTCGCTACGGTGGATCCGTGGCTGCTCGCGGGCTTGCTCTACCTGGGCTCCGGGGTCGGCCTTGCGCTGTATCGCTCGCTGTGCGGTGTGCGGGCGGTGCGGCTTCGCGCAGAGGAAACGCTATGGCTCGCCGGGGCGATTGGCGCGGGCGGCATCATCGGGCCGGTCTTGCTGATGTTCGGCCTGAGCGCAATGCCCGCCTCCGGCGCATCGCTCCTCTTGAATGCGGAAGCGGTATTCACCGCGCTCTTGGCGTGGTTTGCATTCCGGGAGAACTTCGATCGGCGCATCGCGCTCGGGATGGTCGCGATCGTGGCGGGCGCGGCGATCCTGAGCTGGCCGGGTGAGGCCCGCTTTGCCGGGGCGTGGCCGGCGCTCTTGGTGCTCGGGGCGTGCCTCGCGTGGGGCATCGATAACAACCTCACCCGCAAGGTATCGTTGACCGACGCCGCGTGGATCGCGCAGGTCAAAGGGCTTTGCGCGGGCACGGTCAATCTGGCCTTGGCCTTCTCGCTCGGCGCGACGCCGCCGCGCCTGCCCGCTATCGCCGCGGCGATGGCCGTGGGCTTCCTGGCTTACGGCGTCAGCCTCGCGCTCTTCGTCGTGGGGCTGCGCCACCTCGGCACCGCGCGCACCGGCGCGTACTTTTCGATCGCACCGTTCTTCGGGGCGCTTGCGGCTCTCTGGCTCGGGGAGGCGGTCACGCCCAAGCTCCTCATCGCCGGAGCGCTGATGGCGCTTGGCGTCTGGCTGCACCTGACGGAGCATCACGCGCATGAACATACCCACGAGGCGCTGGAGCACGAGCACGAGCATGTCCACGACGAGCACCACAGACACGACCATGACGAGTCCGTTCCGCCGGGCACAAAGCACAGCCATCGCCACCGCCACGAACCGCTGAGGCATCTGCATCCGCATGCTCCGGATGCGCACCACAGGCACCGCCACTGATGGGCTGGGCTTTGCTGAAAACTGCGCGCCTACAGATCAGCGTGAAAAAGCGCGGGCGTATACGCTTTTTTAGAGTAGAGGCGAGAGATACCCATGGGGCATAACCATGCTCACACCCCTGCCGGCAAGAATAAACGCCGGCTCACCATCGTCTTCGGGCTGACGGCCCTGTACTTAGTTGTTGAGGTTATCGGTGGACTGCTCACGGGCAGCCTCGCGCTCTTGGCCGACGCCGGGCACATGCTGACCGACGTGGGCGGCCTCGGGCTGGCCTTGCTCGCCATCTGGTTCGCCGAGCGCCCGGCGACGCCCGAGCGCACCTACGGCTTTTACCGTGTTGAGATCCTCGCCGCGCTCGCGAATGCGGTCGTGCTGGTCGGCATCTCGTTCTACATCCTCTACGAAGCTTACGAACGATTCCGCGACCCGCCGGAGGTCCAGAGCGGAACGATGTTGCTCGTCGCCTTGGTCGGTTTCGTTGTAAATATTATGGGCATTTACCTCTTGCGCTCGGCATCGGAGGAGAGCCTGAACATGAAGGGGGCATACTTTGAAGTGCTCTCCGACATGCTCACCTCGATCGGCGTCATCGTCGCCGGCGTCATCATGTTGACTACGGGCTGGTATTACGCCGACCCGCTGATCTCGGCCGGCATCGGCCTCTTTATCCTGCCGCGCACGTGG
>JBIMKD010000054.1:0-4253 GCA_043673815.1 Chromatiales bacterium
TCCCGGTTGCACAATCAGTTTTCATCATCCTTGAACCCCACGTGATAGTGTGACCCATCGCAGAACGGCTTGTTCTTCGACCCGCCGCAGCGACACAGCGTGTAATGCTCGGGGGACAGTGGGCGGGCCTCACCCCTCAGTTCTGGGCTACCGACCACGAACAGGGGCCCATCCTTCATCACATGGATGCACGGCGTACGCACTTGATCCCGGCACAGGATGTTATTCAAGGTATAACTCAGCGCCCCGGAAGGACACATTGCGATGGTTTCCATGGTTTTAGCTGCGGGATCGCCGTCGGGGTTGATCCAGGGTTTCCTCTTCAGGCTGAAGACATTCGGTGAGTGCTCGGTGCAAAACCCTGCGTGTGAGCACATAAACCGGTTGTCATGGATGGTGAGTTCCTTGCCCACGTAGTCATCGGTCTTGCTTGCTGACGGATCGCGCAAGCGCTCCCCGGAAAAACCGATCTTCTTGTGTGTACCATCGCAGAACGGCTTGCTCTTCGACCCGCCGCAGCGACACAGGTACATCGTCGGCTCGGTTCGGATCGGCTCGCCCTTCGAGTTGCGGCAATCCGTTATGCCGTTTACCAGGTAAGGGCCGTTCGGCCTGAGCTCAATGCTTGCTACCTGAGTTGAATCAGACATGTGGTGGCCTCCTTCAACGAACAGTCAGTGTAACAGTTTGGGGTAAAGCACGCGAATTAAAACGGCTGACGGCTGACGCCATAGCGCTGGCAGATCCCGACCACAACTTGGCTCTCATGAGATGCGAGCGGGGCGATCCGTTGAAGTGCATCGCAGGTCCTCTACCGCCTGCTCACGCGCATCTTTATTCCATAGCGCGGCCGCAATGTAACGGTGACGTTAGGCGGGAAGATAAAGAGCAAGTACGCCACGGAGCTCCCGGTGCATCTGGCCATCACCCTTCTCAAAGATACGAGCGGAAAGATAGTAATCTGCGCGCCGCCATCATGTTTACGCCGTAGAACGTCTAATTAGTAGGCAACGTTTGAGGGGTACTTCCGTCATGCGGTTGGGATCGTCATTGCAGTCGCGGGCGCCTGTGTGGTAGAACTGCCAATCCTGAGAGGGCCCATGCGTACTCCCCGCGTAGAATTCATCTCGATGATCGTCCTGGCTGTCGCGGTCGCGGCCTGCAGCGAATACTCCGGCGTGGCCGCGGATAATTCCGGGTATCAGACGTCTGGCGACAGCGTTCCCGGCCGCGCGGCCGCCTGCATGCCGCTCGAAACACGCGAGCCGAACGCACCAGACCAGCGTCCGGCGTTCCCCGGCCAGACACGAGCGTGCGCGATCCAATCGAACGTCGCGTTCGATGTCGGCGTGCTCGCGAAGGGACTCGAGAACCCCTGGGCCGTGGAGCCGCTCCCCGGCGGCGACCTGCTCGTCACAGAGAAGCCCGGCCGCCTGCGCATCGTGTCGGCAACGGGTGAGCTGGGGCAGCCGATTGCTGGCGTGCCAGCCGTCGATGCACGCGGCCAGGGCGGCCTGCTCGACGTGGCACTAAGCCCGGCATTCGATGCCGACCCGACGATCTATTGGAGCTACACCGAGCCTCGACAGGGAGGCAACGCCACCAGCGTTGCGCGTGGGCTGCTGTCGGCCGACCAGCGGCGCCTCGAGCAGGTTCGCGTGATCTTTCGCGCGATGCCGACCTACGACGGTGACAAACATTTCGGCTCGCGGCTAGCCTTCGGTCCGGACGCGATGCTGTACGTGACGCTCGGCGAGCGCTCGGACGCACCGATGCGGCCGCAGGCGCAGCAGCTCGACAGCCACATGGGCAAGATCCTGCGCATCAGACCGGACGGCTCGGCCCCACCCGACAACCCGTTCGCCGGGCAGCCCAACGCGCTGCCTGAGATCTGGACGCTCGGTCATCGAAATGTGCAGGCCGCCGCGTTCGATCCACAGGGACGATTCTGGGTGGTGGAGCATGGTACCAGGGGCGGGGACGAGCTGAACCTGATCCAGCGGGGCAAGAACTACGGCTGGCCCCTGGTGGCATATGGCGAGGAGTACTTTGGATTGCCGATCCGCGGGGCGGTGACCGATCGCCCCGGCTTCGAGCAGCCCGTCTACTACTGGGATCCGGTGATCGCGCCGTCCGGCGCACAGGTCTACACGGGCGACGCCTTCCCGGCGTGGCGCGGCAGTCTCTTCGTCGGCGGCCTCAAAGAAAAGAGGCTCGTGCGGCTGACCCTCGAGAACGATCGCGTGACTGGCGAGGAGCACCTCCTCGCCGACCGCGCTCAGCGCGTGCGCGACGTGCGGCAAGGTCCGGACGGCGCGCTGTACGTTGTCACGGACGAGGCGAACGGCGAGCTCTGGAAAATCGCACCCCGTCGCTGAAGACGATCGGTCGCCTGCTTTGCCGCAATCCTTCTACCACAAGTCCTCTCCCACGCCTGCTTCCTTGAGCTTTTCTTTTGCTTTCTTGGTGACCAGGAATGCGACTACGATAGTCGCGGCGAGACCAATTCCGAAAAAGACCCATTGCGCCGTACCCCACTCGCCTCCTCCGCCGGTTAAAGCACCGCCTATCGCACCAAGATATAAGTACAGTATGACTCCGGGAATAATCCCGAAGAAGGTCGCGAGGACATAGTGCCAGAATTTGATCTGCGTAATACCAAAAAAGTAGTTCTGAAGATTGAACGGCACCAAAGGACTCAACCGCAGCAGCAGAACAACCTTCCAACCGTCCTCGGCGACTGCTTTATCCACTGCGTGGAACTTGGGCCGCTTTTCGATCATGCCCATTATTCGGTCACGCACGAGATGACGCGCGGTCAAGAAGGCAAGTGCCGCGCCGACCGTCGCACCGACCATAACGACGGGGAACCCCCATCCCAAACCGAACACCAGACCGGCTGCGATTGTGAATGGCGCGCCCGGCGCGAGGACTACCGTGGCAACGATGTACGCGGCCGCGAAAACCACACCGCCCCAAACACCCAGTCCCTCTATCCATCCGCTGAACGAATCTAGCCAATCCTTTAGCGGTAGTGAGAACCAGGCGGCGAAAACCGCGACCAAGGCGATAGCCGGGATAATCAAATTCCTGGGGATTCCTTTTTCTTTCGATTCCGGCATCGCGTGCTCCTTCAAGTCGAAAAGCGTTTGCCATTCGCGCGCAATTGCTTAGGCTGGGTATCGTCGGCCCCCGCAAGCTTTTTTCTTCAATAAGAAAGATACGACTGGACCTGCGAGCTGTCAATCACGCGCTACTCGGTCCGGAATCGGGTAGTCGTCAGCGGTGTTGAAATTCCCATACTTTCAGCCCTTAGGGTCCAATGACGAGTCCGCAGGCCGACGCGCGAAGCCCGCCCTTGGTCCATCAACGCGACGTGCTTGCCGAGCTCACGCCAATGGCGCCGATCACCTGGTCCTCGTACAGAATAGGAAGCCCGCCCTGTAGCGGGGTCGCCCCCGGCAGGGCCAGCGCCGCGACCCGGCCTTCACGGATCTGATCTTCGAAGACTTTGCTGGGCCTCCGGAAGATGGCGGCGGTGCGGGCCTTACCGATGGCCACCTCACTGCTCGCGACCTGGGTATCATCGAGGCGTTCGAGCAGCAGCAAATGTCCACCATCGTCCACGACGGCGATGACGACGGTGGCGCCGCGCCGTTGGACCTCGGCTTCCGCCGCCAAGGCGACCTGCTTGGCGGCGGACGGTGTTAGGACCTTTTTGGCGGGCAGTTCGGCCTGTCCGCCCGCGGCCGCCAATAGCAAGACGAATACGAGCATGGTACTGAGTAGTTTCATAACGGTATCCTTGGTACATCCGAGCTATGGCAATGGTGATGCCAGCACCCGGTCGTGAAGTTAACGGCGCTCGCAGACTGGCGGTACCTAGGAGCCGAGACTGGGCTGTTAAAATTTGCGGGCGCCACCAAGGGTTGTGGCGGCGTGAATCAACAGGCAAGACACGGTAGAATCGGAATGCCGCGCCAGGGCGGTAGAGGTGCGGAACGGAATCACCCGGGTGGACGCGGCCCTACCGGTCCCCTTTAGCCAGGCGCATATTCGACCCTATGTCTGAGAACTCCGAGCATACACGCTTAGCCGCCACGGAACCCTTGGAGCCAGTGGGTACGGCGGAGCTGGCAGCACTCCGTGCCATCGTCGAAGGCACCGCACAGGCCACGGGCGAGGAATTCTTCCGCTTATTGGTGCGCAACTTAAGCATCGCGACTGGGGTGAGCAGTGCCTTTATCGCGGAA
>JBIMKD010000055.1:0-7779 GCA_043673815.1 Chromatiales bacterium
CCCGGCGAACTGGGGCGTTTGCCATGGAGGAGGCTGCGCGTTTCCCACCGCGCACCCCCTTTGCCCACAAGCTCCACAGACCGTCATTCATTTTCATATATTTTCAAGAACAAAACATACAAGGGTTAGGGTGAGGGGATATAACGCTATGATTTTTATTCCCCTCATCCCCGCCTTCTCCCGGAGGGAGAAGGTATCCGTCAACAAGATTCACCAAAGTGGGGTGTAGGAGCATGAAAACAAGAATGACGCTATCGGCATCACTCCTTGTGTGCGGCGCTTTGAGCGGTTGCAGCGACATCAACGCCAATTCCGCGATGATCACCACCACCAAATTCGACGGCGCGTGGCAAGTCGGGGGCGGTACCAGGACCGCGCGTCCCGGCGAGGACGACAAGTGCGGTTACGGGATTGGGGAAGGAACCATCACGATTGAAGGCGGCAAGGTAAGCGGTAACCTCACCGATAACTCCGGCTATGCCTATGCGCTCGAAGGCGTGATCCAGGACTCGGGGAAAATGGAAGGCGGATTCACCTACGAAGGCTACGATGCGGCGACCTTCGAGGGATTGCTGTCGGCGGCCAAGGGCGGAGGAAGTTGGAAAGATATCAACGGTTGTCCGGGGACCTGGCAGGCCACGAGGAAAGAGAGTGTGTTTGCTGACCCGGTCAACGGAAAAGCGGACACCGCGCCGGAGTCTTAAGAATATTTATCTACGGAAAGGGTTGGGTGAGGGCATGGTCAGAGGCTCTTAGGATTTTAACGAGCGCGATCAACAGCGCCACAAAAAGAACCACTAAGACGATAGGAACCAAGGCGCCGGCCCAATCCTTGTGCTCGGCTTCCCGGCTCCGGCGCAGTGCCTCTTTTATCCCAGGTCGAAACCAAAACACCAGCAACAGCGCCAAGATGCCTAAGAGGACCGCCTCCCACGTGGATGGTTCTTGCATCGCTACCGTGCGATAGCACCCCAGCACGCACTAAGGAACTTCTGCAAGAGCTACTGCGCGGCCCACCTGCTTTCCTCGCTCCTCAAAGCGCGACCGTCCCTGGGCCGCTCCCCGCGTCTTCGGTGCTCGCTGGTCGCTCGCCTATCAAGCTGATATGTCTCGCGACTCGCTCCGCGGCTTCGCGCATCTGGGCTTGCTCCGAGCAACCGAGCCGCATCGTACACCGGCAGGCGGACGGTAAACTCCCGCACCGCCAAGCTCACGCGGCCATCTTGTTCCCATTCCTCGACTAAATCGCCTATCCTCATTTAACGCTCCGTTTAAATCTCCCAAGAGTATAGTCCGCGTAGGGTGTGGTGAACGAAGGGAACCGCATCGGTCGTGGAATGGATCTTCGTCAATCGTGTTGCTTACGGTATCGCGGGTTTAACGGGCAGCAACAAGAGGTATTTCCTGATGCTCGCCTGACGCTTCGTTGACAATGCGCAGCTTGCCCTCATCTGTCTGGGTAAGCTGGGCATTTGCATTCAAGAATTCTATACCATGTACGCTCCCATCCGCGGCCAAATCGATGTTGAGCTCCTCGCTGATGTGTATCGTCTCCACTTCGGCTGTCTTTTCCCTCAGCCGTATGTAAGCGATGTTATTTTGCAGGTCATAGGTCAACTGCATACGAACCTCCGCCATTAATGAGAGGATCAAGCAGCGGTGCGCTTTGCTTGCGCATCTTTGGAACCAGGGTTCTGTGTTAGGGCTGGAAAATCGCTCTTCCCGAAAAGCGCGCGTACGTGGCCATACGACTGCTCGAGTCGCTGTTTTCCGCCTGCCTCGCGATCGACGATTGCGATGATGCCAACGATCTCATAACCGGCAGCAGAGAATTCCTCGCACGCTTTAATAGTTGACGATCCAGTTGTGATTACATCATCAACCACGACGATCGATGTTCCTAGTGGAAGCTGATTTTCGATCTTGCTCATCGTTCCGTGCTTTTTTGGCTCTTTACGAACTATCGAAGCGTGAACGGTACTAAGGCCTCTCTGGTAGGCCATCAACGCAACCGCGGCTGAGATGAAATCAGCGCCCATCGTCATTCCTCCGATTGCCGCAGGACGCTTCGGGAACGCTTCTATTGCTCGAAGAACTTCAGATGCAATGAGAGCCAATCCTTCACCCTCGAGAGTAACCGCCTTACAGTCAAAATAGAATCCGGATTTTCCCCCTGTGCTAAGGGTAAAGCCTTGGCTAGTTATTAAGCATTTCTGCTCGATCAGTTGCCGGAGGCGCTCGCGTTCGCCTGTCATATTCGTTCTCCAGAAATGCTATTCGCCTGTCTGGCTTTGTACTTGGCCTTCTTCTGGTAGTACTGCCTGTGATAGAGAGTTACTGAATCCTCGAACTTGTTGAACCCTGACTTCAAGCGATCGATGTGAAACTCCCAGAAGTCCTCGTTGTTCAGCATCTCACGAGTGACGCGGGACTTCATGCGAAGAATTCATCCTGCGCTCGCATAGTTCTGGCCGGTTTCTTGGTCGAGATGCGGCGGCGCGCGTGAGCAAGACAATCGCGTGCCAGACGAACACAATCTTGAGCAGCGATTGAACGTACCGCGGTCGACGGAGACTGCACGGTGACACCGTCTTCCCACACGTCCGTGTACATGGAAGGCTCGCGACCGAACTTAAGGTCAACCATCAGTTGAATCGCTGCCTTCGCAGAACTGGCAACGTCGGAACTGGCCATTAACCAGGGTGCGAATGCAGCTGTAATCTTGGGCGAGTGATCCTCAAACGACTTTCGTACCTTGCTAGACACTGCGGAGTCGTCGAGTTTTCGGCCTTGCGCGTCGAACGCAAGTTGCGCCTTCCCTGTTTCCTCGATCGACGCAACGGCCAGAAAAAGCGCGCGCGTGATGATCATTGGCTTCAAGAAGCGCCGCCTCTTCAAGCAGTTCCGCTGCGTTCTGCAGGGCGGCACTGCAATATCGCTGCAGGAGATCGACCGTTAGCGTGTAGTCCCTGAACTTCTGCATGGTGTAGCACACGTATATATATGGACTCCACCCGGTTTGCAAGGAGAGAACGCCGATCCACACCGGCGTTCTGCGATTCCGCTAAGCGTAGTGGCCCAGTGAGGCCGTCACACTATCAGGAACCAGAACGCGCAGATCCCCTCATGGCGGAAATCGTAGCCCCGGATGGAGGGAAACGGAATCCGGGATTCATTCGCCCAACTCCCCATCGCCCGAAGCTGTCGCCCAACTGAGTGCCATAAGGTATGGAACGCGTGCTTGAGCTTCGGCGTCGTATCGCGCATACCCGTGTAACCTACGTTTACACAAGCACAGCCGGCCGGATGCCCGATGGAAGAGCCATTCCCCTTGGGTGAGACCTCGTAATCCGTGAGGGTAGCGGCACGCAGGCCCAAAAAATACTTATGTTATCGGAAAGGCCCTGGTACAACCATACTCCGCGCGTCATTTGACAAAGTGTACGTTCGTACACTAACATAGCTTTTCATGGCACGCCCGAATAATGATCTGGCCTACTTGAATGCACTGCGCGACTACTATGCCGAAAATCGTGTTTTGCCGAGCTACGCGAAAATCGCCCGCCTGCTTGGATTTCGGTCAAAGTACGCAGCCGTGAGGCTTGTACAGCGCCTAAACCGCCGTGGCTTTCTACAGCGAACGGGAGAAAACCGAATTGCGCCAACCGAGGATTTCTTGGCTAGACCTATAGCACAGGAGAAAGTAGCCGCAGGTCAGCCAGCCGCAGTCAACTATGCGGGCGGTGAGGTAATTAGCATCGACCAGGTATTGATTCGTAAGCCTTCGCGCACGGTGCTTGTATCCGTCAAGGGGGATTCCATGAGAAATGCTGGGATCTTGGATGGAGATATCGCGGTGGTAGAACACGGTCTCGCGGCCAGGAAGGGTGATTTCGTCGTTGCGATGGTCGACAACGAATTCACGCTCAAAGAGCTGGGCTATGAACAGGGAAAACCTGTCTTGCGGCCCCACAACCCGGCGTATCCTATGATTCGACCAAAGCAAGCCCTTGAAATCTTCGGCGTGGTTGTGGCGCAGTTCCGAAGGTATGCTACCAAGAAGGCGCAGGCTTGGTAATGGACACTTACGGTGGTAAGTGGACGGAAAGAAAGCTCACCAGCCTTCGCAAATACCTTTCGGCGTACCGGACGATTTTCACAAGAAATCCGAAGGCGAAGTATTTCACGACATGGTACGTAGACGCATTTGCGGGTACCGGTAAACGAGCGACCAAGGAACAAGCGACAACACCGCTTTTCGCAGAGGTCTATGGAGACGCAGACGGGCATAGGTACCGTGACGGAAGCACAGCGATCGCGTTAGGTCTAGCAAGTCCGTTCGACCGGTACCGGTTCATTGAGAAGTCGAGGAAGCGAATCCAGGATCTTAAAGAGCTTGTCGAGACCAAGTACCCGACAATAGCGGATCGCTGTACGTTCGACCTGGCAGACGCGAACGTCAGCCTGAAGCAGTGGTCTGTGCAGCGTGACTGGAAAAAAGAGCGAGCAGTCGTCTTTCTTGATCCGTTTGGTATGCAAGTCGATTGGGAAACCGTCGAAGCGCTGGCAGAAATGGGCGGCGTGGATCTTTGGTACCTGTTTCCCCTTGGTATTGGTGTAGCTCGCACTCTCACGCTGACGGAGTCATTGATGAAGCGTGGCAAACGCGGCTTGACGCGCTGTTCGGAACAAAGGACTGGCGCGATCGGTTTTATCGCAAGGAAAAACAAACGACACTCTTTGACGAGCCGGATAATCAGCTAGTGCGCGACGCATCCGAGCAGGCGATCGTGAAGTTCATTGAGGAGCGACTCATGAGGATCTTTCCGCATGTTGCTAAAGGTCTAGTACTGCGCAATTCAAGAAACAACCCCTTGTATCTTTTGTGTTTCTGCGCATCCAACCCCAAGGGCGGGAAAGTCGCAGTGAAAATTGCTCAGGATATCTTAAAAGAGAGAGCCGAACCCTAAAGCGACTTTGTTATGGCGACAACATCGAAAATCGAGTGGACTGAGAAGACCTGGAATCCCGTCACCGGTTGCGTGAAAGTGAGCGCCGGGTGCAAACATTGTTACGCGGAGCGAATGGCAAAGCGCCTCTACGCAATGGGAGTGGATCGCTACAGGCATGCGTTTAAGCCAACGCTACATCATGACCTGATCGAGTTACCCAAGCGTTGGAATAAGCCCTCTATTATCTTCGTCAATTCAATGAGTGATCTTTTCGAGGACGCAGTACCGCCGGACTTCATTAGCAAGGTCTTTGATACCATGTGCGCGTGCCCGCAGCATACGTTTCAAGTACTCACCAAGCGCAGCTTGAGGCTGCGCGATATGGCTCGGAGACTCCCCTGGCCACCAAACGTCTGGATGGGTGTGAGCGTGGAAAGCGAGCATGTACTCAAACGCGTGAACGATCTGCGGCACGTTCCGGCGAGGGTGAGATTTGTCTCATGCGAGCCCTTGCTCGCCCCGTTGCCCAATTTTCCGCTCGATGGTATCCATTGGGTGATCGTTGGGGGAGAATCAGGGCCGAATGCGCGACCGATGCGGGCGGATTGGGTTGAAGGCATCTATCGGCAATGTCAGGCCAAGAACGTGTACTTCTTTTTCAAGCAATGGGGTGGCGTTCGCAAGGATCGGACTGGACGTACCTTGCATGGTCGGACGTATGACGATATGCCAATCACTGCATTCTCGGCGGGCCAAACAGCGCCACTCCCTGGCCCTAGCTTTTATGCGGCGGCCTAACGAAACTGCCCCGGCAAGGAACGCTTGCGCCGAGAATACGGGCGCGTCGGTAATTTACCACGCATGGAATTATCCCGGATTCCGCTTCGCTGCATCCAGGCTACACTGGCTGAAAAAGTAGATCAATCGGAGGTGCTATGAGCCTTGCCGGCAAGACGCTGTTCATCACCGGCGCATCGCGCGGCATCGGTAAGGCGACGCGCTGCGCGCTGCGCGCGACGGCGCGAACGTCGCAATCCTCGCCAAGACCGAGCAGCCGCATCCGAAACTGCCGGGCACGATCTACTCCGCCGCCGAAGAGATCGAAGCCGCGGGCGGGCGAGCCTTCCCGATGCCTGTGGACATCCGCGACGACACCAAAGTCGCCGGGGCGGCGAAACGCTGCACGGAGCGCTTCGGCGGCATCGACATCCTGGTCAACAATGCGAGTGCGATCTCGCTCACCGGCACGCTCGAGACGCCGATGAAACGGTTCGACCTGATGTTCGGCGTGAACGTGCGCGGCACGTATTGCTGCTCGAAGGCCTGCATCCCTTACCTCAAGCAGTCGGCGAAGGCCGGCCGCAATCCGCACATCCTCAATCTCGGGCCGCCGCTCAACCTGAGCCCGAAGTGGTTCAAGCATCACAGCGCTTACACGATGGCGAAATACGGCATGAGCATGTGCGCGATCGGCATGGCGGAGGAGTTTCGCGCCGACGGCATCGCGGTGAACGGGCTCTGGCCGCGAACGGTCATTCACACCGCCGCATTGGCGATGATCCCCGGCGTCGATCCCAACCGCTGTCGCACCCCGGAGATCCTCGCCGATGCCGCATACATCATCCTGAACCGCGACAGCCGCAAGCACAGTGGTAATCTCTACATCGACGAGGAGGTGCTCGCCGCCGCGGGCGTCATCAATCTCGCGCGCTATGCGGTGGTGCCAGGCACTAAGAATTTGCTGCCCGATCTGTTTGTCGATTAACCCACCACGGAGTATAGGCTATGACCTAGCCCCTACTCCTTCGACACCTTACGCGGGTCGTCGGCAGGATTCACGTAGTTAATCTCGAACGGGCCCATACCCGATACCTGAATCACGGTCTCGCCCCTCACCCAAACGAAGTGTCTCACTCCGCTTGGCATCAGCGAGTACGATCCTACCGGCAGCTCGTGGCCCGTTGCCTGGTTAAACTTCTCCCCCACCCCCATCCCGAGTGCGCCTTGAAGGACGACGATCCTTTCGTCCGTCGGGTGCCAGTGTGGCGGGACTCTGTAGCCGTCTGGGAACTTTGCACGGATGGTGAACGGCACACCGGCTTTCGACACGTCACCCTCTAAGACTGCGAGTTGGGCGCCGGGGGGTAGCGACGGTGGGGCAGGTCCCCACTTGACCTCATCGGGGGTGAGGACTACGTGTGCCGTGTGCGAGCCGGTAGACGCGGAACGGTCTTTCCTATCTTGACTAGATTGGGCAAGGCACAGCGAGGCGAGAGTCAGCGAAGCGAGAATTATGACGCTAAGTTGATACTTTCTCATATCTTTGTTTCCTCCTTAGCAGAGATGCTGGGGGCAACTGGGAAGACGAGTGGTGCTTTTATGCTAAATTTTAGGTTGGGTCAATGTTAATACGCGGCGACCTTACCTGCGCTAATCGTGACATGCCGCCGCCGAAAATTATCAAACTGCGACAGAGCCCGTAGGGCGCAATAGCGTGAGCGTATTGCGCCGGATGTTCATCCTTTGCGTTCACCCGCCTCCATCTCGGAGCGGCCATCGCCAGCCCAATCGGGTGGATAGATACTGCGCGTGACGTAGCGATGAAACGTTGAGTACGGCCATTCCGACACCCGCTTCACGTAACCGTGTTTCACCGGGTTGATATGGCAGTAGTCAATATGGGTAGCATAGTCCCTCTCGTCGCGGATCGCATGCTCCCAGAATCGCAGTTGCCAGATCCCCCGTTCCCCGCGCGCGATGCGGACCGAGGAGCGCCGCTCCGCGAGCGGCAGCGCACGCGAGAACGCCTGCTTGATGAGCCGCCATC
>JBIMKD010000056.1:0-5241 GCA_043673815.1 Chromatiales bacterium
ATAAGGCCGTCCTCGTCATTGCGCATAACATGCTGATCGCACACATATTATGCCACGAGAGACGGCCTTTTTCTTGGCTATCGGTGAGAAATCCGGGCTAGCACTCCAGCTTCACTCTCAACAGGCTATGACGGAACGCGACGAGGGAATGTGGGCAGCCAAGCTGCGGTGTCAATCGAGCCCTGCGACCACCCGTTCCAGGCCGCCGACGAACCGCTGCCAGCCGTAGCTCGCGCCCTGGTAGTTGGCCTCTTCTTCGGGCCGGAAGCCCGACTGTTCCATGCGCACGAGAACGCCGCCCTTCGTCGGCGTCAGCGTCCAAGTGACGACGGTCTTCAGTCCCCCCGCCGCCTCTTCGCCCGAAGCGTTCCAGCTATAGGAGAGCCGTTCATTGGGTTCGACGACCAGGACTTGGCAGTCGGTCACGCCGTTCCAATGCGGCATGGGCGTGGCGCGGAAGTTGAAGCTATGGCCCACGACCGGCTGGATGTCGTTCTTCATCAGCCACTCCTCGATCAGCGGGCCTTGAGTGAGGGCGCGCCAGATCTTTTCCGGCGGATGCGGCATCTCCCGTTCGACGACGAGGGAACGCGTGGCGGCGGCGAGTTTGGTCATCGGTCCATCCTATTCAACAGGGTTTCGAGGCGATCGAACCGGTCGCGCCAGAAGGCGCCATAGAGCCTCATCCAGTCGATCAAGGGGGCCAGGCCTTGCGGCACGGCGCTATAGTGGACGGAGCGTCCTTCAGGCCGATCACGAACCAGGCCGGCGAGCTTCAGCACGCCCAGGTGCTTGGACACCGCCGGCTGCGACACGCCGGCGCGATCGGTCAAGGCGTGCACGGTCTGCTCTCCGTCGCGGACCAGGCGCTCGAAGATCGCCCGACGGGTCGGGTCGGCGAGGGTCTTGAAAAGGTCGTCCGGTGCGGCTTGCATGTCTGAATCATAACTCGGCGGTTATGAGTCAGTCAAGCCGGAGGCGCCGGGAGGGTGCGGCAGAGCGTTGGGCGCCGCGCCCGTATCGATCTCGTCGGCGACCAGCTTCTGGTCGCTTAGGAGCCGTGCCTCTTGTAGCCAGATCGCATGCTGGCGACGCATTACTTCTCCTGAAGGCGGCGTGGCATTGAGGGCGACACGAGCCTAAACCTCGCCATCGAGGGTTGTTCCATTATTGTTACAAACGTAACTGAATCGGTTTCATTTGTAAGCAAATTGTCTGGTTTTGAAATCATCCGGTAAGGCACGCCGCCTATTGTGTCCCCACGATTTAGGTACCGGTATCGCGCAACCGGCACAGATGGTTCCGGGATACCCGCGCGGACCCAATCGGAAATCTATTATATACACAGCCTATTTCACTAATGAGGAGAATTGCATGAATCACAACAATAGAAGAACGTCCAAACAAAGCGCGCGTCATCTTCCGCAGATCGCGTGCACTGCGGTTCTCACGGCCATCATGCTGCCGCTGGCTCACGCTCACCACCGCGTACAGCCCGTGAGTCCGGACTCCCCCTTGTATGTAAGCCCGGCGGAAGGAAGGCTTTTCCGCATTGGATACGCCATCGGTACCCAGCAATATGTCTGCAAGTCCTCGGTGGATTCATTATCAGGTCTAACGATTTACGAATGGACGCTTTTCGGGCCGCAGGCCACCTTGTTCAAGGATGAAGGCCTAACCCGGCAAAACATGACGCATTTTCAAAGCTCCAATCCTTTAGAAACAGACCCGTCAGGCTTGTCAGTGGGTGGCACGCCGCGCCCCACTTGGCAAGACTCAAAGGATACTAGCGCCGTCTGGGCCCAACCGCCGATTCCCCGCGCTCAGGTCGCCGCCACTTGCACAATCAACGGTGTCACCTCACCCGCGATCGCCTTGCTCAAACTCGGGGTGGACGCGGATCCACTCGGGCCCACCGGCAAGCTAACGGAGACAACCTATATCCAGCGGCTCAGCACCTGCGGTGGGGTTATGCCCTCGACCGGGTGTACAGAGGCCGGGCACGCAGGCATGAAGGCGTTGGTGCCTTACACGGCCGACTATCTCTTCTACACGGCCCCCGAAAGCAACGAAGACGGCGGCGAATTCGAATAGCGAGATAAACCTTAGAAACGTACCGATTCGAGATGTTGCAATGATTCCCGTTCACGCCCGTTCGTTTAGCGCGCGTTATGCGCTGTTCATGTTAGTTGCAGTCAGCGCCTGGTCAGACACGGTCGCGGCGATGCCGTCATCCAGTCCGGATAATCGAATTGTTGTTCCCAATGACAATCAGCGTCCGGCGGGCCTGCTCGCTGACGGTACATTGATTCTCACCCTCAGAGCTGGACGCGGCAGTTGGCAGCCGGAAGGTCCTGGGGGTCCGGCGCTTTCGATTGAAGCACTGGGTGAAGCTACTTCAGAGCTGACGGTGCCAGGACCACTCATCCGCGTTGCGGAAGGTACGTCGATCGCGGCGTCGATTCGTAACGATCTCGATACGCCGTTGCAGGTGCATGGGCTCTGCGCGCGCGACGGCTCGCCTTGCCCAAGCATACAGGTGCCGCCCGGTCAAGCACGCGAGGTGCGCTTCAAGAGCGGCCGCCCCGGCAGTTATCATTATTGGGCGACGACCATGAACGCACCGATGCCGTTTCGTGAGCTGGCTGGTGCGTTTATTGTTGATCCCGCAGGCGGCTCCGCCAAGCCGGACCGCGTTCTGGTCATCACGGAATGGTCGAACTTGACAGGGCCACAACTGCGCGAGGTGTTTGGCGCCGATGATCCGAGCGTCGGTTTCCTTCAGCTTCGGCCCCGCATCGCGTTCATGATCAACGGCCTGGCATGGCCCTCGACTGAGCGGTTGACCTATCAGCTTGGGGAAACCGTGCGTTGGCGGGTCATCAATCTGAGTTCCCAGTCCCACCCTATGCATTTGCACGGCTTCTACTTCGACGTAAACGCGTTAGGCGATGGGCTGCGTGATCAACAGATCGATGCAGCACACACACGGCGCGTCGTCACCCAGCTGATGTCGCCCGGTGGCACGATGGCGATGACCTGGACACCGGAACGGGCGGGGAATTGGCTTTTTCATTGTCACATTATGCATCATGTGTCACCGCTGCGCCGCCTTACCAAGGTGGGTAACCGCAATACGCGTCACCATCACCCGGAGTACGACGGCTCGGGGGTATGGCGGGCATGATTCTGGGGATCACGGTGCGGGGACCAGGGGAACCATCCGCGGTGGAAAGGCACACGCCCGCGACTGAAACGCCGCGCAAGCTCACCATGGTTATGCGGCCTGGCATCGCATCCGAGGGCCATGTGCGCCCGGCGGGTTTCGTCCTGAGCGAAGGAACGACTCCGCCAGCGTCGGATCATGTCGGCATGCCTGGGCCGACTCTCGTTCTACGCCGCGATGAACCGGTTGAGATCACCCTGGTGAACCGTCTTTCCGAAGCCACCGCAATTCATTGGCACGGCATGGAACTCGACAGCTATTACGACGGGTCCATGGGTGGAGCGGTAACGGTAAGCACGTGGCGCAGATGATCGATCCGGGTGACAGGTTTGTCGTGCGGTATACACCACCGCGCGCGGGAACGTTTATGTACCATACCCATTTGCACGACTATCGTCAGTTGTCTTCCGGATTGTACGGCCCCATGATCGTGACGGATCCGGGTGAGTCGTTCGATCCGGCCACCGATCATGTGCTCATGCTCGGCCGCAGCGATGTGACTTCCGAGGTGCCGACGATATTGAGCGATCCGGAATCGGTGGTGTTGAACGGCGAACGATCGCCGCGATTCATCTGGAAAGCGGGCCAGCGCCACCGCGTGCGGTTAATTAACATCACGCCCGACGACATCTTTACGGTGTCGCTGCAGACGGCGGAGGGTCCAGAACAATGGATGCCGCTGACTAAGGACGGCGCGCGCCTACCACCCGCTGAGGCGGCCCTCGGGCCGGCGCGCCAGACACTGGCGGTCGGCGAAACCTATGATTTCGAATATCAAGCGCCCGCTGCCCGCAAGACTGTTTGGATCGAGGTACGGAACAGAAGCGGCAAGTGGCAAGCGCAGGGGCAGATTAACGTCAAGTAAGGAATGTCGATTTAGAGATGCTCCGAACGACTAATTGATGAACCAGCCTAATCTACAGAGCCGAACCCTATCGGTATAACGTGAAAGGAGATTGCTTATGACCTACATCGATGGATTTGTGGCCGCCGTGCCTACGGCCAATCGAGACGTGTACAAGAAGCATGCTGAAGACGCTGCGGTTGTTTTCAAGGAGTACGGTGCGCTGAAGCTGGTCGAGTGTTGGGGAGACGATGTCCCCGAGGGCAAGTTGACGTCTTTTCCGATGGCGGTCAAGCGCAAGGATGATGAGACCGTCGTCTTTTCCTGGATTGTCTGGCCTTCTCGTCAGGTGAGAGATGCGGGCATGAAGAAAGTGATGGCCGACCCGCGGCTGCAGCCTGATACTAATCCGATGCCTTTTGATGGGAAACGGATGATATACGGAGGTTTCGAAGTGATCGTGGATGTTTAAACTGGGGTCTTCTTTTCGCATTGCCAAGAAGGCAAATCATTCGATTACGTTTCAACCATGACTCGAGAACGTTTTACTCACCACATCCTATAAGGAGGAACCTATGCGTCACACGAAACTCGCTCTCACCGGTCTCTGCGTTGTGCTGGTGGCATCCGTTGCCGTCGCGGAGGACAAGAAGGCGGAGAAACCGATGGATCCCCAGGCGATGATGGAGGTCTACGCGAAGCTGGCCCAGCCTGGCGAGCCGCACAAGTTGTTTGCAAGTCTGGCCGGTAGCTGGACGACAAAAACCAAGGAGTGGATGGAACCCGGCAAACCTCCAACGGAATCAACCGGCTCCGCAGAAATGAAGATGTTGCTGGACGGGCGCTTTCTCTACCAGGAATTCACCGGCCAGATGATGGGAAAACCTTTCTCCGGGATTGGGATCGACGCCTACGACAACGTTCGAAAGAGATATGTCACCGCGTGGATGGATACCATGGGCACAGGGATCTTCACGATGGAAGGCACGGCGAGCGCGGATGGCAAGACCATCACACTGAATGGGCAGCATGCTGAACCGGGCGGCGGGCACATGACGCATCGCGCCATCTGGAGGATTGTGGACAGCAATACCCAGACGTTTGACATGTATGGGACTCACCACGGCGGCAAGGAAACGAAGATGATGGAGATCACGTACACGCGAAAGCA
>JBIMKD010000057.1:0-19413 GCA_043673815.1 Chromatiales bacterium
CCTTTGGCGCGCAAACAGCTCGATATCGCCGGCAACCTCGATACCGCGCTTACGGGCTGTTTGGATGATCGGCTCGCGCGGCGCCACCCCTGGACTCACGAACAACCGCTGCGCATGTGTGCAAAGGTCCTCATCAAACCCGCCAAGAGCAAGTGGTACGTGCGGAAATTCGCTTTTAAACGCGCTCAACTCGGGCGGGTTTTCACGGTTGTCAGTAACGGCAAATGGCACACCGCGGTTGGCGAGAAAACGCGCTATGGACAAACCCGTCACCCCCAGACCCACGATGACGGTGTCGGCGGCTTGCGTTACTCCGTGAGTCGCCATTGAGACTCCCATGACTAGCGGATCTTGAGGCTGGAGAGCCCCACCAGCACCAGGATCACGGTGATGATCCAGAACCGGACAATCACCCTCGGTTCGGGCCACCCTTTAAGCTCGAAGTGATGGTGCAAGGGGGCCATGTTGAAAATGCGTTTGCCGGTAAGCTTGAAAGACGACACCTGCAGGATCACCGAGACGGTCTCCATCACAAACACCCCGCCCATAATCAGCAAAACCAGTTCTTGCCTCACCAGCACGGCGACGATACCCAAGGCGGCACCTAGAGCAAGCGCCCCGATATCACCCATGAACACCTGAGCCGGATAGGCGTTAAACCAGAGAAACCCAAGGCCCGCGCCCGTGATCGCGCCGCAGAAAACGCTAAGCTCTCCCACGCCGGGCACGTAGGGCACACCCAGGTAAGTGGAAATTTTCACGTTCCCGGCAACGTATGCGAATATCGCCAAGGCACTGGCTACCATCACCGTGGGGAGTATCGCTAAACCATCCAGGCCATCGGTAAGATTCACGGCATTGCTGGTTCCCACGATGACGAAATAACTGAACAGCACGAAAAACCAGCCGAGATCGATCACCACGGCCTTGACGAACGGCACGATTAACTGCGTTTCCGTGGGGGAGCCCGCAGTAAGATAGAGAAATAGCGCGGCACCGAGACCTGCGCACGATTGCCAGAGATATTTTTCTCGCGCCGAGAGACCCTTCGATTGGCGTTTTACCACCTTGCGGTAGTCATCCACCCAGCCGATGGTTCCGAACAACATGGTCACGACGAGAGCAACCCACATAAACCGATTATCCAAATTCGACCATAATAAAGTGCCGGCCACGATGGACGTCAAAATGAGTAACCCGCCCATCGTGGGTGTACCCGATTTCGCCAGATGGCTTTGCGGGCCATCGTCACGCACGCTTTGGCCGATCTGGTGGCGCGTCAAACGCCTGATCATGAACGGCCCGACCACCAGCGAGATCACGAGCGCCGTCAGAACACCGAGGATAGTGCGCAAGGTCAGGTATTGGAAAACGCGGAACCCACTATTGAGTTCCGCCAGAAATTCGCTGAGATAGAGAAGCACGCCTATTCCCCTTCCTGCTGCAGGAAGCCCACCACCCGTTCCATGCGCATCGACCGCGAACCCTTCACTAGTACCGTGACCCGCGGATGGAGATCGCCGTCCAGGGATTCAACGAGCGCATCGACCGTCGCGAAATACCGCCCGCCCGGCCCGAATCCGTCCACGCTCGCGCGCGCCAGATCGCCAGTCGCGTATAAGCGCCGTATCCCGAGGTGGCGTGCCAATACTCCCGCCTGGTGATGGTAACCCGCGGCCTCGGGGCCAAGCTCTCCCATATCACCGAGCACTAGCCAAGGCTCCCCGGGGCAACTCGCCAAGAACTCGAGGGCCGCTTTGAGCGAGCCCGGATTGGCATTGTAACTATCGTCGAAAACCCGCGTTCCACGGCGGCCGGCACGCGGCTGCAATCGACCTTGCACGGCGCGCATCGACTGCAAGCCCGCGGCGATGTCCCCCAGCTCGATTCCAAGAGCCAACGCGCTCGCGGCCGCCGCCAAGGCGTTGCTGATGTTATGGCGCCCCAATAGGTGGATATGGACGTCAATAGACCCGGCCGGGGTATGCAGGCGGAGCTTGCTTCCGTCGAGCGGACTTGCGGTATCAACCAGGGTGGCCGTGACATCCGCCGAGGCTTCGAAACCGAAGCTCAGTTGTCGGCAGCCACCCGCGAGCGTGCGCCATAGCCCGGCATAGTGATCGTCGGTGTTAATGACAGCCGTATCGCCGGGTCCCAGTTGGGTAAAGATTTCTCCCTTCGCGCGCGCCACGCCTTCTATCGACCCGAACCCTTTCAGATGGGCCGGGCTACACTGGGTAACCACCGCCACAGAGGGCCGCGCGAGCTCGCATAACGCGGCGATCTCACCGGGGTGGTTGGCGCCCATTTCGATTACGGCATACGCGTATCGCTCATCGAGGTTGAACAGCGTTAAGGGCACGCCGATATCGTTATTCAGATTGCCCTGCGTCCCGAGCACCTGAGCGCAACGCGAGAGGATCGCCACCAACATCTCCTTCACCGTGGTCTTGCCGTTGCTACCGGTTACGGCAACGAGCGGGAGCCGGAAACGCTGGCGCCAATGGGCTGCGATTAGCCCGAGCGCCCGGCGCGCGTCGGGGACCACTAAACTCGGCCGCTCCCCGCCGATCGAATGCTCGATCACGGCGGCGGCCGCTCCCCGCTCAAACGCCGCGTCCACGAAGTCGTGGCCGTCGAAGTGAGGCCCGCGCAACGCAACGAATAAGGCCTCGGGAAATAGGTTCCGAGAGTCCGTCGTACAACCGCTGAACTCAATATCCCTCCCGTGGCGCTCCGCGCTCAAAACACCCGTCAAATCGGAGAGGCGCATACGAATCACGGTTTGGGCCTGCGCAGAAGTTGCTCTACCACCTGGCGGTCGCTATACGGCCTGCGCACCCCACCCTGGTCTTGATAGTCTTCATGGCCTTTGCCGGCAATCAATACCGTATCGTTTTCAGTCGCTTGGTCAATGGTAGACGCTATCGCTCGCGCCCGGTCCGGCTCGCTGCGCACCCGCGCCGGATCACTCATACCGCCCAGGATATCCTTAACGATTGCAGCCGGATCCTCGCGTCGCGCGTTGTCGGTCGTCAGAATCACGCGATCGGCCAGGGCTTCGGCGATTCTCCCCATGAGCGGCCGTTTTCCGGCATCCCGTTCCCCTCCACAGCCGAAGATACAAAAAAGCTTTCCGGATCGAAACTGGCGCAGGGCAATCAGCGCTTGCTCTAAAGCATCCGGTGTATGGGCGTAGTCGACAACAACGAGGGGCGATCCACCTCCGGCGGGGAAGCGCTCTATCCGCCCGGGAACTGGTCCCACCGATGCGAGCCCCTCGACTGCTTGCTTCAGCGCTACACCGGCCGCCAACAACGCGCCGAGGGAGGCGAGTAGGTTGTAGGCGTTGAGCCGTCCTAAAAGCGGGCTCTCGATCTCGGCGGTTTGCCTTCCTACCCCGATGCGAAGCGACAAGCCCCGATCGTGCAGCCTGAGAGCACTGCCCACGATACACTCGTTCACCGGCAATTGTGCATCATTCAAGGTATAACCGAACACACGAACGTCAGGAGCCAGGACCGCGGAAATCGCCTGGCAATAGGAATCATCGAGATTCAGCACCGCGGCCCGCAACCGCGGCCATTGAAAGAGCAACTTCTTCGCCTCGCCGTAAGCAGTCATGTCACCGTGGTAATCGAGGTGATCGCGACTGAGGTTAGTAAACACCGCGATGGCAAATTCGACGCCCACGACCCGCCCTTGATCTAAACCGTGCGAGGACACTTCCACAACAACCGAGCGCGCTCGCCGCACGCGCAGATCGGCGAGCTGACGCTGGATCGTCACGGCATCCGGCGTGGTGCAGCTCGCGGGCGTGAGATCGTCCACCCGGCCCCAACCCAGGGTACCCACGACACCGCACGGGCCGGCATTCCCAGCGCTATCGAGCACGCGGGCGATCGTGTGTGTCACGGAGGATTTGCCGTTCGTGCCTGTCACCCCAATCGCCAAGAGATGCCGAGAGGGATGAGCGTAGAAACGCGCGGCAATCTCCCCGACGGACGACCGTAGCCGCGGCACCCGGAGGATTGGAATCGGCTCGGCGGACAGCACAGGGCGATCGTAGGCGGCATCCAAGGCGATGGCGACTGCCCCCGCGCGTATCGCCTCCCGCATATGATCACCGCCATGCCGATTAACGCCGGGATAGGCTAAAAACAAGTCACCCCCGCGTGCTAAGCGGCTATCCGTACACAACCCCCGAATAAGCCGGTCCTCCGGAGGGGCTACCTGGCCAAATCCATCCAGGAGGCAACTGAGGACTTGGCCGGGCTGTTGCGCAACGGCGTTCATGGACGGATCACGGGCGGTAAATCCGCCTTACGAACGCGGGTGAGAAACTGCTCATTCTGGGGAAGCAAGGTGGCAATGTCATCGGGCGGTATGTCGAGCAAACGGGTCGCATCACGCATCACCCTTGCAAATACCGGCGCGGCGACTTGTCCGCCGAAATGCTCGCCTCGGGCCGGTTCATCGATCATTATGACCGCTACCAGCCGCGGCTGACTGGCCGGGAGCATTCCCGCAAACAGGGATACATATCGGTCCTCGGCATAACCTCCCTCAGGGGCCGTTTTGTGCACGGTCCCGGTCTTGCCCGCGACGCGGTAGCCGGTGATGCGCGCTAACGCGCCTGTGCCTTGGCGCACGGCCACCTCCAGCATGCCGCGCACCGTTTGCGCGCTTAAACGACTCATCACACGCCGTCGGGTGTGCCGCTGCGGCAACCGCGCCAGGCTTACTTGTAGGACCATCCCGTCATTCGCAAAGGCTAGGTAGGCGTTTGCGAGTTGAAGTGCCGTGACCGAGAGGCCGTACCCGAATCCTACTGTCGCGTGATCGATCGTGCGCCATGAATCATAGTGTTGTAGGCGCCCGCCTGACTCCCCCGGGAAACCGGAGCCGGTCGGGGCGCCGAATCCCAGCCTCGCGAGCATCCCCCAAAGCTGCCCGGGTTCTAACGATATCGCGATTTTGGTGATGCCCACATTGCTTGATTTTCTAATGATGCCCGTCGCATCGAGCAGACCGTAATCGTGCAAATCTCGTACGGTATGCCGCCCAACCCGCAGGTATCCCGGACGGGTATCGATCATGGTCTTGACGCCGATCGCCCCCGACTCTAACGCGGAAGCAATGGTGAAGGGCTTGATCGTCGAGCCAGGTTCGAAGGTGTCCGTGAGCGCCCGGTTGCGAAAATAACTGGCCCGTAACTGCTTCCGGTTATTCGGGTTGTAGGAGGGTTGATTGACCGCGGCGAGCACTTCCCCGGTTTGGGTATCCAGCACCACGATCGAACCCGCCCGGGCTTGGTGCTCGCGCACGGCGGCCTTGAGCTCGCGGTAGGCCACGTACTGAATGCGCTTATCGATGCTCAGCGCCAGATCACGGCCCGGTTGCGGCGCGCGCACGCTTTCCACGTTTTCAACGACATGCCCGGTCAAGTCCTGGATCACGCGTTTCGAACCGGAGACACCCCGCAAGTGTTCGTCGTAGGCAAGCTCGATTCCTTCCTGCCCCTTATCATCGATATCGGTAAACCCGACACAGTGTGCCGTCACCTCCCCCGCCGGATAATACCGGTGTACTTCTTGGCGGAGCTCCACCCCGTCGATATCAAGCCGCATCACCTCCTCGGCGAGCTCGGGGGGAACGTGCCTTCTAAGTAAAACGAAGCGGCGCTCCAACCGCGATTGTACGAACGCCGACAACTCTTGACCTGAAATCCCGAGCGCCCGTGCGAGTGCGGGCCAGCGGCCGCGCACTTGCGTGAGTTTAGAAGGAATAACGCCCACGGAGTTGACCGGGGTACTGACTGCCAGGGGCTCGTTATGCCGATCGGTGATCGTCCCCCGATGCGCCGGTAATTCAACGGTTCTAAGATAGCGATCGGCCCCGTGTCCCTGAAGCACATCTGTTTCGGTGAGTTGAAGATAGACTGCTCGCCAAACGAGGAGCGCCGCTCCCATCACGAATACGCTGACGACAAATCGCCGTCGACCATCGAAAAACAGCTGCTTGCGCCGGACCATCAGTCGGTCACGATGATCACGTCCGCGACGGACGGCATCGTCATGTTCAGCGCGCTGCGCGCGCGCTCTTCGATGCGCCCGTGCGTCCCCAAGGTGGCTTGCTCCAATTGCAACCGCCCCCATTCATCATTCATGGCGTCATGCCCCTGCTCGAGCGCTTGCAATTCGACAAACAACTTTCTGCTTTGATGCCGGGTCATGGTGATTGCAAGGGAGGTGATAACCACCAAACCCACAAGCAAAGGGCACAAGATCCGCGTCATAGGAGCTTCTCCGCTACCCGCAAGGTCGCGCTTCGCGTCCGCGGATTGCGGGCGATCTCGTCGACTGTAGGTTTCATTGGACCACACACCCGTTTTAAGGTCAGGCCTTCCGCGGCGACACGCGGCGGTAAGCTGCGCGGGGTGGACCGTCCCTGCGATTCGTCACGTATAAATCGCTTTACGATACGGTCTTCCAACGAATGAAAACTTATTACTACGAGACGTCCGCCGCTACGCAGAACCTTTACCGCCTGCCGAAGGCCGAGCTTAAGCTCATCGAGCTCGTCATTGATAGCAATCCGTAGCGCTTGAAAGCAGCGTGTGGCCGGATGCAGATTTTTTTCCCACACGGGTTTCGCGCGGGCGACGATTTCCGCCAGACGCTTAGTCGTCGTGATTGGCGCAAGGGCTTGTTCTCTCGCGATGGCACGCGCGATTCTAGCTGCAAACCGTTCTTCGCCATATGCACGAATAACCGCCGCCAGCTCCCGAGTGGACACCGCCGCGATCCATTGTGCGGCTGTAAAACCGGATTCATTGTCCATGCGCATGTCGAGTGGACCATCCTGGGCGAAGCTAAAACCGCGCCGCGAATCATCCAATTGCGGCGAAGAGACACCGAGGTCGAATAGAATTCCATCGACCTGCCCGGCGATCGCCGCGGCGTGTGCGAGTTGCTCCAGTAGCGCGAACGAGCTTCTGGCCACCTGGACCCGAGGATCCTCGCCAGCGAGCTGTTCCGCTGACAATACGGCCGCCGGATCACGATCGATCACGATCAGGCGTCCTCGCCGCCCCAAGCGCTGCAAAATTGCGCGTGCATGTCCACCTCGCCCGAACGTACAGTCAATATACAAGCCCGCGTCGTGGAGAACGAGGAGCTTCACAACCTCGTTCACCAATACCGGGGTATGGGAGCCTCCGGTACCCTGCACGTGCCTACAACGCTAAATCGCGCAACGCCTCCGACGCCGTTCCGACACCGCGCCCAATGTCGGTTCGCCATTCATCGCGCTGTTCTACCCAGGTGTCGGCATTCCATAGCTCGAAGCGATTGCCTTGACCTAAAAACGTAATATATTTCACGAGATTTGCGAACTCCCGCAGCGATTCGGGAATGCGGATCCTGCCCTGCACATCGAGTACACAGGAGCTTGCATAACCCCGCATCATTTGCTTCGTGCGTCTGCTTTGCTTATCAGAATCAGAAAGTTGCTGCAGTTTTGCGTCGATGGCTTCCCATTCCGTCACGGGATATAGCCACAAGCAGGGATCATAGGGGCTCAGCGTAAGCACCAGCGCGTTACCACACGCCGCCGCTACTTGTTCCCGGTAACCGCTTGGAATCGCGAGACGGCCCTTGGCATCGAGGTTCAGCGCATTGATCCCCTGAAACGAAACCTTGCCCATGAAAAGTTAGGATCCACATTTCCCCACGTTTCCCCACAGACAAACTATAAGAACCCAGCCGCGAGATGTCAAGAAAGCATTCACCACCAGCGTCTGAAAGTCGCTTCTTGAACAGGGACTTATATTTTCGAGGCGCAACGCCGGAACGGTCCGTCTTACGGCGCCTAGAGATGTTTCCGAATGCTGCGATTTGCTTAGATAATTAATATCGGTGTTAAGATTATCGTGTGAGTACTAAGTAGGCATCAGCAACGCCTGGAACGTAACCAGCCATGCCCGCAGACGCCCTGGACACAAGGGATTGAGAAAGCAGGAGTCAACCTGTAAGCCGGGTTCTGTCCGCCGCGGCACAAAATGGCCTCAGCGGGGCAGTCATTTATCTTGGATGCATGTCACCATGCACCTCTAGCGGCCTACCCGGGAGCCCACGCGGGCCACGTGTCGTCACCCCTCATGGGGGGCTCGCTCCCCTATTTGGCCTTGCTTCAGGTGGGGTTTACCCTGCCACCGGCGTTAGCCGGCGCGGTGCGCTCTTACCGCACCTTTTCACCCTTGCCGCCCCGACCGGCCGGACCGTTACCGGCTGCCCGCCGGGGGTTGGCGGTCTTTTCTCTGTGGCACTTTCCGTGAGCTCGCACTCCCCAGGCGTTACCTGGCACCTTACCCTTGAAGCCCGGACTTTCCTCTGCATCGCATCGACACAGCGACTACCCGGTTGACTCCTTGCGACCTTAGTTTGTTGAGATCTCGCCCGAGTTGCAAGATCCCGCGCTTTTTTCCGGCTTCCCGCGCTCGGCAACACGGTGAGATGAAATCTCCAGCATGAGCCGGTAGATCTGATTCTTATTCGCTCCGGAAATCTCGGTCGCGGCCGCTACTGCTTGCCTCGCCGGCAGGTATTTCAATAGGGTCGCGACCGAATGCCGCAACCACTCATTTTCATGGGCATTCCCCGCCGCACCCGCGACTACGATCACAATCTCGCCCTGGACACGCTCCTTCTCTTGCAACCATTCGGACAGGCCGCGCAAGGTTCCGGCAAACGTTTCCTCGTAAATTTTCGTCAACTCCCGCGTCAGCGTCACGCGACGATCCGCTCCGAAAAGTTCATTCATGTCGGCAACACAATCCCGCACGCGGTGCGGACTTTCGTAAACCACGAGGGTCCTCTGTTCATAGCGTAGCACCGACAAGCGGTCCCGGCGCGCGGGTTGCCGTGGGGGCAGGAATCCCTCAAAGACAAACCGATCCGTGGGTAGGCCGGCCACCGCAAGACTCGCGACGATCGCGCAAGGCCCCGGAATCGAGCATAATTTGTAACCGGCGGCGCGTACTGCTTGCACTAAGTGATAGCCCGGATCGCTTATCAAGGGCGTGCCGGCATCGCAAATCAGAGCAACACTCTGTGCGGCCGCCAGACGCCGCACCACGGCAGGACACACACGTCTTTCATTATGCTGATGAAATGGTAGCAGCGGCGTCGCGATCCCGAAATGGTTTAAGAGACGCGCGCTCACACGGGTATCTTCCGCAAGCACCACATCGACGCTGCCGAGCACGTGCCGCGCGCGCGGACTGAGATCCTGAAGATTCCCGATAGGCGTCGCTACGACGTAAAGAACACCCTGCTCGATTGACACGGCCGCAAGCCCTTCCGATACTGTTCTGACAATGCCCCCACTATTAAACAACACCCTGCGCCGGTTTGCTTTCCTGCTATTCGCAGTGGCGGCAGGATGTGCGCACGTTACATCGCGCGCGCCGCAGGTCAAGCCTTACTCCGATCAGCAGGCTATTCGTTTGTTGCAGTCCGGAAAGCTAGAGGCGGCGGCCGCCGAGTTCAAACGCTTGCAGGCGATTTCCTCGCCACCCGAATCCTACTTGTTCGGGCTGCGCGCGGCGGATACGTTTTTGAAAGCGAGACGCGTGGGAGAGGCCCGCCAGGTCTTGGACGGGATCAAGGTTCCGGAGCGCGAGCACTACTTGAAAGTATGGCACACCCTCTTATCGGCGCAAACGTCGTTGCTGAGCCGCAACGCCGCGGAAGCGCTGGCCGCGCTGAAGCATATCGAAGGCGATCGGGTTCCCGATGCGTTACGCCCCCGCTATCACCGGGTTCTTGCCGACGCTTATCAAGGCAAGGGTGAATTTTTATCGGCGGCGCGGGAGCGGGTTGCGCTCGACCCCTATCTCGCCGATGAAAAACTGAAACGCGCCAATCGCTTGGCTATATGGGACGCACTCCATCAGGCAACGCGTTTCGATCTCACCCAAGAACTATCCGTCGGCTCGCCCCTGCTGCGCGGCTGGATTGGTCTCGCGCTTATCGCGAGATCAGACAATGACCCCTCGTTCGAAACGCTCCTGGCCACTTGGGAGAAGCAATACCCTCAGCACCCGGCGCGCCAAGAAGCCTTGCCGCGAGTCCGGGAGCAACGGGCCCTTCTGAACCTTGATCCCCTGCACGTCGCGCTGCTTCTACCTCTGTTCGGCCAATATGCCGAAGCCGCGACCGCAATCAAAGACGGTTTTATTGCCGCCTGGTACAGCGATAGCGCGAACAGCGCGCGGCGCGCCCTATCGGTCCATGACACCAATGCGGCCAACGCCCCCGCCGTATATCGGAGTGCGTTAGAGGAGGGTGCTGAGTTCATCGTCGGTCCCTTGGACAAGCAGGCGCTGAAGGTACTGGTTGCATCCAACGTGATAACGGTCCCGACGCTGGCGTTGAATCGGATCGAGGGCTTGGATCACCGCGCTGATGTTCGCTATTTGTATCAGTTCGGCCTACCGCCGGAGGATGAGGCGGGGCAGATCGCCGAGCGCGCCTGGTTGGACGGGCGCTTGAGCGCACTCGTCTTAACACCCGCCAATCCCTGGGGCGAACGGCTGTTGCGTGCGTTCAAAAAACGCTGGCATGATCTGGGCGGCGCGATTGTGGTCCAGCAAACCTATCACCGTGATGCTAGTAATATCGAAACCGCGGTCGCGGAGCTGATGCGCGCTAGCGTTCGCCCTTCAGCGCCGCCAACACCGCTAAGCGAGGCCTACGCAGCGAGCCCTGCAGCGGACTTCATTTTCATGGCGGCTTCCCCCCGTGAGGCCCGTTTGATACTTCCGTGGATCAGCTCGCTCGGAAGTGATCGCCTACCGATCTACGCGACATCCCACGTCTACTCCTCCGCACCTACCCCGGAAGCCGATAGAGCCCTCGATGGAGTGACATTCGGTGACATGCCGTGGGTGCTCGAACCTGACCGCAGCGATCTTAGCGCGAGCACGAGGCATTATTGGCCTAAGAGATTCGAGACCCATGCGCGGCTGTATGCCTTTGGCGTCGATGCCTACCGCCTGATGGCTCGCATCGGAGCGCTTCAAAGCGATCCCTCGGCACGCCTGGAGGGTGCCACCGGGATCCTGCGTATGGATGAACACAAACGCATTCGTCGACAGCTAGCGTGGGCTCAATTCCTGAATGGCGTGCCTGCGTTGCTGCGCGAATAAACCGGCATGAAGACTCGCGAGCGCGGGGCATGGGCCGAAAGCATCGCTCTCCGCTATTTGGGCGCGCGCGGGTTGCGACTGCTCACACGGAATTATCGCTGCCTGGCCGGTGAAATCGACATAGTAATGAAAGATAATGACACGCTGGTATTCATAGAAGTACGCTACCGCGCCGGTACCGACTATGGTTCTCCCCTGGAGACGATCAATCACACGAAACAGACGCGCATTCTTAAGACGGCTAGCCATTATCTACAGACGCACAGGATGAGCACGGGCCATGCACCATGCCGGTTCGATGTTGTCGTCGTCACCGGCGCCAAGCCGTATACCGAGTGGATTAAGGCCGCGTTTCAAGCCTAGCACACGGGTCATCACCTTAGACGTCCGTTGCCGGATGAAAGCGCCGAGTAAGAGCATGGACTACACCGAACGAGTCATCGAAATATTCCGCGAGAGTATCCATCTCAAGCAAAAATGCGCGGGGTCGCTGGCCCCTCTGGTCGCACGTACGGCCCGTCTGGTCGCCGGCGCTTTGCTGGAAGGTAATAAATTACTAGCCTGCGGAAACGGCGGATCGGCCGCCGATGCGCAGCACTTCGCGGCGGAGATGCTCAACCGATTCGAGGCGGAACGCCCTGGATTACCCGCGGTCGCCCTCACGACCGATTCCTCCACGATAACCTCGATTGCCAACGACTATCAATTTGCCGAGGTGTTTTCCAAGCAGATCCGCGCATTGGGTCAATCGGGGGACATCTTGCTCGCGATCTCGACCTTCGGTGAATCGCCGAATATTGTGAATGCAATCGACGCGGCGCATGATCGCGACATGCGAGTCACCCTGTTGAGCGGCCGCGACGGCGGTAAGGCCGCGCAGCGTCTCAAAGAGGGGGACATCGAGATCCGCGTACCCGGTTGGTCTACGGCCAGGATCCAAGAAGTCCACATAATGCTCATACATTGCGTGTGCGATCTCGTGGATAGGCAATTACTCGGACAGGAAAACTGGCATGATGGGTAGAAGCGCCAAGGGCTTCGATCCTACGCGCGTCAAAGTGGTGACAGAAAGCGGCGTGGTTATCTCATGGGTCTATTAAGCCATAAGGAGGGCGCCGCAGTCGCCGAGTTGACCCGCCGCGTCAAGGGCGTGCAGAAAGTTGTCAAGCTATTCGAATATACAGACGCGCCCTAGCAGGGAACGCCTCCGCGGCGCCGGGCAGGCATGCTTCGACTTGTTATTTGATCAGCTTGAGGACGGGTTTCCGCGGCGCAGGGCGGTTCCCCGTATTCGGTTCGGGCGCAAACACCATGCCCTTACCGTTTTCCTTGGAATAGATGGCTTCGACGGCGGTGAGTGGAACGAGGATCCCGTAAGCCGTTCCGCCAAACCGTCCACTGAATTCAATCGAGCCATTGTCGATTTTCAAACCGTGTACGGCGGCAGGCGATATATTTAGTATGATTCTGCCATTCTTCACATACTGCGAAGGAACCACCACCCCGGGGCGGGTCGTATCCACGATCAGATGCGGCGTAAGCTGGTTATCAATGATCCAGGCGTAGAATGCGCGCAGCAGATACGGACGCGTAGAACTTAGTTTCTCCATTTCTAATGGCCCTGCGAAGTCATCGGAAACGCGGTCGGCTTTCATCGCGCAAACAACTGCATTGCCGTTTCGCGGCACCCACACAACAAGCGATACAATACCAGGAAACCGCCGTCTTGTATCCTGCGAGGAGGCCGGTAATAAACCGGGTCTTAGGAAATGGCGTGGTAATTTTGGACCATTTTTGAGTGCGTTAGCACGCAAGTCGGGATCTTAGACCGCGGAAACTCCTTGTCGCGCGGTTCGTACGTTGCTGGATGACGCGGATCTTGTTGTTCAGGCTCGCGACGAAGCCCTTCGCCTTGTTATCAAGCTTGCAGTAGGCGGCGATCCATCCCCAATGACGATCAATCATCTCGGCGAACTTCTCGTACGACCGAGAGCAGGGATTGAGCTGCTTGCTGACATCGAGCTGACCCTCTGCCTGCAAGCGGGCCCAATCCCCGCTTTCCCACCAGACTCGGATTAGTCCTCCTCCTCGCAGGGCGATAATTCCGCCGTCCCGAAGCAGGCGTCTAAAGTTGCCTTGGCTCCTTCCCGTATGGCTTCGCCGAGCACCGGTGTTTGATTATTGAGCTGTTGCAAGAGCACTGTGCACCCGGCTCCCGTGGCGCAGGCCTTGGATAAGGCTGAAGCAGGAAAGCTAGGATCGCTATTGCCTGGACCTTGACTTATATAACCAAAGCACCATTCCCCTGGGTGAGCCTTGTAGTAGCCTATGCTGCAGTCCGCCGTAACCTCAAAACATGGCTCCCCAGGAACACACTCCTCAGCAAAGGCAGCACCGGAAATGAACATCAGACTTACGCCCAGTGCTGCAGACAACGGTAAGGTTTTTGCTAATCGCGTCATTTGTCATACTCCTATTGAAGAATTATCCGATTAATGTCGACGAGCACCCCCCGTTTCGTCCAGCCATTAGGTCCTAGACGGTTGCCGACCGTGCCGGTTTCAGTTGTTTCCGGCACACCGCCAGTTCCCCCACACTCGCCCGCTATGCGCCAACCGCAGCCTGATAAGGTACCGCCGGCCATGAGATGCTCGCACAGCGGGCTAATCATCTCAGTACCGGAACGCTTGCGCTATTCCTCAAAAGGGGTAATTTCGCACGAGAACGGCCCCCACACGTCCACTGCCCTCACTAAGAGAATGCCCAAGCACGTGCCCGTCCGAGACGCGCGTTCGGGGGCCGCAATGCCACCCCTCAACGGGATTAGGGCGCCCAGACGGTCGCGCCTGGGCAGCATTGCCGCGGACCGCTTCCCGGAGGAAATAGGCGCCGCGCGACCATGCCTCCGCATCGTTGCAGAACCCATCGTCCGATGCATCCCGCTCGGGCGAAGCAAGGGCCGGGTAACAAAGGAAGGCCGCCGGGGCCGGCGGCATTGGGGCGCTTGGCGCCGCGCTACTTTTTGTCGGGCCTTTCGGCCAGCAGCTTATCGATCTCTTCTTTGTACAGCGCAAAAGGCAGGGCCCCCACCAGCATTCTGACCAGCTTGACACGAGGGCCGTCACTGACCCCGAGCAGCAGGGTCGGCGTGCCGGTGATCCCGAGTTTCTGGCCTTCGGCGAGGCCGCGCTTGATCTTTCCCGCGTATTTGCCGCTTTCCAGGCATTCCTTGAAGGGTTCGGCCTTGATCCCGATCGCCTTTGCGTGCTCCGCCAGCTTTTCCAGCGCGAGCGCCTTCTGGTTGGCGAACAGCCTGTCATGCATCTCCCAATACTTGCCCTGCTCGCCCGCACAGTGCGCCGCCTCGGCGGCCTTAACGGCCTGGGCATGAATGCTCTCGAGCGGGAAGTCGACGAACGCGTAACGCAGCTTTCCGGTGGCAATGTAGTCCTTCTCGAGCTGTGGCAGCGTCGTCTCAACGTGGCGCCGGCAGAACGGGCACTGGTAGTCGGAAAACTCGACTAGGGTCAGCTTGGCGTCCTTTCTACCTTTTGACGGAGCGTCACCAACCTCCAGTACCGTGTCGATCGGCCGTACCCGCGGCGGCGGCTGCTAGAGCTTCTTGATATCCGCGATATCCCTGCCGATGGCCTGCTGACCCTGTGTGAGGGCCTCGATATCCTGGCGCAATGCCTTGATCTCGTCCACCGAGGTTGTGTCGGCCGCGCGGACGCTTCCACAGAGCATCAGGCCCAGGAACAGATGAAGGGTCAGGTTAGAGAGGATGTGCATGATGGTTTCCTTTTGTAAATTGGAAAAGATCGGAATGGACCACGGGGTCGCCGGTGCCCGTGCGATCCAGGCTGAGGTTGGCGCCGCCGTCACTGCGCATGCGGCTCACCAACCGCGCCGAGAGAACGAGAACCAGGCACAACCTCTCTCAGGCGCTGTCCCGCTGCCCAGCGAGCTGACGCAGTACAACCAAGGTGCGGCGGCGGACGCCGAGCTTGCCGAAAACGTTCTGAAGATGTTTCTTAACGGTGTCTTCCATGATACCGAGTCGCCGCGCCATTTGTTTGTTGGTGAGCCCTTGGCTCAGAAGCCTGACGATCTGCTCCTCGCGTTTGGTGAGCGTATCCGCGGTGCAGACCCGATTGCTGTCCGCCTTTGCATCGCCAGGGTGCGCGAGTACGAGTACCTGACCCGGCGCCGGACCCCGCCGCCGCCTGGACTTTCGCCGCTCACGCTCGCGGCGCTCGACCAAGGGCGATTCGGGGCGCACGGAAGGCTCTGCGTTGAGTCCCGGTTGCCATTCTTCGGCAGCTAAGGCACTGATATCCAGTACAACTTTGTTGTTTTTTCCGTTCATCTGGGAATTCTCGCAAAACTGGTCAAGTTTCCCGATTTCTGTTGGCGGCGACAAAGCTGGAACCCACCCGTTTTAGCTAAAGTACATCTAAAATGGGGCAATTCATATGCCATACGATAGGGAGATAAAAACTCGGTAGCGGCAAGGCTGCGTAATCCAGAGGGTAAGCGTCCCACTTGATTTCCGGAAAACCTAAAAAACCAACTTAGGACTGTTCCCGCATGTCCTTTTCAAGCTCCGACAGGCTGAATTTGAACGACGATCGAGCGAATAAGCGTTCCGCGTACTTTAGAAGCGGCTTTGCTTGATTCGGCAGTTTGATGCCGTAGTAGTGCAACCGCCAAAGCAAGGGCGCTATCGAACAATCCACCAGCGAATAATCGGCCGACATGAAATACTGGCACTGCACGAAACTCGGCGCTATCACCGTCAGATTATCGCGCAAAGCCTTGCGTGCATTGGATGCCGCAATCTCATTCTTCCCGGTAACGCTGTCGATCCAGTGGTAAAGATCACGAAACACCCTATACCGAAACTGACGGTTATTGGCGCGCGCCACCGGATCTACCGGCAGCAGGGGAGGGTGCGGAAAGCGCTCGTCCAAATATTCCATCATGATCTGAGCATCGTATAGCACAAGATCGCGATCGATGAGCGTCAGCACCGTGCCGTAAGGGTTAAGTTCGTTGAGATCTTCAGGCCGGTTATCCAGCCCGACATAGTTGATGTCGACGCTCACGTCTTTTTCCGCTAACACGATCCGAGCACAGTGTCCGATGGGATCCTTCGGCTCGCAATAGAGAGTCATGACGGAGCGTCTGCCGGTGAGCACAACCATCGGCTTACACCAACGAGCCGATATAATGAATGAGAGTTTTGATCGGCAGCATGGCTAGGATGACTTATATATCTTTCCAGTACTCTTGTTTGAGCAAATACGCAATGGCCAAAAATACAGCGAGATATAACAACACGCCAATGCCTACGTTCTGTCGCAAGGGTTTAACAGGTTCCGCAAGATACGCAAGGAAACTGACTAGGTCTCGGACCATGGTCTTGTATTCACTCTCGGGCAAGCGGCCCGCGATGGCCATCTCCAGGCTCAGACTATCATCTCGCCCTGCATTCTCGACCTGCTGAGCGAGCCGCTGCCACCCCTGATATTCCCATAATACATGCGGCATCGCGGTACCCCTGGACTCGAGGTTGTTGACGCCCATCGGCCGGCTCGGGTCGAGATAGAACGAGGTTAGAAACGCGAACAACCAATCCGGGCCCCGCGACCGGGCGATTACAGATAGATCGGGCGGAACGACTCCAAACCATGCTTCCGCGTCCTCGGCCCGCATCGCGATCTCCATCGTATTTCCCATCTTATCAGTTACAAACATCAGATTTTCAAGCATCAGCGGCTCGGGAATACCCAGGTCGGAGGCAATTCTGGAAAAGCGCATATACGACGCGGAATGGCAACTCAGGCAATAATTCACGAATACTTTTGCCCCGCGTTGCAGGGACGCTTTATCGCGTATATCAATTTCAATCGGCTCCAAAGGCCGGGCCGCTTCGGCGAGGCTACACAAACCGAGTAGCGAAACACCGATGAGCCCTAGAGCCGCTGTTCGCACTTCGCGGGCCTCAGCTCAAGCGCTCTGGCACGGGCTTCGATTTATCCCACTTGGTATAAAACGGCATGAGCAGGAAAAATAGGAAGTACAATGTCGAGAAGATCCTGGCGAGCAAGGTATAAAGACCCGTTGGGTTTTGCGTCCCCAGATAACCCAGCCCGATAAAGCTGATCGTGAAGAGGGCCAACGCCGTCTTGTATAAGGGGCCGCGGTAACGGATCGACTTGACTGAGCTTCTATCCAGCCATGGAAGTACAAACAGGACCGCTATAGCCAGGGTCATCGCTAGGACACCGAGGAACTTATCCGGAATGGCGCGTAAGATCGAGTAAAAAGGCGTGAGATACCATAGCGGAGCAATGTGCTCCGGCGTCACGATCGGATTGGCCGGCTCGAAGTTATTATGCTCCAAAAACCAGCCGCCCATCTCCGGTATGAAGAATACCACCAGCGCAAAAAAGATCAGAAACACGACGATTCCGACGAGGTCTTTTACGGTGTAATAAGGGTGAAACGGGATGCCATCGAGCGGGATGCCTTTTGAATCCTTCCGGTACTTTATCTCGACGCCATCGGGATTATTAGACCCGACCTCGTGCAGGGCTAGGAGGTGAGCCACCACCATGCCGATCAGGGCCAGGGGAACCGCAATGATATGAAACGAGTAGAATCGGTTTAGCGTAGCGTCGGACACTTCGTAGTCGCCCCGGATCCACAAAGCGATATCTTCGCCGATCACGGGAATGGCGCCGAATAGCGAGGTGATGACCTTGGCGCCCCAATAAGACATTTGCCCCCAGGGCAGGAGATAACCGAAGAAGGCCTCGGCCATGAGCAAGAGATAGAGTGTCATGCCGATCAACCACAGAAGCTCGCGCGGGCGTTTATACGAGCCGTATAACAGCGCCCTGAACATATGCAGATAGATCACGATGAAGAACGCCGAGGCTCCGGTCGAATGCATGTAGCGAATGAGCCAGCCCCACTCGACATCGCGCATGATGTATTCGATCGAAGCAAACGCCTGGCCGGCATCGGGTTTGTAGTACATCGCCAACCAGATCCCCGTGACAATCTGGATGAAGAGAACGATCAGCGCGAGCGAACCGAAGTAATACCAGAAGTTAAAATTCTTTGGCGCATAGTATTTCGCCGCGTGCTCGTTCCAGAGTTTGCTCAGCGGAAATCGCGCGTCGACCCAATCAAGCAATCGCGACCGGCGCGTGCTACGGCTGCTCATGCCACGCCTTTCTCATCCGCCCCTATCTCCAGGCGAGCCGCACTCAAGTACCGGTGGCGTGGTACGAAGAGATTACTCGGGGCCGGAAACCCTTTCTCGACACGCCCGGCGAGATCGAACCGCGAACCGTGGCAAGGACAAAAGAAACCTCCGCGCCAATCCGCCCCGAGCTGCGATGATAACTCCGACGATTCCCCCGCGGGAACATAGGCCGGCGAGCACCCGAGGTGGGTGCAGATCCCGATGAGCACCAGATACTCGGGATTTATCGACCGATGGTTATTCGCCGCGTAAGCGGGTTGTTGCGGCTCCTCGGAGGCAGGATCAACCAGGTCTTCCTGGTGTCCGCTGAGGGTCGCCAACTGCTCTTCTGAGCGGCGCAGCACCCACACAGGGCTACGCCGCCACATTGCCCGCATCAACTGATCGGGTTTGAGATGGCTGATATCGACTTCGATGGGCGCGCCTTCGGCCAGTGTCTTGGCGCTCGGCTGCAGGGAGGCCACGAAAGGCGTTGCAGCCAATACCACGCCCGTGCCGCCCACGACCGACGCCGCTGTGGTAAGAAATCGGCGTCGCTTGCAATCTACCTCGTCATCGCTCACATGCCATCTCCAAATGCCTGGAAACCGCCGTTCCGACGAGACGAATTATACATAACCAACGCGGTTGTGGGGTTTCACAAACTAGGTTCATTCGCAGAGGTGCATTGTCAATGCCGCACGAAACGTCTCGTTTTCCTCATGCCGGCCGACCGTCACCCGTAGACAGTCCGCGAGGAGCGGATGCTGGCCATTTAAGTTTTTTACAAGTATGTTCGCGTGTCTAAGCCCATTGAATACCCGATCGGCCCGGCCGGGTATGCGTAGGAGCAGGAAATTCGTGCGGCTGGGCCACACCCGTAGGCCTCGCATCGCGGCGAGCGCTTGATAGAGCGCCTGACGTTCCGAACATATCTGCGCGA
>JBIMKD010000058.1:0-10068 GCA_043673815.1 Chromatiales bacterium
AGCAGGGTAAACACGTCCACGATGGCTTTGCGCGCACCATCGTCGCGATACTTGCGGTCCCGGCGGATGATCTCCATCAGCTGCTCCAGGGCGGGCTCGAACCGGCCACCCATGATTAAACGGGCGCTGAGCTGATACCGTGCCTCGCAATCGCCGGGATCGGCATCGATAAGCTGCTTGAGCATCGCTTCGTCGGGCGCCGCGTGGGCCACGCGCCCGAAATCGATGCGGATCCTCAGTGCGCTGATGTCCTCGTCCAATTGGCGCTGGGCGGGGAGGTCCGCGATGAATTCGTGAGCTTCTTCAATACGGCCCCGTTGGACGAGCACGTCGGCTAGATCCGGATGCAGGCGCTGGTTTTCCGGGTCAATCGCAAGCGCCTGCCGCAGTAATCGTTCGGCGGCATCGGCGTCGCCGCGCGCGAGGGCCGCCGCGGCCGCCGCGCGTTGGCGATCGGATTCGCGCTCGATGTGGCGGTCCAACAGGACACGGATCACGCTTTCCGGCTGCACGCCTAAGAATTCGTCGATGACCTCCCCGTTTTTATAGAGCTTGACGGCGGGGATGGATTGTATGCGGTGTTCCAGCGCGAGGCGCTGATTTTTATCCGTATCAACCGTCGCGACCACGAGCCTTCCCTGATACTCTTGTCCCAGCTTGGCCAGGATCGGGGAGAGGACGCGGCAGGGCGCGCACCACGGTGCCCAAAAGTCCACGAGCACCGGAATAACCCGGGAGCGTTGTAGCACCTGCGCGTCAAAATGATCTTGATCGACTTCAATCACGTTCACAGGCCTATCCATTGCGTGGTTCAGCGAGCTCGGGACGCTTAACTAAAGGGTATCTTATACTACGTTTAGCAAAACGCGGCATAAGCCCAAGACCGAGCTTTTCCGACCCAATGACGATGGAACCGTATCGGCGCCGGAGGTAGCGCGCTTTCCAACTCCGACGGCTGCTTGTACCCTTAGCGCCATGGAAATCAACGTGACCAAGATGCACGGGCTGGGAAACGACTTTGTCTTGGTCGATGGTCTATCCGCGGGTATTTCACTATCACCGGAGCAGATCATGCGGATCGCCGACCGGCGCTTGGGCGTGGGCTGCGATCAGGTGTTGCTGATCGAGCGGCCTAGGCGTTCGGGGGTCGATGCCAATTACCGGATCTTTAACGCGGACGGCGGCGAGGCAGCGCAGTGCGGTAACGGCGCGAGGTGTGTCGCGCGCTACTTGCGGAATACGGGTTGGGTGGATCGAGATGCTATGATCGTGGAAACGCTTGCGCGGATCATTCATCTTTATTGCCAAGACGATGGGCAAGTCCAGGTCGATATGGGGGCGCCCCGCCTGGCGCCCGCGGAGATCCCGCTGCTCGCGGAGCGCGAGGCCGACACCTATGAAATTGAGGTCAACGGCGGCCGGGTGAGCGTGGCCGCGGTCTCGATGGGGAATCCCCATGCGGTGCTCCGCGTCCCGGACACCGACCGGGCGCCGGTCGGCGAGCTCGGTCCGGCGATCGGTAAGCATTGGAGATTTCCGGAAGGCGCCAATGTAGGTTTCATGCAGGTCATCGACGCGGGCCATATTCGCTTGCGAGTCTTCGAGCGCGGCGTGGGCGAGACGCCTGCCTGCGGCACCGGGGCGTGTGCCGCCGTGGTTGCGGGGAGGCGGCTCGGTCTATTGGATCCCGAGGTGAACGTGGTATTACCCGGCGGACAGTTGACGCTTCGGTGGCAGGGTGCCGGGCAGGGGGTGTGGATGACTGGACCCGCGACGAAGGTTTTCGATGCACGCATGACCTTATGACGAGCAAAGACCCGTCGCGGATCGGAGAGGGCGGTGATGCCGAGGGTGTAGTTGCTGCGTACCTGAAAGCGCATCCACAGTTTTTGGTCGAGCATCCGGCTGTCTTGGCCGAGATCGCCGTGCCCCACGTGACGGGCGAGGCGGTGTCGCTGGTCGAGCGCCAGGTGGCCGCCTTACGCGAACAGTACCGGCGGCTTGAGAGTAAATACCGTGAGCTTTTAACGATTGCGGCGGAGAACGACGACCTGCGGCGGCGTTTGCATCACCTGACGATCAAGCTCCTCGGGAGCAATGACATCAAGGCAACGATCGCTACGCTCTATCAAGCCTTGATCGAGGATTTTCGGGCCGATTTTGTGGCGCTCAAAGTGTTCGCGGCGCCGCGGCCAGGCAACGGCGAGCCGGTGCCGGAGTTCCTTGGCCGTGAGGCCGCCGAACGGGACCAGTTCGCCGCGCTGATCGCCGGCATGCACCCGCTATGCGGAGGGCTCGAGCCCTTGCAACGAGATGCCTTGTTCGGCGCTGCGCACGGAGAGAAGGGTTCCGCCGTTCTGCTGCCGCTCGCGCGCCGCCGGTGGAGCGGGGTGCTCGGCGTTGGCAGCTTCGATCCGCGCCGCTATGATTCCGGCATGGGGGTCGATTTTCTCGCCCAACTTGCCGAGGTGGTGAGCCAGATCATCGATCCTTGGATAGCGGATTGATTAAACGCATACCCCGCGGTCTTGCCGCGGGTACCTTAGCGAAGGGAGAAGCGCAGCTCTCCCCTTTGGTCAAGGGCGGGGTTCATACCCCGCCCGCGAAGTATATTGATTCGGGGCCATGACAACCGATCGATGGGAGGTTACGGTCACGGCGTTTCTCGCGGGTCTGCAGCAACGCTCGCCGCATACCCAGTCCGCTTATCGCCGGGATCTCGGCGGCTTTACGCACTATTGCCGCCGGCAGGCGATCACAAGTCCCGAAGCAATCGATGAGAAGTGTGTACGCGATTTCGTGGCCTGGCGCCACCGTAGCGGCATCAGCGGCAAGAGCCTGCAACGCTCGCTGTCGGCGTTGCGCGCTTATTGCGAGTTCCTGGAGTACGAAGGCTGCTTGACGCGAAATCCGGCCAAAGCGGTGCGCGCGCCCAAGGCAGCCCGCAAGCTGCCGAAGCTCTTGGACGTAGACCAAACCGGGCGTCTGCTCGCCATCGGCGCGGCCGATCCGCTGGCGCTTCGCGATCGGGCGCTCCTCGAGCTACTGTACTCCTCGGGGCTTCGGGTGTCCGAGCTGGTCGGATTGAATGTGGCGGATCTCGACCTTTGCGAGCGTGAGGTGCGGGTGAAAGGCAAAGGCAATAAACACCGCATCGTCCCGGTGGGCCGATACGCGATCGAGGCGTTGCGCGCCTGGTCGGCCGCTCGGGCGGAAATTGCCGACGGAGAACAAACGGCGGTGTTCGTGAATCGCCGCGGCGGGCGTATCAGCGTGCGCTCGGTGCAATACCGCGTGTTGCGATGGGGCCTATCTCAGGGCATTGACCGGCGCGTGCATCCGCATATGTTGCGCCATTCCTTTGCCAGTCACCTCTTGGAGTCGAGCGGTGATCTGCGGGCCGTGCAGGAGCTTCTGGGCCATTCCAATATCAGCACGACACAGGTGTACACGCATCTCGATTTTCAGCATCTGGCGCGGGTCTATGACGCGGCCCATCCACGGGCGCGCCGCCGCTGAGAGCTTATGAATAACCCTACTGCGCATCCCGATCGCTCAGTCGCGTGCTCGCTCGCCTATCGTGTGTTAGCCGCCAGAGTTCGCTGTACAGAAAGGGCCACTTAATGACGAAACCGGGTGAAATCGATCACATGAGACTGGCGATCCGTGAGGCCAGGAGGTCAAAAGCAGAAGATGATCGATCGCATCCCTATGTTGGTGTTGTGGTGGTTCGCGAGAACGAAGTTCTGGCCTCCGCTTGCCGAGGCGACTTGGTTCCAGGCGATCACGCCGAATATACTGCCCTTGAAAAGAAGCTTGGGTCCGATACGCTTGCGAGGAGTACGGTCTATACAACCTTGGAACCTTGCACGACAAGGAATCATCCCAAAATCCCCTGCGCGGATCGGCTAATCCAACGGCGCGTCGGCCGAGTGGTCATTGGGGCGCTTGATCCAGACCAGCGCATCACGGGGCAAGGGGTGCTACGACTGCGTCGCGCCGGCATAGCCGTTGATCTTTTCCCACCCGAGTTGATGGCGGAGGTGGAAGAGCTGAATCGCGACTTCATCAGGGACCGCGAGGCGGAGACGGTAAGTACGGTGCCCCCCGGAGTTGTTGAGGCTGGCATCACGGCCTTCTATCCTTGTCGCGACTTCTATGCAGTTCTCCGCAAGGATGCAGCAACCATCGACCGTTATGTCTCTACGGCAGAACACACAGTCATCATGGTGAGTATCAACCTCATGACGGGACTGCCATTTCATGACCTATGTGAGTGTCTGAAGAGCAAATTGGGAGGGGTTGAAAGGGCGTTTACTGCCACGATTTCGCTGCTGGATCCACGGCGGCCAGAGTTGATGGGTGCTATGGCACCCGTGCTGAACAAAGAGTCTCTTGACCTGGCAGAGAGTGTTCGCCGTAGCGTGAGAAATCTTGTTCAATTCAAGCGAACGCTTCCCGTAAAGGTACAGAGCCGGTTGGATGTTCGCGTTCATCCTGCACTGCCTTTTGGTAGTGCGATTCTGCTCGACCATGCCCATCAGAAGGGCCGGATCCAAATAGAAACGAAGCCGTATAAGATTGGCCTCCAAAGGAGCTTTGCATTTGAGGTAGCCCGACGCTCGGAATCGGGTGTGCTTTTTGACACCCTTGCTACAGCCTATGAAAAGCTCGTAGCAGATGGTCAATCCGTTGAAAGCGAGGAGATCTAGCCGAAGATATTTGAAATTCGTCCACCTTGACTAGTTGTTCCCTCTCCCCTAGGGAGAGGGTTAGGGTGAGGGGATCAAAATCGACGAAATCCATTGATTGTATTCCCCTCATCCTAACCTTCTCCCGAAGGGAGAAGGGACTTCTCTGGCTGTTGCAGGCAGGCCGAATTTGTTGAAGTGGTTTTGTTCAATATTTAAGAGGACAGAATCTAGGCAGTGGCGCTAGACAGGATCAACGGCGCCAGTAGCAAAGTGAGAGGTAGGTGCCATGTCTAAAAAGAGTGCTGGGCTCCTGTTATTCCGCGAGGTCTCAGGTCGCCTTGAGGTGCTTTTAGTTCATCCAGGAGGCCCGTTTTGGGCGAAAAAGGACGAGGGAGCCTGGTCTATTCCCAAGGGGGAGTTCGAGGACAAGGAAGACGCTTTGGCAGCAGCTAAGCGTGAGTTCGAGGAAGAGACTAGCTTCTCTCCAGACGGTGAAATGATTCCTTTAGAACCACTGCGCCAGCCAAGCGGGAAGCTCGTCTACGTCTGGGCGATGAAGCACGACCTAGACCCTACAGAATTGAAGAGCAACACGTTTTCCATGGAGTGGCCTTCGAAATCTGGAAGATACGAAGAGTTCCCGGAGGTAGATCGAGCGGCTTGGTTTGCGATTGAGGAAGCTAGCCACAAGATACTGAAGGGCCAGGCAGCCTTCCTTGCCCAGCTTCAAGAGAAGCTCCGCGACCCTTGCCGAGTTTCCGAACAAGGTGGCTCAGCAACGAGCAACAATAATCCTGGTCAACAGCGTTCTTTGTTCGATGAAAACTGATAGGTGTTTACGTGGCGGCTAACAAGCCTATGCAGCCGACTCCCTAAACGTTCGCGGCTTGATGGGTAACGATATGTCTCGTCGCTCGCACCCAGGCTCCTGGCGCTCGGGCTTATGCGCTACGATTTATTTCGCAAGCTCTGGGGCTGACCGAGTCCGCGGGCTGCGCGTTCTCGCGCCGAGTGTTGTAGAATTCGCCTCTCAAACCAACCCGTTTCGATGGATAAGATCCATGGCATGGCCCCACTTTGAAGGCACGACCATACTCTCCGTGCGCCGGGGGAGCCGCGTCGTGATCGGCGGGGACGGGCAGGTATCGTTTGCCAATACGGTCATGAAAAGCAATGCGCGCAAGGTGCGGCGTATGCACAACGATCGCATCTTGGCCGGTTTCGCGGGCGGAACCGCGGATGCGTTTACCTTATTCGAGCGTTTCGAGGGCAAGCTGGAAACACACCAGGGCAACCTCACGCGCGCGGCGGTCGAGCTTGCCAAAGACTGGCGTACCGACCGGGCCTTGCGGCGCTTGGAGGCGCTCTTGGTCGTGGCGGATGCAAAGACCTCGCTCATCATTTCTGGGACCGGAGATGTGATCGAGCCCGAGGGCCATGTGATGGCCATCGGATCGGGCGGACCTTACGCCAAGGCGGCGGCGACAGCGCTTTTGCAGCACACCGAATTAGGGGCCCGCGCCATCGTGGAAGCGGGGCTTAAGATCGCCGCTGAGATCTGCATTTTCACCAACGCCAACCTGACGGTCGAGGAACTGGAAGCGGAAGTGATTGAGCCTGATGATACTGCATGAGTGAATTAACCCCGCGGCAAATCGCCGCCGAGCTGGATAAACATATCATCGGCCAAGCGGCCGCCAAGCGGGCCGTGGCGATCGCGCTGCGCAATCGCTGGCGGCGCATGCAAGTGAGCGCCGATTTGAGGAACGAGATCACGCCCAAGAATATCTTGATGATAGGCCCCACCGGGGTAGGCAAGACCGAGATCGCGCGGCGTCTCGCGAAGCTTGCCCAGGCGCCGTTCATCAAAGTCGAGGCGACGAAGTTTACCGAAGTCGGTTACGTGGGGCGGGACGTGGAAACGATCGTCCGCGATCTGGTCGATGTGGCGGTCAAGATGATCCGCGAAGCGGCCATGGCGAGCGTGCGGCACGCGGCGGAGGCGGCGGCCGAGGAGCGGATCCTGGACATTCTGTTACCGGCGGCGCGGATCAGCGGGACACTCGATCTCGCGAATGCCGACGAAGGATCGACGACGCGTGATCGCTTTCGCCAAATGTTGCGCAACGGTACGCTGGATGAGCGGCAGATCGAAGCCGAGCTCAACGCCCCGCGCATCGGGGTCGAGATCATGGCCCCACCGGGCATGGAAGAGATGACGGGCCAGCTCCAATCGATGTTTCAAAACCTAGGGAGCGGGCGTACGCGCACCCGGAGGTTACGTGTGGCCGAGGCACGCAAGCTCCTCGTGGAGGAGGAAGCGGCCAAGCTCATCAATGAAGATGAAATTAAATCCCAGGCCATTCAAAGAGCGGAGCAGCATGGCATCGTCTTCCTGGACGAGATCGACAAGGTGGCCCGGCGTTCGGAATTTAGCGGCCCGGACGTATCCCGCGAAGGCGTGCAGCGCGACTTATTGCCCCTGGTGGAAGGTTGCACCGTTTCCACCAAATACGGGATGGTAAAGACCGACCATGTCCTATTCATCGCTTCGGGGGCCTTTCATCTTTCCAAGCCCTCGGATCTCATTCCCGAGCTGCAAGGACGCTTACCCATCCGTGTCGAGCTCGACGCCCTTACAGTACAAGATTTCGTGCGCATACTGACCGAGCCGGACGCCTCGTTGACCGAGCAATACATCGCCTTGATGGCGACCGAAGGAGTGAGCATGCGTTTCGCGGAGTCGGGGATAGCACGCATCGCCGAGGTCGCCTGGCAAGTCAATCAAAGGACGGAGAACATCGGGGCAAGGCGCCTGCACACCGTGCTCGAGCGCTTGCTGGAGAGCATCTCTTATAGCGCCGGGAGCGGCGAGGTTGTAGATGTGGACATCGACGCCGCCTACGTCGATAAGCAACTGGGCGAGCTCGCTGGCGACGACGATATCGCGAGATATATATTATAACAGCCTACGCGATGGCTGAAAAACCCTTTCCGGCCGAGATCAAACTGCACCGCAAATCGCGCGTGCTCGAGATCAGGTTCAACGACGGCAATCGTTTTGATCTGCCGTGTGAGCTATTGCGCGTCTACTCGCCCTCGGCGGACGTCAAAGGCCACGGCCCGGAGACGGCCGTGCTGCAGACCGGGAAAGAACAGGTCAACATCACGCTCATCGAACCGGTGGGCAACTACGCCGTAAGGCTCAGCTTCGATGACGGGCACGCCACCGGGCTCTATTCCTGGAGTTATTTATATGATCTTGGAATGCATAGGGACCGTTACTGGATGAACTACTTGGATGCATTACGGGAAGCGGGTTACCAGCGCCGCTCGGCGTCCTCATGAGCGAGGCCACGGATTTTGGTTTTCAAAGGATGCGCGGCGAAGAAAAAGCACGGCGAGTCGCGGGCGTCTTTTCCTCGGTGGCGCCGCGCTATGATTTGATGAACGATTTGATGTCTGGGGGAGCGCATCGGCTGTGGAAGCGTTTCGCCGTCGCCGCCGCCGGTATCAAACGCGGCGAACGGATCTTGGACCTGGCCGGGGGCACCGGCGATGTGAGCGCCTTAATTGCGCCCGAGGTGGGTGCCGGGGGGCGGGTCGTTCTCTCCGACATCAATGGCCCCATGTTGCGGCTCGGCCGCGATCGCCTTATCGATCGCGGCCTGGTAGCCAATGTCGATGTCGTGCTTGCTAACGCCGAGCAACTGCCGTTTCCCGAGGACAGCTTCGATGCCATCCTGATCGCATTCGGCTTGCGCAATGTGACGGCGAAGGAGCGCGCGCTCGTGTCGATGCATCGCGTGTTGCGTTATGGAGGGCGCGTGGTGATCCTGGAGTTTTCCCGCCTCGTGGTTCCACTACTGCAAAGCATTTACGATCTGTATTCGTTCAAGGTGATTCCCGTTTTGGGGCAACTGATTGCCGGTGATAAAGCGAGTTATCGCTACCTCGTCGAGTCGATCCGGATGCACCCCGATCAGGAGACCTTGAAAGCGATGATGAACGACTCCGGATTCGAGCTTACGCGTTACTATAACCTCAGTGGCGGGATCGTTGCGGTGCATCGCGGGTACAAGCTTTGACGGGAGTCCCTAGCGCACGCCTCCCGCCCGCGCTGCTAAGCTTTATGGAGCGAGTGTTGGGATCGCTGTTGCGGCTCGACCCGGAGGCGCTTGAGCGCGTGGCGGCCATGGCAGGAAAAACCATTGCCGTGGAGCTGGCCGGCCTCGGGCAGACGATCTATCTCTTGCCGGAAGCGGCCGCGATGCGGCTGCGCGCCGATCATCGAGGGGAGGTGCATGTGCGGATCCGGGGCACGCCGCTGGCTCTGCTAGCGATGAGCGCCGACACCGAGGGCGCGCGCGTCGCGAGCGGTGTCGAGATCATCGGCGATGTCGCGCTTGGCAGGCACCTGCAGTCGCTCGTGGCTTCGTTTAGCGTGGATTGGGAGGAATTGCTCTCCGGTTACCTCGGCGATGTCGCCGCGCATCAACTCGGAAACGGGGGACGCGCGACCGCGCAGTGGCTTGCCGAGATGCGCACGACCCTCGAGCGCGACATCGCCGAATACCTCCGAAATGAGACCGAATTGTTACCGGAGCGATGGCAGATCCGGCAGTTCTTGGCCGATGTCGATGAGTTGCGCAGCGACATCGATCGCCTGGACGCGCGGATCAAGCGGCTCCACGGGCGCTTAGGAAGGACGGCAGAGGAACGGCCGGCGTGATTGGCATCGGCCAGTTCCTGCGCGTGCTGGTGATCCAGCGGGTCCTGATCCGCCATGGCCTCGATGAGATCATTCTGGCGACACATTTTTTCCGGCCGATTCGGTTCCTTTTGTACGTGCTGCCGTGGAACTGGACACGCTCCGGTTATGCCCCGCGTGCGGAACGGCTCCGGCATGTCCTCGAGGACCTCGGGCCCATCTTCGTGAAATTCGGTCAGGTCCTGTCGACCCGGCGCGATTTGATCCCGGACGATATCGCGGAGGAATTCGCGAAATTGCAAGACCACGTGCCTCCCTTTCCCGGGAGCGAGGCGCGTAAGATCGTCGAAGCCGCCTATGGGCGTCCGCTACAGCAGGTCTTCACCGAATTCGACGAGCAGCCCTTGGCCTCGGCGTCGATCGCCCAGGTCCACGCGGCAAAGCTTCTGAACGGCCGCGACGTGGTGGTCAAGGTCGTGCGGCCGGGGATCAAAAAGGTCATCCGGCGCGATCTCAGCCTGCTCGATATCCTTGCCAACTTCGCGGAGCGCTACTGGAGCGAGGGGCGGCGGCTGAGGCCCACACGGGTGATCGCGGAGTACGAAAAGATCATACTCGATGAGCTTGATCTGGTGCGCGAGGCCGCGAGCGCCTCGCAATTGA
>JBIMKD010000059.1:0-3291 GCA_043673815.1 Chromatiales bacterium
CAGCATGATCGGTTTATGATAGCCCCTCACCTCACCGCGCAGGGCTTGCTCGTAGGTGCGGAAATAACCGCACAAGGCCGGTCTTCCGAACTCGTTGTTGAACGCCGCGGCGCCGATGGGCCCTTGCAGCATGATGTCCAGAGCAGAGGCGAAGCGGCCTGGATGCCCGTAGTCGCGTTCCCAGGGCTGTATAAATCCCGGGATCTTGAGGTTCGACACCGAGAAACCCGTCAATCCGGCCTTGGGTTTGGCGCCGCGCCCGGTGGCGCCTTCATCGCGGATCTCGCCGCCCGCGCCCGTGGCGGCCCCGGGAAAGGGTGAGATCGCGGTCGGGTGGTTATGGGTTTCGACCTTGATGGTGATTCCGGCGGGTGCTTGTGTATAAGCATAAGACTGCGATGCAGGGTCCGCGAGAAACCAAGGGGCGTCGTAAGCGCGCACCACCGCCGCGTTGTCCCGGTAGGCCACCAACACCCGTGCTGGATTGCGCTCATGGGTCGTGCGGATCATGCCAAATAAGGAATGCTGTTGCGGGGTATCATTCAGGACCCAGCGCGCGTTGAAGATCTTGTGCCGGCAATGCTCGGAATTGGCTTGGGCGAACGTCATAAGCTCGACGTCCGTCGGATTGCGGTCGAGATCCAGAAACGCCCCCACGAGATAGTCCATCTCATCGGCTGACAGCGCCAGTCCCAGTTGCCGGTTAGCGCGTTCCAAGGCGGAGCGTCCCTCGCCGATAAGATCCACGGTTTCCAGCGCTTTCGGTGCCGTGTGTCCGAATAGACTGGACGCTTGATCAAGACCGAAAACGGCCTGTTCAGTCATGCGATCATAGAGGAGTGGCGCGATCCGAAGGAGCGTTTCTCGTTCGAGCGGCGCGGGATCTTGAGAGTGAAAATACCAGCCGATTCCGCGTTCGAGACGCACGATGTTGTCCAAGCCGCAAACCTGGGCGATTTCCGTGGCCTTGCTCGACCACGGTGAGACTGTGCCAGGGCGCGGCGTTACTATCAGCATCGAGGCTTCGGAGCGCGAGGCCGCGCCGCGCACCGCCCCGGCGCCTAAAATGCTCATCAAGCGCTCGTGCTCAGCACTCGATAGAGGTTCAGAGAGGAGCGCAAAATAGGCCGTCTCGGCGGTTAAGGATATGACGGCGGGCGCGAGGGCGCGCACCGAGGCAAGGAGTCTTTCCAAGCGAAACGCAGGGTAGGCCGCGGGAGCGACGAAAATTTCGAGCCTTGCGGGCCCAGTGGGCGTCACAGGGACAAGCGGCGCAGGTTAGGATCGGGCAGGGCGGTCTGCCACAGATCGTCGAATCGGCGCAGCAATTCCTTGGCGACATCGGGAGCGTGAAAATTAGCCACGCCTTCGTAACGGTCCGAGAGCGGGCTACGCACGTACGCCTTCTGGTCCGCGATGAGCATGCTTTCGTTATAGTTCCTATGTTCGGGCGGAGGGGTGCGCAGCTCGAAGAAACTACTCAGGCGTAGCGCCAGCTCGACTAGCCTGTGAACGCGGTGGAGGAGGGGTGAGGGATCAAGGATGAGGATCCTGATTTTCACGTTGCGGTTTGCTAGCGCGAGACGCTTGAAAGCGTCCACCATTTCCCGCTCATCAAAAATCAGCGGGTCCAAATGGCGGCTTACCATGTCGATCGTCCGCCGGCTTTGCGTCACCATGCGCAGCATCGCCTCGTGATGGCCTCCGCGCGTGACGAGCTTGATCGGTATGCGGGACCGCCCCAGCGTATATTCCTGGAACGCCGTTCGGGTGTCTGCTGTCGGCATCGACTCTGGGCTCATCCTCACGCTCTAATCGATAACGCCTGCTCGGTTGCGTTGCCGGTATAATTCACGGGTTAGGGGGTTGGCTTACCCTCCATACGCCGCCGCAAGTCGTCGAATCGCGCGCCCGGTTGCCCGGTACTGCTGTTCCGCGGGCTCGCGCTGCGGTCGATCTGCGTGAGGCCGCGTCGCGCGGGCGAGCCGGCTCTCGCCTTTGCAATCTTGCGCTTAACATAGAGATCGAGCGCTTGCCTTACACTCGGGTCTTTAGGGGCAATGCCCGCAGCTCGGTAGAGATACAGCGCGGCCTCGTCATAGTGATTTCGGCTGATTTCCCGGTGCGCCATGTCCACATACTTGGCCACGATCGCCCGAAGGCCGCGAACCGCCTCCTGATCTTCAGGCTCCAGTTGCAATACCTGCCGGTACTTTGCAAGGGCGTTGTTGCCTTGCGGCGTCGTCAAGCGATAAGCCGCGACATCATTCCTCGCCCGCGCCAGCAGCGCAGCCACGGATGGTTCGGCTGCGGTGGCGTTTTTTGGCTGCGCCAGCTGCGGTTTGGGCGGTCCCGGTTGCGCAAGCACCTGCAATGAATCCGCGTTGATCTCATCGGGAAGAGGTTTTTCAACCACGGTGGGATCGACATCTAGCGCAGCGAGCGAGCTTGGCCTGACGGTGGGAGGGGGTATAGAGGAGGGCGAGGTTTGGCTTGTTAAAGAGGCAAGGGCCGGCGCGTGATCGATTGGTGTTGGCGCAAGCAACCAAATCGATCCGATACCGGCAAGAATTACCGCCGCGGCCCGCAGGAACTCGATTGCCACGCGCCGCTGCCGCCACTGATACAGCGCGCCGGTGGCGCCGGGAGGGTGCGTTTTCTGTTGCCTCTCCGGTAGCCAGGCCACGGCATCGGTCATTAACCGAAGTTCCGACGGCAGGGTGTCGGGTTCAGAAGGGACGGTCGGAGACTCATCTACCGCCCTCGCTCGCGCAAGGACTGGTAATGCCTCGGCGGGACCGTAAGCCTCGAAGGCGCAACGCCACGCATCGATGTTCTGGGGGCGATCGCCGGCTTTGAACTCCAATGCCTGATCGATGGCCCGCAAGAATGTGGTCGAATATTTGCCGTTGGCATGTCCGACCGCCCGCAAAAAAGGATCCGGCGCACCATGCACAATGGCTTCGGCCCTTGCGATTGCCGATTGGGGTATGACCCCTGTCGCAGCCCGATATAAGGTCGCCCCAAGACCGTAGATGTCGGTCCACGGCCCCTGGTTGTCGCCGGAACTGCTGTACTGTTCGATCGGCGCGTATCCTGGCGAGACTAGGTTCGTCACGGTTTGAGTATCGCTGACGATTAATTGCCGGGCCGATCCGAAATCGAGGATAACCGCCGTACCGTTGGCCCGGATGAAGAGGTTGCTCGGTTTAATGTCCCGATGCACGAAACCCTTCTGGTGCATGGTTTCCAAACCTTCAAGCAAGGGAAAAAGCAGCTTCCGCAACTCGC
>JBIMKD010000060.1:0-9791 GCA_043673815.1 Chromatiales bacterium
CCGGCGCATCGAAATCATCGGGGAAGCCACCGCCCATCTGAGCGACGAAACCCGGCGCGAGGTTCCCGCACTCCCGTTCAGAAAGCTGCGAGGGATGCGAAACATCGTCGCCCACGACTACGCGAATGTGGACCTGGGCACTGTCTGGCAGGTCGCCACCGCCCATCTCCCCGAAGTCTGCTCCGCTTTGGAGAAGTTCTTTTCCACGGAGGAGTCATCTCCGCCACCTTCTGCCTGAGCAGGAGAGCCATAGGAAACAGAGCTGATTACGGTGCTCATCTCCGTTGCCTCCGTTTGCTCCTGTTGGTTCTCCTGGCTCACTGGCTCTCAAACGCAAAGATGCGCTTCCAGTCGTTCTTCATGCTGATGACCGTCGAGCCCTGTTTCTTCGCCTCGTCGTACAGCGCCTGGGTGAAGGTAGCCGACCTTGGTGTCGCGCAGGTTCTGCGCCGGGCCGTAGGCATACTCGCGCTTGGCGCCGTCGTTGAATCAGTCGTTGCGGCCGGGCGTCTGTAACGCCTGCAACGCGGCATCCAGCGAGAAGGTGCCGCCCTTCTGGCTGGGCGGAAACTCCCGGAACGTGCCAATGAATTGCCCCACGTATTGCTGCGCGGGCACGAGCAGGAAAATGTGCTCGACCCACCAGCGGTTCCAGTCCATGCCTTCCTGGTCTCCGATCTCGAACGGGTCGGATCGCAGATTGAAGATCTTCGGCGCGCGCAGCGTCGTGAACGGATTGCGCCAGACCGCGGCGCCGTGCGCCTGCTGCTCGGCGAACACGATCTTCCACTGGTCGTAACGCAACCCGACGAGCTGGCCGTCGTCGTTGAAATAGAAGAAATCATGGCGCGGACTGGGCGCCTTGCCGGCGAGCGCGTCGGTGATGTTGTAGCCGTCGAGATGGACCTTGAAGGTTTTGTTGCCGACCTGCATGCCCTTCCTGAGCTGCTCCTTCGCGTCCGGCACGCCGGCCGCCGCCAGCAGCGTCGGGAGCATGTCCTCGTGGGCGAAGATGTCGTTGAGCACGGTGCCGGGCTTGATGACGCCCGGCCAGCGAATGGCCGTCGGCACGCGGTAGCCGCCTTCCCAGTTGGTGTTCTTCTCGCCGCGGAACGGCGATGTGCCACCGTCGGGCCAGGTGAATTTCTCCGCGCCGTTGTCGGTCGAGTACATCACGATGGTATTGCCGTCGAGGCCGAGCTCCTTGAGCGCGTCCAGGATCTCGCCGACGTGGGCGTCATGTTCGACCATGCCGTCGGGGTAGATGCCGAGACTCGTCTTCCCACGGGCCGACTCCTTGAGCCGTGTCCAGATGTGCATGCGGGTCGAGTTCCACCAGAGGAAGAAGGGCTTGCCGGCCTTCTTCGCATCGGTCATGAAGCGGATCGTCTCCTGGGTAGACTCGTCGTCGATGGTCTCCATCCGCTTCTTGTCGAGCGCGCCCGTGCTCTCGATCCTCTGCGTGCCGTCGGGATTGGCCCAGGTGTGGATCACGCCGCGGGTGCCGAAGCGCTTGCGCAACTCCGGGTTCTTGAAGTAGTCCTCGTGCTCGGGCTCGTCTTCGGCGTTCAGGTGGTAGAGCGAGCCCTTGAACTCCTGGAAGCCGTGCACGGTGGGCAGGTGCTCGTCGAGGTCGCCCAAATGGTTCTTCCCGAACTGGCCGGTCGCGTAGCCCTGCGCCTTGAGCAGCTCGGCGATGGTGACGTCTCTCGCCTGAAGCCCTTCCTTGGCGCCGGGCAGCCCGACCTTCAGCAGGCCGGTGCGGTACGGCGACTGTCCGGTGATGAACGCGGCGCGTCCCGCGGTGCAGCTCTGCTGACCGTACCAGTCGGTGAACAGCGCGCCTTCCTTGGCGATGCGGTCGATGTTGGGCGTCCTGTAGCCCATCATCCCCTGGTTATAGGCGCTGATGTTCCAGTAGCCGATGTCGTCGCCCCAGATGACGAGGATGTTCGGCTTCTTCTGCGCCGTCTGGGCTATCGCCGGCGCCCACAGCGCGGCGGCGAACGCGAGGGCAAGCAATTTCGCAAGAACTCTCTTCATGGTGCTGACTCCTCAATTGGCGGGAATCCAGTTGCTGGTTGCATTACATGAATATCTGATAATATGATACGGGTTAACATCGTCGAGGGAATCCACATGGCGGACAAGATCACTGCAACAGACGCGGCACGCAGGTTCTCGGAAGTCCTGAACCAGGTCCGTTATCAGGGCGCCGAGTTCGACATCGTTCGCGGCAAGGAAGTGGTTGCGCGGCTGGTGCCGGCAGCGCCGGCGGGAGGTGTCGCCCTCGATCGGCTCGACGAACTCGCGCGCGCGCTACCCCGCCTGGGTCCGCGCGAAGCCGGGCATTTCGCGCGGGACATCGAGCGCGGGCTGGCCAGAATGCGCCCGGACGCGGTCGAATGGGACTGATCATCGACACCAGCGTGTTGATCAGGCTCGAAAGGGCGCCCGCCACCGTCGATTTCTCAGCGTACAAACCCGCGTACGGCGAGGGATTCATATCGGCAGCCACCTGTTCGGAACTTCTCGTCGGCGTACATCTCGCCAACACGGAGCAGCGCCGAGCACGCCGTTCGGCGTTTGTGGAGGCAATTTTCAAGTTGTTTCGCCCGCTGCCTTTCGACCTTGAAGTCGCGCGCGTCCACGCACGCCTCGTAAGTTCGCTCGGACGTGGAATAACGCTCGGTTCGCTCGATCTCATCATCGGGGCCACGGCAATCCGCCACGGTTTTCCTGTGCTGACCACGAACACCGCCGATTTCCGCCGCATGCCGGGCTGCACCGTGGAAGCCCTCGAATAGCCTTGCCTTCCGTCCGCTACTCGAACGCGAAAATCCGCTTCCAGTCGCCCTTCATGCTGATGACCGTCCAGCCTTTCTTCTTCGCCTCGTCGTAGAGCGCCTGGGTAAAGGTGCCGACCTTGGTATCTGGAAGCCCGTGTGCAGGTCCGTACGCATACTCACGTTTTGCATCGTCGTGCAGTACGAGCATGGCGAGTCGCGCGCCGTCACCGGCTTTCGTGTACTCGAGCATCTGCTGGTCGCCGGTCGAGTTGCCGAACGCCGCGTACGGCCGGCGCCCGATCATCAAGTGGATGCCCTCGGGCTTGCCGGCGTTGTTGTCGTTCAACAGCAGCTTCGGCTCTTTGGTCAGGAACGGCTTTCCAGTCGAGTCATAGCCGTACGTCGTGCCGCCGGCGGTTCCAACGACCTGTTCGGGGGGAATGCCGTAGGTCTTCTCGGCGTACACGCGCACGAAATCCTGGCCGCCGCCGGTAACGATGTAAGTCTTGTAGCCGTTCTCGCGCAGGTACTTCAGGACCTCCTGCATCGGCAGGTAAGTGAGCTCGGTATAGGGCCGCTTCCAACGCGGATCCTTGGCCTTGGCGATCCATGCCTTTACTTCGGCGCGGAATTCATCGACCGACATGCCAGTCAGCGTTGCAGCCGCGATCTTGATCAAATCATCGGTCGTTAGCTTCGCCATCGCCTCGCGGTTACCGGACATGACCGTCTTGAATGGCTCGACCTTGGCGAGCTCCGGTTTCGCCTTCACGACGGCCGGCACGCGATCGAGGCAGTACATCACCTGTGAGTACATCGGGTGCTCGACCCACAGCGTGCCGTCCTGGTCGAAGGTGGCGATGCGCTCCGCCGGCGGTACAAACTTGGGACGCCCCTGCGCCGTGGTCGTCTGCACGAATTCGACGATCGCATGCTTCGCCGGACCGTCGTTCCAGGAAGGCAGCGGATCGGTCTGGGAGTGCGCTTGCACGGCCACGAACAGCAGAGTACAGAGTGTCAAAGCAACTTCACGACTCCACTGGAAAAAAAATCTTGCATATCTCATCGAAGTCGCTCCTCTAGCCCATCGCATGAAAACCACCGAGAAAAACGGGCTTCCCGCGATGGGGCGCCCGCTCCGCCACATAAGGCTCCTCGCGTCACATGGGCGGCGCGCGGCTGGAGAGGTGAGGATAAGCCGAGACAGCTCCCCGCTGATCGATGGGCCGGACCGGCGGCCCGCCCGTTGCGCCGTGAGCGAAGGATAGGACTTGCAACGGGGATTTGCAATTGACGGCAATGAACAATGCTTGGTCGGACCGGCCGGACGGTGATTCGGTTACGAGAGATCTTCATCGGCTTTAAACACGTGAGCCAGCGCCGCCAGGGTGACCACCCCGACGAGATCCTCCGCCCGCCGAGACTCCGGATTGCGCGATACCAGGATGAGCTCGGCCTCCGCCTCCCACAAGGCGCCCGCGGCCGCCAGAAGCGTGGCTTGTTCCCCCACCACGACGTAGCGCAGGGAGCGGGCGGCAGACCCGACAGCGGTCAAGCTTGGCTCAGCGCCCGGCTGCCTTGTCACTCCGGAAATCGCGGCGTCCTCCGAATGCACAACGATCGTCGCGCCGGTCGGAATTTCGCCGCCTTCGGGAACGACAGCGAAGTCTGTTGTCCTCAGATCCTGGATTCGCTGGGAAGTCAGCACCGACGCGTGCAATCCCTGCGGCACCGAGTGTCCACGCGCGCGCAGCTTCATCGTGTAGATGCTGTCGTCCATGATCCACTTGCGCACGGCGTAGGCGACCGAGCAGGTGATGACCAGGGGGAGCATGATGGAATAATCCCTGGTCATCTCGGAGAGCATGATGATGCCTGTGAGCACGGCCCCGGTTGACCCACCGATCGCCGCCGCCATTCCGGCGATGGCGAAAGTGGGAATAGCAATGTTGAGGCCGGGCGTCAATGCCTGACAAAGATACCCGAACGCCGCACCACCGGCCGCGCCCATGAACAACGCCGGAGAGAAGACGCCGCCGGACGCACCGGAACCGAGTGACAGGCAGGTCGCCAGAAGTTTCAGCGCCGCCAGCAGGAGCAGGAACCATGGGGAGGTCAACGATCCCTGGAGTATCTCCATGATGGTCGCATAACCCACGCCTTCGACATAGTAGTGACCCGCGTGGCGCATGAGCAGAAACAGCATCACGCCGACGCAGAGCATGCCGAGCGCGTGGCGCGTGTAGTAATTGCCGGGCATGGCCTCGAAGAGGTCCTCCATCCAGTAGAGTCCGCGGATGAAGGCGACAGACAGGAGCCCCATCAAGGCGCCCAGGATAAAGAACACGGCCAGCCCCCAAGACTGCGTCAGTTGGAAGTCGGGCGTTTCCAGCGCCGGGACGTAAAAGGAGGGATCGGTTCCCATAAGCAAGTGGCTGATTCGAGTCCCCACCACGGTCGCCATCGTCACCAGCAGGAGATTGCGGGCGTTGATAGACACCAGCAGGAGCTCGAGGGCGAAGACGATGCCGCCGAGCGGCGCGTTGAACGTCGCGGCGATCCCGGCGCCCGCTCCGGCCGCGATGAGCGTCACCCGGTCGCTGGTCCGCATCGGCATCAGCGAGCCCAGCGTCGAGCCGAAGGCCGAGCCAATCTGGACAATCGGCCCCTCGCGTCCCACCGAGCCGCCGCTGCCGATCGAAACCGCCGAAGCCAGCGACTTGACCACCGCGACCCGAGGGCGGATTCGGCCCTGCTTGTAGTAGATGGCGTCCATGACCTCGGGCACGCCATGCCCTTTGGCTTCGGGCGCGAAATTCTTGACCAGCCACGCCACCACCAGCGCACCGGCGACGGGAACCAGCACGACGCCGACGCCCCAGGGGCTGGCAGGCGTGTACACGTTGGCGTCATAGGAGAAAACGAGCTGACCGAGAAAGAGCACGTTGTGGACGAATCCGATCAACATGCGAAAACCCCAGGCGCCGAAACCGGCAACAACCCCGACGGCGATCGCCATAATCATCATGAACGGCAGGCCGCGCTTCGGAGCCTTCGCGCGCCCGACCTCGTCAGCTTGGTGGGAAAAGTTATCGGTCGTCGCGGAGCCCGGCCTTCTGACCCTATTCCCGATCCATTTGCTCTTCAATGGAATCGAGCTGGCCCGAATCGTTGAAGTGCAGGACGTAGATCCCCTGCCCCACATCCGAACGGTCATAGAGCCAGTTGTCGCCATCCTTCGACGTCGGCTGCCCGCATTTATCCAGGATCTGTTGCGTGACCTGTCCGTCCAACTGGTCGTCGGTGATGATGGCTTGGCCAAAGGTCATGGAGCCGGCCTGCGCGGTCCCATCAAGCAGCAGTCCCGTGAAACCGGCGATATAACGATATCGGATTTTCATAGTCATTTCTCCGTTGTTGTTTGACTACTGGTAAGTGCCCAGGATCTCGGATGAAGGTGATCTTTGCGTGAATCGCGATCGTGCCTCCGCACTCTCGTCCAGGTCTAGAGATTCTAAACGCCCTTTTCGCCGAGAGGCACGGTACTGCTGGGTTAGGGAGTTGTCAAACATTGCGATGCCGCGTCGAATATCCTACCCTGCAACGCAGCGCGGCTTGCCCCTTGGACCCGGGTACGAACACCGGCTATAAGCCAATACTATTATGACCGACAATCCCCTGCGTACAATCCGAAAGGTATCTGTTGCCATTCTGGTAGTCGCACTGTGGATAACCAATTCGTCCGTAGCGCAGCCATCGGCTGGCGGTGAGGACACCGCGCTCGCGAAGAAAACTCAAAACCCCGTTAGCAATCTCATCAGCGTGCCGTTCCAGAGCAACTTCAACTTCGATGTGGGGCCAAACGACGACCTTCAGTACATCCTCAATATCCAGCCGGTCTATCCCATGCGCCTGAGCGAGACGTGGAATCTGATTCATCGCCCGATCATCCCGCTCATCGACCAGCCTCCGCTGGCGCCGGGGCTTGACAGCAAGTTCGGGATCGGTGACATCCAGTATCAGACATTCCTTTCGCCGGCCAAGCCCGGCGAGATCACCTGGGGCATCGGGCCCGTCTTCCAGTTTCCAACGGCTTCCGCCGACGTGCTCGGGAGCGAGCAGTGGGCCGCGGGACCCGGGGTTGTGGCCCTAATCATGCCCGGTCCGTGGGTGATAGGTGCCTTGGTCAATAACATCTGGTCCTTCGCCGGGAATGACGACCGCGCCGACGTAAACCTGATGACGTTGCAGCCCTTCATCAATTACAACCTACCCCATGGTTGGGCGCTAGGCACTTCGCCGATCATCACCGCTAATTGGGAGGCGGACAGCGACGATCGCTGGACCGTACCGATCGGCGGCGGTGTGCAGAAGATCTGGCACCTGGGCAAACTGCCGCTGAATACGCAGCTTCAAGCCTATTGGAACGCTGAAACACCAGACGGTGGCGCCGACTGGCAACTCCGATTCCAGTTCGCTTTCCTGTTCCCAAAGTGAGCCGCCGACGAGCGGCCATTGGGCAGGCTTTCACAGCCCGACGAGCTGCGCATTCGGTGCTCAGCATTGAGGAGCGCGAGCACCTCGTCACCAAAGAATTCATGCACGCCGAGTTTGCAGATCTCAAGGCCGCGCTCGAGGCCCGGTTCGCCCCCCTCGAATCCGATCTTCGCTGGACGAAGTGGATCATCACCGGCGGGGTCGGGCTCTATGTACTGCGCTCGCTCATCGAGTTGCTGCGGTGACCACGATCTTTGCATCCTCGGCGCGCTAAATAGGCCCCTCCATCAGGAGAGGCCCTACCATGCAACCCGCCATACAGCAAGCCCTGGAGACCATCGGTAAACTACCCGACGATGCCGACATGAACGAGATCATGTACCGGCTCTATGTGCTCGATAAGATCCGCAAGGGCCAAAAAGCCGTGAAGCAGGGCCGTACCATCACCAGCGACGACTTAAAGCACGAGATCGATGCATGGTGATATGGTTAGACCTTCATATGATAAAGCCGAGCGTTCGATCGATGAGCCAGAAGGCGGAAATGGAGCCGATGGCGTAGGCGGTCACCGATTCCGACGCCGCGTACGCGGGCTTTGGATCGATGCCGAGGTGGCTGAGTCTCCTGCCGATAAAGGCAGCGCCCACGAGCGCAGCCATGACAGACGCGATAAACGCGAGCTGTCCGAGCTCTACGCCGACGTTGAAGGCGAAGAGCGCGAGCGGGATGTCATCCTGCGGGAGTCCGAGCTCCGTGAGTGCGCCGGCGAAGCCGAAGCCGTGGAGCAGGCCGAAGGCGAAGGCCACCAGCCACGGCCAGCGCGCGGTCGAGCTCGCCTCGCCGCGCCGCATGCGCAGGATCTCGCAGGCCAAGAGCAGGATGCTGAGGGCGATCATGGCCTCGACCGGCGGCCCCGGCACGTGCACCACGCCGAGCGTCGCGAGCGCGAGCGTGATCGAGTGCGCGATCGTGAACGCGGTGATCGTTATCAGCAGCACGCGCAGGCTGCGCACGATCAGGATCAGCGCGAGCACGAAGAGCAGGTGATCGAAGCCGAGCAGGATGTGCTCGACACCGTGGACGAGGTAGGCGCCCGCCACCGAAAGCCACCCGCGCGCCGCGGCGATCTCTACCCACGGCTCGGACGGGCGAACCAGAGAGGTCGTGCGGTTACCGTCGAGGAGCGAGACGCGCACCAGCACGTCGGTGATCGTGGCCTGGAGCCCCACGAACTGGATGCGCTTCCCGGCGAGCCCGCCCTCGCCCGCGTCGATCGTCCGGCGCTCGACGAGCGAGCCCGGCAGCTCCTGTACGATCGGCTCCCCGATCTCACCCACATCGTCCGGCAGCTTCAGCGCGACCGGCAAGCGCATTCCCGACAGCACGGGCGTTCGCCACAGAACGGTGTAGCGCCCGGGCGCCGTCTCCTCGATCTCGAGGTAGGCCGGGCGGACCTCGTGGGCGCCGGCGGCGGATGCGAATGTCAGCAACCCGAGAAGCAGAGTGACGAGAGCTCGGCTCATGGTGTGGCGTTCGCTTCCGCAGGGCCGCCCCCGCTCGCGACTTCGTCCGGCGGGGCGGGCAGCACGAGCTCGTAGCGCGCACGCATCTCTGCGTAGGCCTTGCGCCAGGCCTCGGCACGCTGGTCGGTCTTCCAGGCGGTCATGATGTCCGGCTCGACCTCTTCGAACGCGGGCACGCGGCCAGGCGTCGACGAGCTCACAAAGACCAGATGCCAGCCGTAGCCGGATTCGATCGGGCCCTGCCAGGTGCCCGGCTCGAGCGCGGACAGCGCGCTGGCAAAGCCCGGGCCGAAGTCCTTGGCGAGCTGCTCAGGGCTGCGGTCGGCCAGGGTGTCCTGGAACATGAAGGGATCGCCGAGGGCCGTCGCGGCCGGTGAGTCCTCGGGCTTTCCCGCGAGCTTCTCGAGCGCCTTTGCGGCGTCGTCGTAGGCGCGCGCGCCGCGGCGGTCGGGGCTGAAATACTGGTGGCGGAACGTGACTCGACCCGGGAGCGTGAAGCGCTCCGCGTTCTTCTCGAACCAGGCCGCGAGCTCCTCGGGGCTGGGCTCGCGCGCATCGGAGACGTCCTCGGCGAGGAACTCCATCTTCTGCGCCATGCGGCGCTTCACGATGGTGTCTTCCTTGTCGAGACCGAGCGCGAGCGCCTCCCGGTAGAGGATCTCCTCGCGGACCCTGCTCTCCACCAGGCCGGCCATCTCCTCGGGCGTCGGCGGGCGCTGCCAGCGCGAGGTGAAGGCGATCTCGAGCCCTCGCAGATCTTCCAAGGTCAGCTCGATCTGCGTGGACTTCGGCTCGGGAGCCGCTTCGCGCTGGAGCGCGGCATAGCCGGCGAAGAGCAGCAGCCCCGCCACCAGAAAATGGACGAGCGGCTCACGCAGCCAGCGTCCGATCGCGACGCTCAACGCGGAGCGGCCCCCAATGGACTCAGCTCTGCGACCGCCGGGATGATCTCGTAGTTGGCGTACCCGAACTCGTTGCTGCG